>JBDNDG010000189.1:0-8470 GCA_046719255.1 Chloroflexaceae bacterium
CAGCCGCTGGAGCGATGGCCGCGCAACGATTGCCGACATGGCCGCCGCCGCGGCCGCGCGTGGGCTGCGCTACATCGCCATCACCGATCACAGCGCCTATCTGGGCCTGACCGGCGGCCTCGACGCTGCCCGGCTGCGCGAGCAGGCCGCCGAAGTGGCCGCGGTCAACGCTGAATGGGCGGCGCGAGGCTCGTCGTTTCGCGTGCTCCACGGGGTTGAGGTAGACATAACTCCCGATGGTAGTCTGGCCCTGCCCGACGAGGCGCTGGCCTCGCTCGACCTGGTGGTGGCCTCGCTCCACGTGAGCCTGCGCCAGCCACGCGAGCAAATCACCGCCCGACTGCTCCGGGCGATCGCCAACCCCCACGTTGACATCATCGGCCACCCGACCGGGCGCATCCTCAACCGGCGCCCCGGCGCCGACCTGGATATGGAAGCGGTGTTCCGCGCCGCCGCTGAGCACGGCGCCATCCTGGAGATCAACAGCGGCCCTGAACGGCTCGATCTGGATGCGGCCCATGTGCGCCGGGCGCTCGAACTCGGCGTCGATCTGGCGATCAACAGCGACGCGCACCATCCCGACGAACTGGGCTGGACCCGCCTGGGCGTGCTTACGGCCCGGCGTGGCTGGGCCCCCGCAGCGCGCGTGGTGAATACCTGGCCAGCCGAGCGCCTGCTGGCGCGGCTCCAGAGGAGAGGGACGTGAACCTGCAAGGCATCCACCATCTGACCGCCATATCGGCGCGGATCCGCGAGAATTATCGCTTTTATACCCGCATCCTTGGTATGCGCCTGGTCAAACGCAGCGTTAATCAGGACGACGTCAGCGCCTACCATCTGTTCTACGCCGACGCCAGGGGCACGCCCGGCACGGATCTGACGTTCTTCGACTGGCCGGTTCCGCCCGAGCAACGGGGCACGCGGTCGATTACCCGCACGGCGCTGCGGGTAGCGGGACGGGAGGCCCTGAGCTGGTGGAGTGAGCATCTGAACGAAGCTGGTGTCACTGCCGGGCCGCTGGTCGAACACGATGGGCGCCTGAGGCTGGATTTCGAGGACCCCGAGGGGCAACGCCTGACCTTGATTGACGACGGGGCGCATGGCGAGGCGCACCCGTGGGAGCGCAGTCCAGTGCCGTCAGCCTATCAGATCCGGGGCCTGGGGCCGATCACCATGAGCGTGCCTGACCTGCGTCCCACCGATGTGGTGCTGCGGCAGGTGCTGAACATGCGTCTGGAGCGGCAGTACGCCCATCCGGAGCATCCCCGCCACACGGTGTACGTGTATGCTATGGGGCCGGGGGGGCCGGGCGCCGAGTTGCACGTGGCCGAGCAGCCCGATCTGCCGCCGGCTCGTCCGGGCGCAGGGGGGGTGCACCACGTGGCCTTCCGCATGCCCGACGACCAGTACGAGGCCTGGGCCGAGCGGTTGCGGGCCATGCGCGTTCCGAACAGCGGCAAGGTGGACCGTTACTGGTTTCGCAGCCTCTATTTCCGCGAACCGAACGGCGTGCTGTTTGAACTCGCCACCGACGGGCCGGGCTTTGCGGTGGATGAAGACGAAGCGATCCTCGGCGAAAAGGTGATCCTGCCGCCCTTCCTCGAGCCGCAGCGCCAGGCGATTCTGGCCCGGCTTCAGCCGCTGGACGACTAAACTGGCGCATCCGGCAGGTTCCACGTCACCCTGAGCGAAGCGCAGGGTCCCGGTCGCGATGCTTCCCCTTCGCCTTCGACTGCGCTCAGGGCAGCGGCTGTGCTCAGCGTGACCCGTGACGCGCCGGACGCGCCACTAATCTTCCTTCCGCTCGCGGGTGCGGAAGACGATCACGATCGGGGTGCCTTCAAAACCATAGCGCTCGCGCAGCCGGTTCTCCAGGTAGCGCGCGTAGGACCAGTGGACCAGCGAGCCATCATTGGCGAAGAAGAGAAACACGGGAGGATCGACCTGGGGCTGCACGGCATAATAGAGGCGCAAATGCGCACCCTTCCGGGTTGCCATGGGCGGCTGATCGTGCACTGCATCGCGGAGAAACTCGTTCAGCTCGGCAGTGGGCACGCGCTTCTTGCGGTTGCGCCCGATCTCGCGGGCAATCTCCAACAGCCGGCTGACCCGTTGCCCGGTGAGCGCCGAAATGAAAACAATTGGCGCGTAGTCAACAAACTTGAAGGCCTCGCGCACCTCGCGCTCGAAGGCCGTGTAGGTATGACTATCCTTCGCGATCAGATCCCATTTGTTCACGACCAGCGCAATGCCCTTTCTGGCTTCGAGCACCATCCCGGCGATGTGGGTGTCCTGGGCGGTAACGCCATCGGTAGCATCGATCAGGAGCAGCGCCACATCGCAGCGTTCAATGGCGCGCAGGGTGCGGAGCACCGAATACTTCTCGATGCCCCGTTCGATGCGCCCGGCGCGGCGGATGCCGGCAGTATCAATCAGCGTCACTGGCTCACCGTGGAACATTATCGTGGTGTCAATCGTGTCGCGGGTGGTTCCGGGCACGGCCGAGACCACGCTGCGTTCCTCGCCGATGAGCTTGTTAAGCAGGCTCGACTTGCCGACGTTGGGCCGCCCGACGATGGCCACGCGCAGGTGAGGGGTCTCTTCGCTTTCGGCCTCGAGGGGCGGAAACGTCTCAACCACCCGGTCGAGCACATCGCCGGTGCCCAGGCCGTGGAAGGCGCTCATCGGAATGGGGTCGCCCAGGTTGAGGGCGTAAAACTCGACCGCGTTCAGGGCGCGTTCGGGGTTGTCACACTTGTTGACCGCCAGCACCACCCGTCTGGCTATGGGGCGGAGGATCTCGGCCACTTCGGCGTCGGCGGCGGTCAACCCTTCGCGCCCGTCGACCAGAAAGATGACCGTGTCGGCCTCGTCAATCGCATGGCGCGCCTGTTCGCGGGTGCGGCGTTGCAGTTCGCTCTCGGGCAGGCCGACCTCCTCGGGGCCGAAGAGAAGCCCCGCGGTATCCACCACCGTAAAGTCGCGGCCGTTCCAGAAACTCGCGCCGTAGAGCCGGTCGCGCGTTGTTCCCGGCACGTCTTCGACGATGGCCCGGCGCTCGCCGATCAGGCGGTTAAAAAAGGTTGATTTGCCGACGTTGGGCCGGCCAACGATGGCGACGATAGGTTTTGGCATCGCTACGTTCCTGACGTGAACATCGCCCGCGCGCGGGAGGGTTTGGGAGGACTACGCCCTCCCAGAAATAGTTATTTTCATTCTGACGTTGTGCGGCTACGACGCACGGGTATCTCTGACGAAGATTATACCAGACACCCTCGTGGCTGCGCCGCACAACGTATCATGCCAGGCCATGTTCCTGTGAGGGCTGAAACGTAGGGGCAACCGGGTTTCTCCAGGCCCCCTGCCCGGCGGAGAGGCCGGGCGGGCTTCGTGCCGTGGGAGGGCAGCGTCAGCCTATCGCCGCCGGGCGAAGCACTCTATTAACATTAACATTACGCTAGAACCGGCATGCGCCCGCGTTCCTGCCGTTGACACCACCGCCTGCCAATTCCAGAATAATTGCAGCGCGGAACACCTTTCCGCAACGTCGGGGCCCACGCGGCTGCGCCGCACAGCATAGGTATGCCAGGCGCTCTCCCGGGAGGGTTGCGCCCTCCCAAACCCTCCCGGTGCTGGGGCTTGCCCCCCGCGGGCAGGGGGACGGGGAAACCTGGTTTCCCCATTTTCATAACCAGGAGCTTTAAAGTATGAGTGAGGCCAACGAACCCATCCACGAAACCCGGCCTGCCCCCGAGACGCTGCCGTTGATTGTGCTCGAGGGCGCGGTCGTCTTTCCGTATACCGTTATCAGCCTGACGCTCGACAGCGAGAACGAAGCTGCGGCCGAGGCGGCGCTGAAGAGCAACCGCCTGGTGCTCCTGGTGCCCCGGCGTCTCGACGCTGAGAGTGGCACCCCGCTGGCCGAGCAGCTCTTCCACGTCGGCGTCGAGGCGCGCATCGAGCAATCCGGGTTGCTCCCCGGCGGCGCCAGTGGCATTGTGGTGCGCGGCCTGGTGCGGGTGGAGCTGGGTGAAGAGGTCCAGAGTTCGCCCTATCCGCGCTTCAGCTTTACCCGGCGCCCCGATGTGTTCGAGCGTACCCCGGAACTCGAACAGTTAATGGTCGAGGTCCACGCTGCCGTTGATGCGGTGCTCGACCTGCGGCCCGGTGTGACCCAGGAGATCCGCAACTATGTGCGCTCGATCGATGACCCGGGCCATCTCGCCGACAACACCGGCTATTCGCCCGATTACACCTACAGCGAACGACTGGAGCTGTTGAGCACGTTCGATGTGGTTGAGCGGCTGACCCGGGTGCGCGAGTTTTATCGCAAGCAACTGGCCCTACTCGAAGTGCAGGCTCGGCTGCGCCAGGAAGTGCAGGAGAGTTCCGCCAGGCAGCAACGGGAGTTCTACCTGCGCCAGCAGTTGCGGGCCATTCAGAAAGAGTTGGGTGAGGATAGCCCCGAGGCGGTTGAACTCGAGGACCTGCGCGAGAAACTGGCCGCGGCCAACCTGCCCGAGGTGGCGCGCAAAGAGGCCGAGCGCGAACTGCTGCGTCTCGAACGCATCAACGCCAGTTCGCCCGAGTACCAGATGGTGCGCACCTACCTCGAATGGGTCGCCGAGTTGCCCTGGGGTAAACAGACTGGTCACGCCATAGATGTGGCCCATGCGCGCCAGGTCCTTGATGAGGACCACTACGGGCTACACAAGGTCAAGGAGCGGATCCTCGAATACCTGGCCGTGAAGCAGCGCCGGGCGGCGCTGGGTGAAGATGGTGGACGCGCGGGCCGCGAGCCGATCCTGGCCTTCGTCGGGCCGCCCGGCGTGGGTAAGACCAGCCTGGGCCAGAGCATCGCGCGGGCCCTCGGGCGCAGTTTTGTGCGCATGAGTCTGGGCGGTGTGCGCGATGAGGCCGAGTTACGTGGCTTTCGCCGCACCTACATCGGCTCGCAGCCGGGCCGGATCATCCAGGAACTGCGCCGTGCTGGAGCCGCCGACCCGGTCATGCTCCTCGATGAGATTGATAAGCTCGGCAGTGACTACCGCGGCGACCCCGCGGCGGCCTTGCTCGAAGTGCTCGACCCGGAGCAGAATCATACTTTTACCGATCACTATCTGAATCTGCCTTTCGATCTGAGCAAGGTGCTGTTCATCGCCACGGCCAACAACTGGGATACCGTGCCGCCGGCCCTGCGCGATCGGATGGAGGTGATTGAACTCTCCGGCTACATCGAGGACGACAAGGTGCGTATCGCCCAGAGTCACCTGATCGAACGGCAACAGCGCGCCAACGGGCTGCGCCCCGCCGAGGTGGTGGTCGAGGAGGCGGCTATCCGGGCCATTATCAACGATTACACCCGCGAGGCTGGCGTGCGCAATCTGGAGCGCAACATCGGCGCCGTGCTGCGGAAGGTGGTGCGAAAGATTGCCGAGGAGGGTCAGGAGTCAACGGGCGCAGCGCCGGACGCGACGACGTCGGAGCAGCGCGATGGAACGTCTGGCACACCGGTATCGCCGGCGACCCCGGTGGTAGTTGATGTGGCCTTTGTGCGTGAGGCCCTGGGTCGCCCACGTTTCTACAACGAGGCTCAGGAGCGCATTGACCAGCCAGGCGTGGCGACCGGCCTGGTCTGGACGCCGGTAGGCGGCGACATTATTTTCGTGGAAGCCATCGCCGTTGAGGGGAAGCCCGAGTTGAAGATCACCGGGCAACTCGGTGAGGTGATGCGCGAGAGCGCCGAAGCGGCGCTCACCTACGTCCGGGCGCGGGCACACGCCCTGGGCATCGATCCGCGCTTCTTCGAGACCCACGCCCTCCACGTGCATGTGCCCGCGGGCGCCGTGCCGAAGGATGGTCCCTCAGCCGGTATCACCATCGCAACGGCGCTGGCCTCGGCGGCGACCGGCCGGTTGGTGCGTGACGATGTGGCTATGACCGGCGAGATCTCGCTGCGCGGACGAGTATTGCCTATCGGTGGGATCAAAGAAAAGGCCCTTGGCGCCCATCGGGCGGGGATCAAGACGATCATCCTGCCCAGGCGCAATCTGATTGATCTGGATGACCTGCCGCGGGCGATTTTTGATGACCTCACATTTGTGGCCGTTGAAACACTCGATGAAGTGCTGGCAACGGCGCTGCACCCCGCTGCGCCGCACGCCCAAACGTTGAGCATTCCCCAACCGGACGGCGAACTGGTGCCCGAGGCGTGATCGGTTTGCCCGGCACTGCAATGCGGCTGCGCCGCGCTCTGCCGCATTGCAAATGGGGCTCGCGGGATGAGTCAGCCCTCTCTGGCCCTCCCCCGCCGGGGGAGAGAACCGGACTCCTCCCCCCACGGGGGGAGGCCGGGAGGGGATGGAACACCCCAAACCCTCCCCGCCGGCGGGCGTTTCCCGGGAGGGCTGCGCCCTCCTACCCCCTCACGGTGCCGAGGGCCTGCCACCCCGCAGGCAAGGGGTGGAGAACCCCGGGTTCCCCGCGTTCACCTCAGGCGTGCTCCTGGCGGCGGCGATAGGCGCGCAGCCATGCCACCGGCGCCATGACCAGCGCCGCTGCGGCGGCGGCCCGGGCTACGGGCGCCACGAGGGGGGTGTCGGCCTGCCGGGTCGCAACCCCTGCAAAGGCCCAGGCAATCACCGTAGGGAAGACGGGATCGCCACGGCTCACGCCGAGGGTAGCGCCCAGGGCCGTGCCCAGGCTCAGCAGCCCCGCGGTCCACGCCTCGCGGCTCGCGGGAGTGCCTTCCCAGCCCGCGGCGTAGAGGCTTACTGCCACATTGATGATTGTAGCCACACTCACCCACCCCAGGTAGATGCTGAAGGGTAGCCGCACAAGCAGACGCTCGACCCAGGGGCCGCGCATCTGGCCGAGCCGCGCATCAATGGTAATCAGCGCCAGCAACAATCCCACCATCGCTCCCAGGGTCAGTCCGAAGCGGTTGTAGTGCCACAGCAGTAACCAGGCCACATTGGCGGCACAACTGACCACGAAGGGCCAGGCAATGCGGCGCAGGCGCTCGTTGGCGCGTTGCCGCGGCAGCGCCTGGTAGACGGCGTAGCCGATCAGGCCCGAGTAAATCAGACCCCAGATGCTGAAGGTGTAATCGGCGGGAATAATCAGCAGCGGGAAACGGGTGGCCACGTTGCCGGTAGTTTGCCCGTTGAGCGGCAGGCTGTTGGCGAGCACATTGGCGCCGATTGTGGCGGTCAGAGCGGCAACGACGGCAGCCTGCCGTGTCACATCGGCGGCTGCGGGTTGGGCCAGGGTGTTGAGCATAGGGTTTGTACCATTTCGGATGAGACGGTCATGCGGCTGCGCCGCACAACGCCAGAACGAAAACTACCTATTCCTGGGAGGGCGCAGCCCTCCTAAACCCTCCTCGCTGGCGGGTTGATTCCTGGGAGGGCGCAGCCCTCCCAAACCCTCCCGCGCGCGGCCTATTTTCACGTTAGATCTGCTACTATAATGAGACCCAATTCCCTGCCGAGTCGTCCGGCGTTGATACGCCGCCCGATTGCACAAGGAGTAGTATACGCTATGTCTGCCTGGGAGACGTACCTCGACACCCACCAGTCACGCTTTCTGGATGAATTGGTAGAGTTTTTGCGCATTCCGAGCATTTCGGCCATTCCGACCCATGCTCCCGATGTGCAGCGCGCCGCTGAGTGGGTGGCGATGCGCGCCTCGCTCGCCGGACTCGAGCATACGCAGATCCTGCCCACGGGCGGCCACCCGGTGGTCTACGCCGACTGGCTACACGCTCCGGGCAAGCCAACAGATCGGATCTACGGCCACTTCGATGTGCAGCCGGTAGATCCGCTGGAACTGTGGACCCATCCGCCATTCGAGCCGTATGTCGACGACGGTCGGGTGTACGCGCGCGGCGCTTCGGATGACAAGGGCAATATGCTGGCGCCGCTCCTGGCGCTCGAAGCGCTGCTGCGAACCGGGGGCGCCTTGCCGATCAATGTCAAGGTTTTCTTCGAGGGGCAGGAGGAAATTGGCAGCCCGCAGATCGGGCCGTTCCTGGCGGCGCACAAAGATCTGCTGGCCTGCGACATGGTGCTCAACGCCGATGGCGGTCAGTACAGCGAAACTGAGCCGGCGCTCCTGGTGGGGCTGCGTGGACTCTGTGCGCTGCAGATCGATGTCACTGGCCCCCGTATGGACCTGCACAGCGGCAGCTACGGCGGCATAGTGATGAACCCCATCCACGCTCTGGTGATGCTTCTCAACTCAATGCGCGGCGCCGATGGCGTGATCACCGTCGAGGGCTTCTACGACGCCGTGCGCCCGCTCAGTGCCGAGGAACGCCAGCGGATCGCCGCGGTGCCCTACGACATTGAAGCGCTCAAGGCCGAACTGGCCATCCCCGCCACCTTCGGCGAGGCGGGCTACACCCCGCTCGAAGCCAATTGGGTCCGGCCGACGCTGGAAGTGAACGGCATCTGGGGTGGATTCCAGG
>JBDNDG010000019.1:0-23535 GCA_046719255.1 Chloroflexaceae bacterium
ACGGGGCAGACCACCTCGCACGGGGCCTGCTCGCACTGCACACAGGCCATCGGCATCATGTAGGTCTCAGGGTTGTCCAGATTCGCGCCGGCGTAGTAGCGGTCAATGCGGATCCAGTGCATTTCGCGGCCCCGGGAGACCTGCTCCTTCCCAACGATCGGAATGTTGTTCTCTGCCTGGCAGGCCACCACGCAGGCATTGCAGCCGATGCAGGCGTTCAGGTTGATTGTCATGCCCCAGGCATTGCGTCCGGAGTAATCTACTCCTGGCTGCAACGAGATGTAGCCGTCGGTGCCGGGGCCGGGCGTCTTTTTGCCGTACTCCTCCATGTACACTTCTTCGGCGATGTACTTGGGGTTACGTTTGAACTCTTCGAAGACACCAACGCGCACAATGTCGCGCCCCTCCAGCGTCCAGTGGTCCTGCGTGGAGACCAGGAGATACGTTCGGTTAGCGTTGCGAACTTCCACCCCCGTGCCGAACCACGGCGCGGCGCTGGTGCGCACGGGATACACATCCACGCCCACGCCATCGCCGACGCGCCCGGCATTGCGGCGCCCAAAGCCCAGATGCACGGTGATCGAGTTTTCGGCGTGGCCCGGCATCAGCCAGAGGGGCAATTCCAGGGTGCCCCCGGCGTAGCGGATGGTCACCATGGTGCCATTGGCGGCGGTCATCCGCTCCAGGGCGATCTGGCGCTGATCGCTGTCGGGGTTCTTCAAATCGTCCATGTTGAAGCCCAGCCCGAGCAGCCGCGAGGCGGTGCCAATGCTCATAAGCGCCGCATTGTCCCAGACCAGCTTGGTCAGCGGGCGGGGCAGTTCCATCATCCAGCCATTGTTGGTATAGGTGCCGTCCCACACGGAGGGGTCGGGGCGGAAGACAATCTCCAGGTCCTCGGTCACCGGAACGGCCACAGCGCCCACGGGAGCCTGCTGGAGGGTCGGGGTCACGCTGGGGGCGGCGGTGCCATTGATTACGCCGCTGGCCAGGGCGCTCTGCCAGAAGGCTTCGAAGCTGCCATTGGCCAGGCCGCTGGCCTCCCAGTATGCGCGCACCAGATCGTAGGGCCTGGCGTCGGGCTGGCCGAGCAGGGCGGCGAGCACCTCGTGCTCGGTCTTACCGCCGTAGAGCGGCTCGATCAGGGGCTGCACAATGCTGGCGGTGCCATCGTAGGCCCGGGCATCGCTCCAGCTCTCGAGCTGGTGGGCAGCGGGGATGTGCCAGGTGCTGAGGACCGAGGTCTCATCCACAAAGAGGCTGTGGTGCACACTGAGCGGCACCCGTTGGAGCGCCTCGGCAAAGCGCAGATCGCCGGGGGCGTTGTAGGCGGGGTTCCCGCCGAGGATCACCAGCAGCTCGACCTGCCCGGCGTTGATCTCATTGACCAGCCCGGCGATCTCGGCGGTCTGATTAGTGGCGCGGGCCTCGACCGGCCGGGTGTAGATCACCGTGGCGCCGACGTTCCCCAGCGCGGCGTTGATGCGGTGTGCCAGTTCGTGGACGATGGGCGGCTGCTGATCGCCGGGGATCACCACGCAGGCCCCGCGGTGGGCCTCCAGATCCTCGGCCACCACTTTCAGGAAGGCCAGGGCCTCTTCGGGGAGGCCAGCGCCAGCGCCGCCGAGGCCCAGTTCTGCAGCCAGGGCAAAGGTGAACGCGCCGACGTTGCTGGCCTTGAGCGCCAGGCGGTGATCGGCGGCTGCCCCGGTGGTCGAAGGCGACGCCTCGACCACGTAGAGCCGGTTCATCTCTGCGCTGGTCTTGGTCACCCGGCGGCCATCGGCAAAGGCGCGGGCGTAGGGAACAAAGCCCGGACCAGGGGCGAGCAGATCGGCGTCGAGCGACAGAATGACCCGGGCCTTAGACAGGTCGTAGCGTGTACTCACATACTCGCCGAAGGCCGCGCGCGCGCCCTCGTAGACGTTGTCACGGTTGATCGGCTCATACTGATACCAGCGCGCCTGGGGGAAGCGCTCCAGGAGCTGGCTGATCTGATCGGCCAGAGTGGGGGAGCTAACGGTCGTCGTCAGCAGGCGAATGCCGGCCCCGCGGGTGGCGCCCTGGGCGGTCAGGCTGGTGTTGAGGGTGGCAACAAACTCGTCCCACGTGCTCGGAGCACCGCGGTTCAGCACCGTCTGCGAGCGGTCAGGATCGTAGAGGTTCAGAATCTCGGCCTGGGCGAAGAGGTCGGTGCTCCCGAGGCTGGCCGGGTGGAGCGGATTGCCCTCGACCTTGGTCGGGCGGCCCTCATCGGAGCGGATCAGCACCCCTGTGCCGTAGCCGTTGAGCGTAAGCGTGGTAGCGAAAAAGCGCGGAATCCCGGGCACGCGGTCGAGGGGTTGCCGGTCGAACGGAGCGAGCTTTTCGGGCGGCATATAGGTACAGCCCGCAACCCCGGCGAGCGCCAGTGAGGCCCCCATCAGCTTCAAAAAGGTCCGCCGGGACACCGGATCGTTCATCTCGGAGGCGCCGCGTGGGAACTCTCGTTCAACCAGTTCGCGGAAAGCGGGCGTATCGGCGAGTTCGTCGAGCGAGCGCCAGAACTGCTGGCCACGTGTGGCGCGCAACTGCGCGCGGATGGCCTCAAGATCAGGATTCGGGGTAGAGCTTGTCATTGCCGCTATCGCTTTGCTAGTGCGAAGGATGCGTTCCGTAGAACTGCGCGCCACCGCCCCGGAGCGAGGCGGCCCGGCGCGTGCGCATCTCACATCCTATCGGTGGCAGACCCAGCAGTTCGTGAGCTGATCGGGGGGCATAATGCCGTACTCGGCAACGAGCTGGCGGCCCAGGGCCACCTGGTTCGCCGGTGCCACGTACTCCATGTTGTATACCTCGTCACGCGGGCGCAGGTACTGCTCAGGGTTGCGGTGACAGTTGAGGCACCAGCCCATAAACATCGCCTGCTGCTGCCAGATCACCGGCATCTCGTTGACCTGCCCATGGCACGTCGAGCACCCGACGCCCTTGTTGACGTGAATAGCATGGTTGAAGTAGACGAAATCGGGCACCCGATGCACCTTGTTCCACTCGATCGGCTTGCCGGTGGCATAGCTCTCGATAACGGGCGCAATCTTGGGGCTGTAAGTCTTGATCTGTGAATGGCAGGTCATACAGGTTTCGGTGGCGGGGATGTTGGCGAAGTACGACTGGTTAACCGAGACGTGGCAGTAGCGGCAGTCGATGCCGAGCACGCCGTTGTGCAACTGATGGCTGAAGGCGACCGGCTGCTCGATGGCGACGTTGATCTGCCGGAAGTAGTTTGACCGGAAGTAAACCGCCAGGATCAGCACCAGCTCTGCGATGAGCAACAGACCGGCGAAAACACTCAGCCAGGCCAGCCGGTTGGCGTTGCGGGGGAAGATCTGTCCCATGCCTCGTTGCCTTCTAGGGGAACCCTGTGCATAGCGGGGAGCGTTGCCTGAAAACTATTATAAGCCGCTCTTTCTTTTGTGTCAATCAAGCCCCATTTGACGTTCACGCCGTAATCGCTAAGTCCCAATATAATGCCATATTTTTTGTGTTCTGGCTCACATGGCTGCATAATCATTTACATATAAGTAGTCTTTGCCTCACCGCTACCCGCTCACCGCAACTGGCCGGTTGTGCAGGGAGGGCTGGCCCTCCGTATCCTGAGGTGCAGAGGGGAACAACCGGGTGGCCTCATGCCCCTGCACGCCGGGGTGGCACACCTTCCGCGCCGGGAGATCGGGGTGGCGAAGCACAACACCACCACACCCCCAGGTTCCTGGCGATGTGCGACGCAGCCACGGAGGTACCCATTGTGTTTTTATTAACAATACGACCGGGAGTTACATCCCTGTCCGCCGAGGGCGGCCCGTACCCACCCTGGCGACGCCCGGCGTTCACCCGTGGCGGTGTGCTGTCTCGGCGCCACGAGTGGGGCGTTCCGTGTTACGATTGAGAGGGGTCTCATAGAAGGCGCTACTCTCCCGGACGTTCCCCGCTGGGGGAGGTGCCCGGTTTCCACCCCTCCGTGGCGAGCGCGTGGGAGGGCGCGGCCGCATAGCAGCCGATCTTCTTGTACAGGGGCAACCAGTGGTGGATCTTCTGACGGGCGTGCTCTACCCCTTCCGCGCCCTGGTGCTGCTCAACCGCACGCCGCGCCTGTGGGGCTACGTGGTCGTTCCTATTCTGGTGAATGTGGTTGTGGGAGCGCTGCTCTACTTCGGGCTGTTCGCCGCGGCCTGGCAGTCCCTCGACCGTTTTCTCACCTGGGAAGGGGCGCTGGGCACGCTCCTGCTCTGGCTGGCGCGGGCGCTGGTGGGCCTGACGCTGGCGCTGGGGATCGGCTTTTTGCTCGTGCGCTTCGGGGTGGTGCTCGGCGCGCCCTGGTACGGCCAGCTCTCCGAGGAACTGGAGGCCCTCTACCTGGGGCAGACCCACGTCAAGCGTCCGTTTTCGCTGTCCGCAGCCGCCTACGACGTCTGGCGCGCGCTGCTGTTCGAGGGCAAGAAGCTGGCCCTGGCCCTGGCGATCTGGTTGCCCTCGCTGCTCTTGCTCCTGGTGCCCGGCATCGGCGCGCTGCTCCAGATGCTGGCTAACCTCGCCCTCGGCGCGACAATCGCCTGTCTGGATTTCTTCGATGGCCCCCTGGAGCGGCGGCGCTGGCGCTTCCGCGCCAAGCTGGCCCTGGTGCAGCGTATGCTGCCGGGCAGCCTGAGCTTCGGCTTGCTGGCCTTTACCCTGGTCTCCATTCCTCTGGTCAATCTGCTGGCCATCCCCCTCTGTGTCACCGCCGGCAATCTGCTGGTAATTGAACGCAGCAAGGTGATTAGCGCAGAGACAGGGGAGCCATAACACCCGGCGCGCCGCGCTCCGCGACAGAGCCTACACGAACCGTTCAAATACGCGGTTGCCCAGCATCCGTCCCCGCTCGGTGAGCCGCACCCGCCCTTCACGCGGCTCGAGCAGACCCCGGGCCGTGAGATCCTGCAGGGTGGCGCCGTAGGCGTTATCGAGGCTGCTGCCGCAGCGCGCCGCGAAGTGCTCCGCGCTGACGCCCTGGTCCAGGCGCAGGCCCATCATCATCGTCTCTGCCCGCAGGTCGGCGGGTGTGAGAGTGGTGGTCCCGGCGATGGGCCGCTGTCCGCCTGTGACCGCGCGGATGTAGTCGTCAATCCCCAGGATGTTATGGTACCGCAGCGGGTAGACGTGGCCGTGGGCGCCGGCGCCGGCGGCCAGGTAGTCGCTGTTCAGCCAGTAGGCCAGATTATGGTGACAGGGCCGGTCGCGGGTCCAGTTTGAGATCTCGTAATGATCATAGCCGGCGGCGCCGAGGCGTTCCATCGCGACTTCGTACATCGCGGCGGTGGCGTCGTCGTCGGGCACACTGATGCGCCCGGCAGTGACCTGGGCGTACAGGGGTGTGCGCTCCTCCAGGATGAGCGCGTAGAGTGAAAAGTGGTCGGCCCCCCAGGCGACGATGGCCTCCAGGGTGCTTTCCCACTGCTCCAGGGTCTGGCCGGGAAGCCCGAAGATGAAGTCGAGGCTAAGATTGTCGAACCCGGCCGCGCGGGCATCCTCGAAGCTCCGGCGGGCCTCCGCAGCGGTGTGGATGCGTCCCAGGACGCGCAGGGTGGGGTCGTGCAGGCTCTGCACCCCCATACTCAGGCGGTTGACGCCCAGGCGTCGCAGGCCGCGCAGGTAGTCGCGCTCGAGTACGGTGCCGGGGTTGGCCTCGCAGGTAATCTCGGCGCCTTCCAGGGGCACCAGCGTTGCTGCTGCCGCCAGAACGCGCTCCATCTGGTCCAGGGTCAGCATCGTCGGTGTGCCCCCGCCGAGGAAGATTGTCGGGCGCAACGCGGCGGCCTCTGCCGAGAGTGGCGGCGGTGGTTGTGGCCCGGCGGCCAGCATGGCCAGCTCCGCGCACAGCGCCGTCACGTAGGCCTCGATGCGCGACTCCATGTTGGCGTAGGTGTTGAAGTCGCAGTAGCTGCAGCGTCGGTGGCAGAAGGGAATATGGATGTAGAGATGCTTCATGATTCTGGGAAGCTACAATTACGTATAGATGAAGCATTCTAACGTGAAAATAGCCCGCGCGCGGGAGGGTTTGGGAAGGCGAAGCCCGCCTGGAAACAACCCGCGCGCGGGGAGGGTGTGGGCGGGCGCAGCCCCCGGCAACACATTATCTGGTGGCGCGAGGGGGCTGCGGGACAAGCGACGCCCTCCCCGCCTCCCGACCGTGGCTGGCACCGCTGCCGCGGTGCCGGGTTGCCCCGACCGGCCCGACCTGACCGGCGCGTAGCTCCTCCGGACCCCAGGCCAGGCCCCCGGCGCGTTCGCGAGCGCTGGGCAACACGGTCGCCACGCCGCCAATCGGGTTCCAGCGCAGTTCCACTCCTTGCTCGGTACTGATCTCGATCACCGCGCCCGCGCCCCCGGGCGCCCACAGGGCCACCTCCAGGCGCTCGCTGAAGGCCGGGCCGAGTTCGCGGGGAGAGGCGCCGGGGACGGCCAGTTCTGCCGGGGCGAAACTGCCACCCACTACGACGCCGCTGGCGTCGCGCTCCACGCGGGCCAGAAAGTAGCGGATCGCACCGTTGGCGAGGGCAATCGGGGCACGGGCGTAGAGATCGCCGCCGATGATCAACTCGGCTGCGCCACTGGCCGCATCGGCCCGCCAGAGCTGCGGACCTGCCTGCGGGCCTTCTTTCGGCCCGGCCAGGAAGAGCACTGAACGCCCATCGGCGGTCCAGGCTTCTTCACCGCAGTAGCCGCGCACGTCAGGCGGCAGGGTCACGCGCAGGACCTCGCCGCCACCCGCGGGCATGAACCCGATGCCGCAGTCTTCGTAGAACAGAGACTGCACCTCGACCAGCAGGTACGCGCCGTCGGGGCTGAAGGCCACCGGGAGGTAGGAACTGACCGCCCGTGAGGGGTTGGCCTGATCGTCCACCGGGTCATCGGCCAGCACCAGCTCGGGCGCGCCGCCGCTCACTGCGAGGCGGTACAGGCCACTGGGAACGTCAGCGGTCTGATTGTTATTGAGCAGGCGCAGCAGGATCGCCGAGCTATCGGGGGTGAAGAGCAGGTCACTCAGTTCGTGGCCCGGAACACTGTAACGCACGGCGACATTCTCGCCGCCGGGACCGGCGAGGGAGAGCCGGTCGGCTTCCAGGTCGCCAACAACGTAGGCCAGTGTGCCGGAGGGCGCAACGGTGAAGGTAGCGATGGGCGGAACGCCAGGTATCGCGCTGCGCTCGCTGGTGAGCAGGGTGCGCGTGGTGGCGTCGCGCTCGATGCGGGCAATCTGGCCCCGTTCGAGCACGTAGAGCGGCGCGGGCATACCCGGCGCACCGGGGGGGACCGTTGCCGGGGGCGTGGCGGGAACCGGCGTGGCCGGCGCTTCGGCAGGCGTGGGAACCGGCGTGGCCGGCGCTTCGGCAGGCGTGGGAACCGGCGTGGCCGTTGGCGCAGGACCGCCGCAGGCCGCGAGGAGCAATACCAGTATGAGCAGCCGTGAGATCTGGTTCATGACCTATAGTGTAGCAGATGTGGAAGTGTGGAGGTGTAGCGGAGCGCGGAGCTGATGCCCTGCCCCTTCACCCCTTCCCCGGCCGCAAAAAGATCAGCGCATTGGCAAGGGTAGCGCCAGCGTAGAGCCATGCCGTGGCGACGAAGAGGGGTCCGAAGCCGTACTGTTGTTGCACGATGGCGCTGATGGGCGGGCCGATGATGTAGCCGGCGGAAAAAGCGCCCTTGATCAAGCCGATCACCATCGGACGCGCGGCCTCGCGGGTGTGTTCCATGGCGTATGCTTCGTAGAGCGGCATGGCCATATTCATCAACGCTGCGCGCACCAGGGCGACCGTGGCGGCGAGCCAGAGCGTCGGCGCCAGGCCGAGCAGCAGCAGGCAGGGAACTGCCAGCCCCTGGGTCAGCACCACGCTGCCGATCTTACCGAAGCGTTGCGACAGCCGGGGGCCAAGCAGGGTGGCGGCGCCGGTAGCGAAGCCGATGGCCGCGAAGATCGCTCCCAGAGCGGCATCCGAGGCGCCGTAGCGCTGGCGGAAGTAGAGGTTAAGGAAGGGGATGAGGAGCGCCGCGCCGAGGGAAATCAGCAGCGGCGAGAGGACGAAGTGCCAGGCGCCGAACGCGGCGCGGACCAGCCCGGCGATGCTGACCGGAGCGGGCGCCGGGGCCCGCGGTGCACTGGCCGGTTCGGCCGGAAGCAGCAGCGGCAACATGGCCAGGGCCACCAGGGCCGCGGCAACGGCGAAGGTGGCCCGGTAGGCCGTGGCGCCTGGCGGCAGGCCGAAGAAGCCGGCGGCGATCCCCGGTAACGGACCGCCGATCAGGTTGCCCAGGCCCGCCGCGCCGATCATCAGTGCGCCGTTGAGGGCAAAGAGCGCGTCGCGCTCAGCCGCCCGACTGTGACGCATCATAAAGGGCGCGGCGCTGACCTGAAAGAGCACCGAGGCCGGGCCGCTCAGCGCGGCGCAGAGCAACAGGGGCCCGGGGGCCGGCCAGAGCGCTACTCCCAGCAGCGCCACGACGTGGAGCAACGCGCTCGCGATCAGCGCCGGGCGCAGACCGATCCACTGCACGGCCCACCACAGTGGCAGGCTGCTCAGCGCGGCCACCAGCACCGGCAGGCTGTTGAGCAGGCCGAGCAGCGGTGGCTCGCCGACCAGCGGCAGCCCCACGCCGCGCCGGTCGTAGCCAAGTTCCACCAGCAACAGGTTGTAGAACAGGCCGCTGATGGCGAGACTAAAGGTGAGCAGGGCGGCATAGAGCAAATAGCGTCGCGCGGGGCGGGTCAGGGTTGGCATGGATATCTGGGCCGGATAGTCTCTCGATCCGCTCGGGAGGTCGCCCCGGTATGATACCAGAGGCTTCCCGACCTCTGCCTGTAGCAAGGGTGGGCGTGGGAGGGCCCGGCCCTCCCGGGAGAATTTCTTTGGTAGCACGAAAAAGTCCCGGGAGCGAGGCGCCTCGCCATCGGATGCCTACGAGGGCGAGGGCCCTCACTTCCAGATCATCCCGGGACTTCTTCGCACTCCCATTTCTTTTCATTCCGAATCTGCTATGATGTGCCCGGCGCGCGGGGTACAATGGAACATATGAGGATAGAAACCCGGATACTTTATCCCGACCCAGCCGGGATCGCTACTGCCGCCGCTCTGCTCCGGGCCGGGCAACTGGTTGCCTTTCCTACCGAGACGGTCTACGGACTCGGCGGTGATGCGCTCAACCCTTCGGCGGTGGCGGCGATCTTTGCCGCCAAGGGTCGCCCTGCCGACGATCCGTTGATTGTCCACCTGGCCGACGCCGCCGATCTGCCCCGCGTAGCCGCCTCGGTCCCCCGGGCGGCGCAGGATCTGGCCGCGGCGTTCTGGCCCGGCCCACTGACCCTGGTGCTCGAACGCGGACCGGCAGTGCCCCTCGCCGTGACCGCGGGCGGACCGACGGTGGCGGTGCGTGTCCCGGCGCACCCGGTGGCGCGGGCGCTGATTGCCGCGGCGGGTACGCCGGTTGCCGCACCGAGTGCCAACCGCTTCGGTCACACCAGCCCCACGCTTGCCGCACACGTACTGGCCGACCTGGGCGGACGCATTGCCGCGGTGATCGATGGCGGCCCTGCGCCGATCGGGGTCGAGTCCACCGTTCTGGATCTAACGCGCCCCACGCCGACCGTGCTGCGTCCGGGTGGGGTCAGTGTGGAGGAGCTTGAGGCCCGTCTGGGCAAGGTAGCGCTGGAGAGCCGGGCCGCGACCGGGGAGCCGTTGCGCTCGCCCGGATTGCAGGAGCGCCACTACGCCCCGCACAGCCCGTTGTGGCTGGTGATCGGCCCTGAGGAAGCTGCGCGCGCCTGGCTGCGCGAGCGCGCCGCCGCCGAACGCGCCGCCGGGCAGCGCGTGGGCCTGCTCGTACCCGATGCGGATGCCGCCGCACTCGCCGATCTCGACGCCGACATCGAGCCGCTCGGCCCGGCCGAAGATCTCGACGGCGTGGCGCGGCGCCTCTATGCCGCCCTGCGCGCCCTGGACAGCCGTCAGCCCGACTGCATTCTGGCCCGCGACCTCGGCGAGCGCGGCCTTGCCCGTGCCATCCGCGACCGGCTAACACGCGCTGCCGCCGGACGGGTTGTGGTCCTCGTTGGACCGGTATGAACGTGGCAAACCCATGGTTTCCCGCATCCTTCCCCGCAGGGAAGGGGTATGGAGAAGCCCGGCTTCCCCATCCTCTGACACGATACAGACAGGTTTGTTCCCGGGAGGGCTGCGCCCTCCCATACCCTCCCCACAGGGAGGGTATGGCGAAACCCGGTTTCCCCATATGTTCACGTTACACGTAAGGTAGTCTGGCGCACCCCATATCCAGAGGAGGATCTCCCCATATGGCCGGCATCAAGTTCGACCACGTCTGGAAGCGTTTTGGCGAAGTCACCGTACTTAAAGACCTCAACCTCGACATCATTGACGGCGAGTTTCTCGTACTGGTTGGCCCCTCGGGCTGCGGCAAGTCCACCGCGTTGCGCTGCCTGGCCGGCCTCGAGGAGATTACCGAGGGCCAGATATGGATCGGCGACCGCGTGGTTAATGACGTGCCGCCCAAGGACCGTGACATTGCCATGGTCTTCCAGAGCTACGCGCTCTACCCGCATATGAGCGTGTACGATAACATGGCCTTCGGCTTGAAACTACGCAGGGTGCCAAAGCCGGAGATTGACCGTCGGGTCAGAGAGGCCGCCGAAATGCTTTCCATCGACCATCTGCTCGACCGCAAGCCCAAGGCCCTCTCCGGCGGCCAGCGGCAGCGCGTCGCTCTCGGGCGGGCCATCGTTCGCGACCCCGCCGTCTTCCTCATGGACGAGCCGCTCTCGAACCTCGATGCCAAGCTGCGCGTGCAGACGCGCGCCGAGATCTCCAAGCTGCACCAGCGCCTCAAGACCACATTCATCTATGTGACGCACGATCAGACCGAGGCAATGACCATGGGGTCGCGGATCGCGGTGATGCGTGACGGCATTCTCCAGCAGCTCGATACGCCTCAGCACCTCTACGACCACCCCGCCAACATGTTTGTCGCCGGATTCATCGGCAGCCCTTCGATGAATTTCTTCGAAGCCCGCCTCGAGCGCCTCAACGGTGGCCTGAGCGTGGTGGTTGGCAACGACTTTGTGGTGCCCGTGCCACAGACCAAACTGGAACGGGTCGGCAGCCACGCAGGTAAGGATATTTTCTTTGGCATTCGCCCGGAGGACGTTCACGACGCCCACTACGTGGCCCGTGGAGTGGACGAGAGCGCCAGGCTGATGGTGCATGTGAATCTGACCGAGGCGATGGGTTCCGAGGTCTACGCCTATGTGGAGAACAGTGGCAGGGAGTTCATCGGTCGGCTCGACCCGCGTACCACTGCCCGCACCGGCGAACTGCTCGAGATTGTGCTGGATATGGAGAAGATGCACATCTTCGATCGCGAGACCGAGAAGGCCCTGGTGTAGCTGTGGAAGGCGTTGTGGCAAACCTGGAGGGACATGGCGCCCGTGCTCGCGCGGCTGCCGGGTTGGCGCGCATCCCTGGAAGTCCGGCACGCCTTGAGCATGCGTTTATTTGTTTCCCATTCGTTGGCGCATTTCCCCGCCTCGGGCATGCGTTTATTCGTTTTCCATTCGTTGACGCATTTCCCCCGCATCAGGAAGCCCATCCCAGAGCAGGTGAAACTTTTTGAAGGGCTTGCCGCCCCCACAGGCAGGGGCGCGGGGAACCCGGGGTACCCCATATGCTCACATCAGCCGTCCATACGGCTGCGCCGCACAACGCCAGAATGAACATATTTGTTCCTGGGAGGGCGCAGCCCTCCCAGACCCTCCCCGCTGGCGAGTTGTTTGCTGGGAGGGCGCAGCCCTCCCAGACCCTCCCGCGCGCGGGCTATGTTCACGTTAGCCCCAGTGTCTCCGGGAGGCCCAGCATCAGGTTCATGTTCTGCACCGCCTGACCCGAGGCGCCTTTCAGCAGATTGTCCACCGTGGCGACGATGATGTAGCGGCCCATCTCCAGCTCCACCGGCTGCAGGCCAATCGCCAGGTACATCGTCTGCTGCACGTGGCGCAACTCGGGCAGGCGACCCTCCGGCAGCAGCTTGATGAACGGCTCATTGGCGAAGACGGCGTAGGCCGCCCGGGCTTCCGCCAGGCTGGTGTGGGGGCGCAGAGTTACATAGATCGTCGAGAGGATGCCGCGATAGACCGGCAGCAGGTGCGGCGTGAAGATGATGTGCAGTCCGGTCTCCTGCTCCATCTCGCCGAGGTGGCGATGCGCGCGCCCGACATTGTAGGCCTGAAGGTCTCGTGAGTTTCGCCAAAATGGGTGCGTAGCGAGAGTGAGCGTCCGGCCCCGGACACGCCCGACTTGCTGTCCACGATCACCGTCTGGTCGGCGATCAGCCCGGCGCGCACCAGGGGCCACAGGGGCAGAATAGCCGTCAGGGGGTAGCAACCCGTATTGGCGACCAGTCGCGCCGCGCGGATCCGCTCGCGGTGCAACTCGGGCAACCCGTAGACCGCCGCGGCGAGCAGGTCGGGCGCGGGGTGCTCGCGCCCCCGGCGCCGCTGGTAATCCTCGGCGTTAACCAGGCGGAAGGTGTCGGAGAGGTCGACCACCTTCACGCCGCGCTCCAGCGCCTGCCGCACCAGGGGTATCAACTCCGGCGCCCCGTGGGGCAGACAGGTGAAGACCAGGTCCACCCCACTCAGCCCGGCTTCCTCGACCCCCACCAGGGGCAGATCGATCAGCGTGGGGAATACATCGCTGAGCAACTGCCCTGCTGCCGAACGGGCCGTCGCAAAGGCGATCTCCACCTCAGGGTGCCGCGCCAGGATCTTGATCAGCTCGAAGCCGGTATATCCCGTCGCGCCATAAATGCCAACCCGGGCCATGGACTCCCTTTCACCTCAGCCGTCCATGCGGTTGCGCCGCACAACGCCAGAACGAACATACGTTGTTCCTGGGAGGGCGTAGCACTCCCAAACCCTCCCCTCGGGCAGGGGACGGGGAAACCCGGTTTCCCCGATGTTCAGAACTAAATATCCAGCTCACTCACCTCTGCCGCGTGCGTCTGAATAAAGCGGCGCCGGGGCGGTACCAGGTCGCCCATGAGCATGGTGAAGGTCTCATCGGCGCGCTGGGCGTCTTCGAGGGTGACCTGGAGGATCACCCGGTTGGCCGGGTTCATCGTCGTCTCCCAGAGCTGTTCGGCGTTCATCTCGCCGAGCCCTTTGTACCGCTGGATCTCGACCCGGGTGCCCGCCGGCAAACCGGCGATGTAGGCGTCCCGTTCGGCGTCGGAGTAGACATAGCGGTGCTCCTTGCCGTGCTTGATGCGGTAGAGGGGCGGCTGGGCGATGTACAGGTGACCGTTGGTGATCAACGGGCGCATATGGCGGAAGAAGAAGGTCAGCAGCAGCGTTCTGATATGGCTCCCATCAACATCGGCGTCGGTCATGAGCAGAATGCGGTGGTAGCGCAGTTTATCAGGGCTGAACTGCTCGCCGATGGCCGTGCCGATGGCGGTGATCAGAGCCTTCACTTCAGCGTTGGAGAGCATGCGGTCGAGGCGGCTCTTCTCGACGTTGAGGATCTTGCCACGCAGGGGCAACACGGCCTGAAAGCGCCGGTCGCGGCCCTGCTTGGCGGTCCCGCCGGCCGAATCGCCCTCGACGATATAGAGTTCGCAGTGCGCCGGGTTGGTATCGGAGCAATCGGCGAGCTTGCCGGGCAGTGAGAAGCCCTCCATCGCGCTCTTGCGCGCCGTCTCCTTCACTTTCTGCACCGCCAGGCGCGTGCGCGCGGCGGCCAGGGTCTTCTCGATGATGCGTCGCGCCTCGCCCGGGTTCTCGTCGAGCCATGCGGCGAAGGCATCGTTCAGCACCGTGGCAACCGCCCCGGCAGCCTCCGGGCTGACCAGTTTCTCCTTGGTCTGGGAGCTGAACAGCGGGTCCTTCAGCTTCACGCTGATCACCGCCGTCAGGCCCTCGCGCACGTCATCGCCGGTCAGGTTGGCCTCGTTCTCCTTGAGGATGTTCTTGGAGCGGGCGTAGGTGTTGATAATGCGCGTCAGGGCTGTGCGGAAGCCCGAGAGGTGCGCCCCGCCATCGGTGTTGTTGATGTTGTTGGCAAAGGCGTAGATCGAGTCGGTATCGTAGGTGTCGGTGTACTGCATCGCCACCTCGACGGCCACATCGTTGACGGTGCGCTCGGCGTAGAAGGGCTGCTTGTGCAGCGGCGTCTTGTCCTTGTTCAGGTGGCGCACGTAGGAGACGATACCGCCCTCGAAGTAGAAGTTCAGCTCCTGGTTATCGCGCCGATCTTCAAACTTAAAATGCAGGCCCTTGGTGAGGTAGGCCATCTCGCGAAAGCGCTGGGCCAGGGCCCTGAAGTTGTAATCAATGCCATCTTTAAAAATCGTCACATCAGGCTTGAAGTGGATAGTCGTGCCGGTACCCTCGGCCGGGCCAACAGCGTGCACCTCCGCGAGCGGCTTGCCGGCGCGGTACTCCTGCACCCAGAGCTGCCCGTGCCGGCGCACCTCGGCGCGCATCCACTCCGAGAGGGCGTTCACCACCGAGAGGCCTACCCCGTGCAGCCCTGAGGAGACCTTGTAGCCACCATCGCCGAACTTGCCCCCGGCGTGCAGTTCGGTAGCGGCCAGTTGCAGTGCCGAGACGCGGTACTTCGGGTGGATGTCCACCGGAATGCCGCGCCCGTTGTCGGTGACGCGCACCGAGCCGTCTTCAAAAATCGTTATCTCAATCCGGCTGGCGTAGCCGGCGAGGGCCTCGTCAACCGAGTTATCCACCACTTCTTTGATCATATGGTGCAGGCCGTTGATGTCGGTCGGGCCGATGTACATGCCAGGCCGCTTCCGTACCGCATCAAGGCCCTCAAGGACGGTGATCTGGCTCGCGTCGTAGCTCTGAGTCTGGGCAGCGCTGGTTTGCTCGTCGTTCATCGTCGGTTCTTTCTTCCACGGAGAGGCCGCGCCTGCCGGGCCGAACGGCCCTCCGAGGCATTGTGATGCTCAAGCTGGCCCCCTCGCAACCTTATTATTATACCACACGCGGGCGGCCCTTGTTGCGCCCTTCAGCACACATGAGCTATGCTGGCCTCCGCAGCAACGCAACACGGTGTCGCGCCTCACTTTGCAGGAAGCGGGGCGGGGCGAAGCTGTCGGCCCGAGGCCAGCGCCTCACACCCGGCGTTCGGTTGTCTCACCCACCGGAACACGCGCAGGCGGGCGCTGCTCCGGTCGCAGTGGACGAAAGCCCTCGCCGATCACTTCGTTTGCGTCGCTGATCACCACAAAGGCGTGCGGATCGGTGTTGGCGACGACGGCCTTCAACGTGCTGACCTCGGAGCGGTTGATGATGCAGAGTAGAATGGCGTGGGTCGCGCCGGTAAAGCCGCCGACGCCTTCCAGCCGCGTGACGCCCCGCCCCAGGTCGTAGAGGAGAGCGCGGATAATGCCCTCGGGCCGGTCGGTGATGATCAGCGCCTGCCGCGCGCCCCGTCCTGCCGAGAGCACGAAATCAACCGTGCGGCTGCTGATGAAGGCCACCAGCAGGGCGTAGAGCACCTTCTCGGGGCCGTAGGCGAACAGGCCCGCGCTGAAGACCAGCACGTCGCAGACCAGCAACACGCGGCCCGGCTGCACCCCGGTGGCTGTCTCGACCAGCCGGGCGATGATGTCGGTGCCCCCGGCGGTGCCCCGCGCGCGCAGGATCAATCCCAACCCCAGGCCGTCGAGCAGACCGCCGTAGAGGCTATAGAGCAGGGGGTCGCTCGTGACGGGCCGGGCGTAGGGCGCCAGGGCGTCAATCGCCACCGACATCACCACCAGGGCATACACGGTGCGTACGCCGAAGACGAACCCCCCCAGACGGCGCCAGCCGAGGATCAGCAGCGGCACGTTGATGGCCAGGACAATTGTGCCAACAGGCGTACCCAGGTAGGTGCCCAGAAGTTGCGCCACCCCCGTCACGCCACCGGCAATCACGTCATTCGGTACCAGAAAGACTCGCACCGAGAGCGCGACCAGCAACGCTCCCAGGGTGATCATGGCGTAATGGGTCAACGCCGTCAGCGCGCGCCGCGCACGCAGGTTGAGTTTGATCCGCATGGCGCTCCTCTTTTATGCGAATACAGGGAAGCCCGGCTTCCCTAGATCCTCCTGGCGGGGCTTTCACGGCTAGATGTTCCGGGGCCACGGCCTCTTGTCCTCATCCCCCCCGGCCCCCCTCTCCCTGATCGGGAGAGGGGGGAGCGGGCGTTGGGAAGCCACGTGTGGGCTCCTCCGCTCCCGCCAGGGGGGAGGTGGCTGATGGCTTCTTGATACGCTCCGCAAACAACTCTGTCCCTGAGAATCCCGCCCGGGAGGGTCTGAGCGGGCGCAGCCCTCCCGGGAGAATCGCTTGTCGGTACGGCGATAGGCGGCGTTCTCGCCCGAGCGTGCCAGCGACAGCGCCTCGCGCACGCTCACCCCCCATCCTCGTCGCGAGCGTGTATAATACAACGTACAACATTACCCGGGGATCGCTATGCTGACTTACGAGAACTTCGTCTCGGTGCTGCTCGGCGCAATCGAACGAACGGGTCTGAACATCGCCTATACCCAGGAGTTGCTCGATACGCACGCCCTCGGGCGCAGCCTCAGTATAACCTGTCTGCCCGATGGGGTGGTGGACGACAGCGGGCCGCAGGAGCCGCCGTTGCGCGCGGTGATCGCGTTTCGCTGGTCGCCGGAGTTCACCGTGTTCTCGCTGCGTGGCGCCGATTCGCTCGATGGCATCGAGCGCTACGTGGACGAACGCCTCTTCGCCCAGACCCGTGGCGGCCCCTCACTCGACGTGGAAGTGATGTACCATCTGCCGGTCAATGGCGCGACGCAGATCGAGCCGCGCGACCTGCCGGCGATTGCCCAGGCGCTCCAACAACTCCACGCGATGCTGGTAGACGATGAGGATGTGTTGCGAGTTGACGGCACGCTGTCCTTCGATCCTGGCGGCGCGCCGCATGTGCAGTCGCTGGTGGCGGTGCGACTCTGGAGCCTCGACGAGGCGCTCTACGACGCCGATCTGCTGGCGATCACCTTCGAGGAGTTGTGCGCCGAGTTGCAGGCGATGCTCCAGGTGCTCCACGATCAGTACGGCTCGCGTTCCGACGCCGGTCAAGGCAGCGCCGACAGTTCGCCCTCCGACCGGCGCTACCTCAAGCCCCCCACGGCCTGATTGCCCCGCCTCGCCAGCACTCTCGATAGCCCTATGGCGCCCCTGTTCTCACCCGAGGCCCTTGCGGCCCTGACGACCCCAGGTGTCACTGAACGCTGGACGGCCGTACAAGAGCGGCTGCACCCCCTGTTGGCGGCGCTGGCCGAACAGGTGCGCGCGGCAGCGTTGCGCCGCTACCCCCGCCAGTGGCCGCTCTACGAGATCAGCTTCAAGAGCCAGCGCTACCTGCACCGGGTCGAGGTCAACGCGATCCGATCGAAGACTACTGGGTCGCCTTCGACCGGCCGCCACGCGGCGCCGGGGTGCTGGTGGCCCTGAGCGCCGCCGACCGCGCCGTGCTGGTGGGCCTGCAACTCTGGCGCGCCCGCAAAGAGGACCTGGGGCGGCTCTGGGCCGCTGCCCCCGCCGTCTGGCGGCCCCTGGTCGAGCGCATCGCCCGCGAGGGGCAGACGCGCTTCGCTGCCCCCGCAGGCCCGGCCCCCGACCTGTGGATCGAACGCTACCTCGGCGCGCGCAATGCCAGCTACCTCTGGGCCGGCTTTGTCTATCCCTGGTCGGACCTGCCCGACGATCTCGAACAGCGCATCGTGGCCGATGTGCTCGATCTGCTGCCTCTGAACGAGGCGTTGATGGAGCACGCCGAAGCGGGCGAGTCCCTCCCCGCCGCGCGACTCCGCGAGCGTCCGGTCAATTATGCCGCCCCGGGCATGCCCTCCATCGAGGTAATCGCCGAGCGCATCCGTTCCCGCGGGTTCCGTATCGGCGATCTGCCCCTGCGCGCCTACCACGTTGCCCTCCAGACCCGCCCGCTGGTCATTCTTGCCGGCATCAGCGGCACTGGCAAGACGCGCCTGACCCGCCTCTACGCCGATGCTGTCTATGATGTGCCGCCGGGCCGCGAGAATCCGTACTACCTGGTGGTGGCCGTGCAACCCGACTGGCACAATGCCCACGATCTGCTGGGCTACTACCATACGCTGACTGGCGTTTACCATCCTACGCCGTTCCTGCGCTTCCTGTTGCAGGCCGCCGCCGATCCCCAGCAGTCCTACTATGTTTGCCTCGATGAGTTGAACCTGGCCCGCCCGGAGTACTACCTTGCACCGATCCTCTCGGCAATGGAAACAGCCGAGGCTACCCTTGATCTGGGCAGCCCCCTCGCCGAAACGCCGCTGGCCGGCGGCGGCGTGCTCCAGAATCCCGTGCGGCTGCCGGTCAACCTGCGTATCATCGGCACGGTGAACGTTGATGAAAGCACCTTTGCCCTGAGCGACAAACTACTCGATCGGGCCAATCTGATCGAGTTGACCGAGGTCGACCTGGCCGGGTTTCGGGCGGCCCACGGCGGCGCCGTGGACGAGCAGGCCTGGCAAACGCTGGTGGCGGTACACGCCCTGGCGACGGAAGCCGGTCACCCCTTCGGCTATCGGACACTGAGCGAGATCCTGCGTTTCCTGGAGCAGGCCGCGGGCGCCCTTACTCCGGCACAGGCCCTCGACGCGCAGATCAAACAGAAAGTGCTCCCGCGCCTCCGCGGCGAGGATAACCCCCGGCTGCGCCGCGCTCTCACCGGCCTGCTCAGCCTGACCCTGGGGCTCGCGCCGCAGGTGTGGGGGCGCGCCGCCCAGGTTACCCCCGAACACCTCGCCGCTGCGCCCTTCCCCGAGAGCGCCGCCAAACTGCGCCGTATGCTCGAACGCCTCGACCAGGACGGGGTTACCGATTTTTATGCATGAATACTAACGGGAAAATAGCCCGCGCGGGAGGGTGTGGAAGGGCAAAGCCCTCCCAGGAAAAAACCTGTCTTCATCCTGTCAGAGGAGGGGGAAACCGGGTTTTCCCATGCCCCTCCCTGAGGGGAGGGTTCAGGAGGGCGTAGCCCTCCCAGGAGAAGCGCTGCTATCATCGGGGAAACCGGGTTTCCCTGTCCCCCGTCCACGGAGTAGCAAGCCCTCATCCAGGGCAAACCATGTTTCGCCCTTCTCCCGGGCGCGCGGGCGCCCTGCCCGCATCCATGCCCTTGTGGGCAGGACAGCCGCGCATCCAGGGTGGCGCCTTACACCAACGGTACACAGGTACCCCCTGGCTATGCCTGGCCCGCGACGCGCAACACTGCAATGCAGGTTACCGCTGCGGGTTCCCGGCCCACCTCCTGCCACGTGCGCCCGCGGTCCTCGGAGCGGAGCACCTGCCCCGTGCTCGTGCCCGCCCAGATGTAGTCCATATGATAACTTGCGGGGGCCAGCGCCTGCACCTGGCCATCAAGGCCACCCTCGACCACGGCCTCGCTCCAGGTCACGCCGCCATCCTCGCTGCGGGCGAGGCTGGTCCCGCCGGCACGGGCAGCGATCAGCGTCTCCTGCTTACCGGCCAGGAGAGCCAGCGTGCTGGCGTCGGGGGCGGGCGGTTCGCTGCCGCGCCACTGCGCCGGCCCCTGGGCGGTATGGATCAGTGGCGCGGACCCTTTGAGCAGCGCCTGCAACCCCTCGGCATCGGCAGCGGCGGCAGGCGACCACGACTGCCCGCCGTCGGTGGTGCGCAGGGGTGGGCCATCGTCCACCGCTACCACCAGGTTCAGCGCATCGGCGGCGAGCAGGCCGCGAATAGTCTGACCGTCCAGCACCCGGTCTACCCGTCGCCAGCGCCCCGTGCCGCCCGGGTCGCTGTAGATTGCCAGTCCTCCAGTTGTGCCCACGTAGACGATGCTGGCCCTGGCCATCGCTGTTGCTCCCTCTGCTGCTTCTGGCTTGTCAACCCGGTTGTGATGGATAGTCGCCCTCTCTCGTCGCTCCCATCACCATCGAAAAGGGCGCCAGCCGTGCGCATGCGCCTCGCGCCCCGGCTGGCAATGGGGTTCAGCGCCCCCATTCGTCGTGCGCGACGGCGTCGCGTGGCAAGAGACTCCCGGCTGGCAGCATAGCACCCTCGCCGGCTTCTCGCAAGCACCCGGATCGCTGGTTATTTATGCTATCCTATTCATATCGGTTCTACGGCTACCCCCGTCTGAACACCCCGAGCGTGATACGGAAGCGTGCGCCGGCACGCCGGCCCGCCGTACTCGCGAGGTTCCTGGATGCAACCGGATAGTTCAGTCGTCGGGGTTGGCCGATGGTTGAAGGGCGCCGCGTTGATCGGCGCGGCGCGGTGTAACAAGGAGAAAAGCATGCGAATCGTCCTTGTGGCTCTGGCGAGCCTGCTGCTCGTCATCCTGGCGGCCTGTGGCGGCGCCCCGTCCACCTCAACCGCCCCGACAAATGCCCCGGCCGGCGGCGACTCCGCGGCCAAACCCACCGCAGCCTCTTCCACGGCTACCGGCACTCTGCCCGACCTGGGCGGACGCCAGATCACCATCGCTGTCGAGAACGCCTACCCGCCGTTCAACTACATCAATCCCGCCACCGGCAAGGGCGAGGGTTGGGACTATGATGCCTGGAACGAGATCTGCCGCCTGCTCAACTGCGTGCCCGTGTACCAGGAGGCCTCCTGGGAGGGCATGATCCAGGCCGTCGCCAACGGGCAGTTCGACGCTGCCGCCGATGGTATCACCATCACCGAGGAACGCGCGAAACAGGTGGACTTCTCCGATGGCTACATCCAGGTGGCCCAGCGCCTGATGGCACGCGTGGACGAGACCCGCTTCAACAGTATGGACGAGTTTGTCGCCAACGAAACCCTGCGCCTCGGCACGCAGACCGGAACGACAAACTACGAGACCGCCGCGCGCCTGCTGCCGGAGGCGCGTATCCAGGCCTTCGAGCAATTCCCCTTCGCCGTGGCAGCGTTGATCAACGGCGACGTGGACGGGGTGATCATTGACGAAACCGCCGGTCAGGGGTACGTCGGCACCAATGCCGAAAAGGTCAAACTGGTCGGTGAGCCGATCTCCAGCGACCAGTTGGGCTTCATCTTCCCCAAGGGCAGCGACCTGGTCGAGCCGGTCAATCTGGCCCTGGCCGAGATGCGGCGTAGCGGCAAGCTCGATGAGCTGGCGCAGAAGTATTTCAGCGCAGAGTTCAAGTTACCGGGCAGCTAACTGCTTCCCGGCGGGGGAGGGTGTGGGAGGGCGACGCCCTCCCAGAAACCTGATTTCGTCGCCGGCGGGTGTGGGAGGGCGACGCTCTCCCAGAAATCCGGTGTCCTCCCCGATGGGGAGGGCTTGGGAGGACGACGCCCTCCCAGAAACCTGATTTCGTCGCCGGCGGGTGTGGGAGGGCGACGCCCTCCCGGAAACCCGGTGTTCTCCCCGATGGGGAGGGCGTGGGAGGGCGTAGCCCTCGCAGAAAATAATCCCGTTTCCCCTCCTGCTCAGCAATGGAAGGATCCGGCGCCGATGGCGATAGAACACGACCAGATCATGACTTCCAGACCGGGGGTGACCTGGCGCACCGGCCTGGCGCACTTTCCGTGGTGGTTCCTGATCATCCTCACGATCATTACCATCATGGCTTTGCGGATCATCTTCGATCCGATTTACCGTGATATCTTTACCACCATTCTGCAGGGTTTAGGGGTCACGCTCTACGTAACTGTGGTCTCGTTCAGCCTGTCACTGCTCCTGGGCCTCGTCCTGGGCCTGGGGCGCGTGGCGAAGAACCCGCTGCTACGCAATCTGGCGATTACCTACATCGAGTTTATCCGCGGCGTGCCGATGCTGGTATTGATCTTCACCATCTCGTTTGCCGTGGTGCCGCTGGTGGCGCGCACCTTTGGCCTGCCAAACAACGCCGTCTCCCTCACCACGCGGGCGATTATCGCCCTGGTGTTGATCTATGGCGCCTATATCGCTGAGATCTTTCGCGCCGGAATCGAGTCGATCGGGCGCGGCCAGATGGAGGCCGCGCGCTCACTGGGCATGTCCCACGTCCAGGCCATGCGCTACGTGGTTCTGCCCCAGGCCATTCGCAACGTGCTCCCTGCCCTCGGCAACGATCTGATCGCCATGCTCAAAGACTCCTCACTGGTCTCCGTCCTCGGCGTGCGCGAGATGACCCAGGTGGCGCGCCTGTCGGTGAGCACCAGTTTTCGCTACGAAGAGACCTATTTTATTCTCACCCTGTTCTATCTGACCCTGACCCTGATTCTCTCATTGCTCTTGCAGGTGTTGCAGCGTCGTATGCGCGCGAAGGGGTAGTTCGATGAGCCGGCCGGCCAATCAACCGATGATCCTTATCGAGAATGTGAGTAAATACTTTGGTTCGTTTCGTGCCCTTGATGGTGTCAATTTGAGTGTTGAAGCCGGTGAGGTGCTGATGATCATCGGCCCCTCGGGCTCAGGCAAGTCAACCCTGCTCCGCTGCATCAATCACCTGGAGGTGCCCGATGCGGGACGGATCGTGGTTGATGGCATCCCTGTGAGCAACAGCGAGGCCCACATCAACGCCGTGCGCGCCGAGGTGGGCATGGTCTTCCAGCGCTTCGAGTTGTTCCCGCACCTGACGGTGCTGGAGAATGTCTGTCTGGCGCAGCAGAAGGTGCGGCGTCGCTCCCGACAGGAGAGCGAGCAGATCGCCTGGCAGTTGCTTGAGAAGGTCGGCATTCCTGAGCAGGCCCACAAGCATCCCGGCCAGCTCTCAGGCGGTCAGCAGCAGCGCGTGGCGATTGCTCGCTCGCTGGCCATGCAGCCGAAAATTATGCTCTTCGACGAGCCAACCTCGGCCCTTGATCCGGAGATGATTAAAGAGGTACTTGACGTAATGCTGGCTCTGGCCGCCGAGGGGATGACCATGGTGGTCGTGTCGCACGAAATGGGCTTCGCCCGCAATGCGGCCAACCGCGTGGTGTTCATGGACCAGGGCCGCATTATCGAACAGGGGCCGCCGGAAGCGATCTTCGGCGACCCGCAGCACGAGCGCACGAAGCTCTTTCTATCGCGGATTCTTCATTGATGCGCCGTTGCCCCGTCGGGACGGCCTGCCAGGCCGTCCCGTCGGCGGGCGCCATTCGCAGGGCGCATAACGCCCGAATGAAAAGTATCGTTCCGGGGAGGGCCGTGCCTTCCCACACCCTCCCCTCAAGGAGGGTATGGGGAAACCCGGTTTCCCCTGCTTTCACATCAGAGATTCTCCCGGGAGGGTGCAGCCCTCCCACACCCTTCCGCGCACGGCCTGTGTTCACATCAAGCCGTCTCTACGTCAGGCGCCCCAGCAGGGCAAAGGCCATCGCCAGCATCCCCGCGCTCCCCACGAGCTGCCCGATGCTCCAGAAGCCCAGGCTATCCCAGGCCCGCTGGTCGTGCCAGGCGCCCCGGAGTATGCGGTAGGCCAGCCAGGCGGCAGGTCTTCTGG
>JBDNDG010000190.1:0-8445 GCA_046719255.1 Chloroflexaceae bacterium
GGGCACGAACAACCCGTTGCGTGCCGGCGTCCACACAAACCCCCGCCGGGGCAGGTCGAGTTCGTCAATTACCCGTGGGTGCAACAGGCCCGCCAGATAGGCGCAGGGCGACATCCGCACCCCCGGCCAGACTTCTTCGAGTGTGCAGGCCCCGCCGACGCGCTCGCGCGCCTCCAGCACCACGACGCGCCGCCCGGCCCGCGCCAGGTAGGCCGCGCAGGTCAGCCCGTTGTGCCCCGCGCCTATCACCACCACGTCCCAGCGGCGCGATGCCAGTTCTCGCACTGGCATCGGCAGACCGACCAGCCCCGCCTGGTCTATGGTTGAGGGAGAAGAGGTTGGGTTCATCGCGAGTCTCCTTGTCGTTCTGGGGCGCAGCCGTCCCAGAAACACCTGTCAGCGGGGAGGGTGTGGGTGGGCGCAGCTGTTCCAGAAACACCCTGTCAGCGGGGAGAGTGTGGGCGGGCGCAGCCGTCCCAGAAACACCCTGTCCAGGGCGTGGGCGGGTGCAGCCGTCCCAGAAACACCCCGCCGGCGGGGTGGGTTCGGGCAGGCGCAGCCCTCCCAGGAAAAACGCATTTTCATCTTGTTGTGGTGCGGCGCAGCCGCATAGACGGCTGCCAGCGTGTTCGGGCGGGCGCATCCCGCCCGGCTCCGCCCGGCGGGAAAGGAGCATCACTGACCTATGCAGCCGGCTCCGGCCCCAGCGCGGTATATACTGCTCCCTCGGGCTTCAGCGTGCTCTGGTAGAGGATGGGCCGGTCAGCTTCCCAGGCCAGTGGCGGAAGCGTGTCGGCGGCGCGCAGAGTCGCGGCCAGGGTGCGGATCTGTTCCGGGCGCGCCTCGTCGCGGAGGCGTCCGAGGGTGAGGTGGGGCGTGAAGGGTCGCGTGTCGGGGGCGAAGCCCAGCGGTGTGGTCACCGCGAAAACAGCGGCCCGCAACCGGTCAAGGGCACCGATGTCACCCGCTATGCCGGCCCAGATCACCCGTGGCCGCTGGAGACCAGGAAAGGCGCCCAGACCGCTGAGCGCCAGGTGAATGGGCGGCACGGCCAGTTCGGCCAGGCCGGCAACCAGCGTCGGCACAACTGCCGCGCTGGTCTCGCCGAGGAACTGCAAGGTCAGGTGCATCCGCGTCGCGTCGATCCAGCGGACGGGGGGGTTACCGCGCCGCAACCGCTCCTGGGCCGCAGCCAGGGCCGCGCGCACCGGGTCGGGCAGGGGAAGGGCGATGAAGAGGCGCATCGCTCACCTGTCGCCAACCATACGCGAGGGGTCCTGACTGTCAATCAGCTCGCTGGTCGGGGTCAGGCGGGTGTAGGTGCCGTCAGGGTTAAGCACGCGAGCCCGGTAGTTATCGGCCAGGTAGGTCTGGAGCAGGGTATCGTGAACGTAGCGCATCAGCGCGGGATCTTCCACCGGGAAGACAGCTTCGACTCGCCGGTCGAGGTTGCGCTCCATCAAGTCGGCGCTGCCCAGGTACAGCTCGGGCTGGCCGCCGTTGTGGAAGTAGTAGATCCGATGATGCTCAAGGAACGGTCCCACGATGCTTCGCACCGTGATGTTTTCGCTAAGGCCGGGGATGCCGGGGCGAAGGCTGCACATCCCGCGCACAATCAGATCAACCCGCACACCGGCCTGCGAGGCGCGGTACAGCGCGTTGATCATCGACGTGTCCACCAGGGCGTTCATCTTGAAGATCAGCCGGCCATCGCCGAAGGTCTGCTGCCGTTCGATTTCGCGCTTGATCAACCGCTTCAGATTGGCGCGCAGGGTGATTGGCGCAACCAGCAGTTTACGGTAGGTGTCCTGGCGGCTGTACGCGGTCAGGTAGTTGAACAGATCCACCACATCGGCAGTCACTTCGGGCCGGCAGGTCAATATTCCCAGATCGGTATAAATGCGCGCCGTACTCGCGTTGTAGTTACCTGTGCCCAGGTGAGCGTAGCAGCGAATGCCGTCCTGCTCCTTACGCACCACCAGGGCCAGTTTGGCGTGCACCTTCAGCCCCAACAGCCCATAAACCACATGCACGCCAGCGCGTTCCATCTGGCGCGCCCAGATGATGTTGTTTTCCTCATCGAAGCGGGCCTTAAGCTCCACAATCGCCGTTACCTGCTTCCCCTGTTCGCGGGCGTGCATCAGCGCCTTAACGATGGGCGAATTGCTACCGACGCGGTAGAGCGTCTGTTTAATCGCCAGCACATCGGGGTCATCAGCAGCGGCCTGAATGAAGTCAATAATCGGTGTAAAGGAGTGATAGGGATGATGGAGCAGAATATCGCCGTGCTGGATCGCCTCGAAGATGTCAACGTCATCGCGCAAGGCGTGTGGCAGCACCGGCACGTGGGGCGCGTCCTTCAGGTCGGGGCGATCCAGGCGCAGCAGGCTCATCAGATCGGCCAGGCCCAGTGGTCCCCGCACGGTGTAAACATCGGCCGGGCTGATCTTCAGGTTCGTCATCAGCAACTGCACGATGCGCTCGGGCATCGAGTGGTCCACTTTCAGGCGCACCACCTCGCCGAAGCGCCGTCGCCGCACCCCCTGCTCGATGGTGGCCAGCAGGTCGTCGGCCTCATCCTCTTCGATTTCCATATCGGCGTTGCGGATGACCCGAAATGGATAGCTTGCCCGCACCGTGACTCCGGGGAACAGGGCATTGAGGTGCGCAGCGATCACCTGTTCCAGCCAGATGAAGCAGGCCTGGCGTCCAGCGGGAAGGTCACCTGGCACGTCGCACAGGTCTGAGGGTAGCTGCACCAGGCGCGGCAGGACCTCGGGCACCTTAACGCGGGCGAACAGCTCCCCCTTCTCGCGATCCTGGATCACGACGGCCAGGTTGAGGCTCAGATTCGAGATGAACGGGAAGGGCCGGCTGCTGTCGAAGGCCAGCGGCGTCAGCACGGGAAAGACGTGACGATGGAAATAGCTATCAACCCATTCCCGCTGGTCCGGGTTGAGTTCGCTGTAATCGTAGATAAAAATGCCGTGCGCGCGCAGGTTTGGCAGCAGATCTTCCAGCAACAGTTTGCGTTCATCTTCCAGCAACGGCACCAGCACCCGGCGGATCGCCATAAGTTGCTCGGTGGGCGTCAGCCCATCGGGCGACTGCTTGCGGACGCCCGCGCTGATTTGCTGCTTGATCCCGCTTACGCGGATCATGAAAAACTCGTCCAGGTTCGAAGCGAAGATCGCCAGAAACTTGACCCGCTCCAGCAGCGGGTTGCGAGGATCCCGCGCTTCGTCGAGCACGCGCCGGTTGAACTCGATCCAGCTTAACTCGCGGTTCAGGTAGGAGCGCTCCACGGGCACCATCGTCGCGGTGTTGACCTGCTGTTCATCTATGGTCATATGGCGCTTCTCCTCGGGGCAATCTCTCGCGTTCGGAATCAACACTCAAGTCGGCGCTGGCAGAGCAATTTCCGACCCGCTTTCCCCATGCACGACGTTTGTATTCTGTGGGGATGCAGTACAGTATAGCCCGTGCCGCAGCATGGTGAGAGGTGCGTGCGCTGACGGCCTGTCGTCGCGATCCTTGAAGATATGTCGATAGGCAGTAGTATAGCTAACGCCCGGGTTATCAGCAAGGGGCGCACGGCGCCAACCGTAGGGCCGAAGCATGCGCACCCCCCCACAGTGGGGCCGATGGCCGCGCACGCGCATGCTTCAGCCTGCCCCCCGCCGGGGCCCCCCGCCGCTTCGGGGCCGATGCACCCTCCTGAAGCCATACCATTCAAATAAGGTGCCGCTTGCGGCCCGGCTCCCCTCTCCGCCGGGTGGAGAGAGGAGCCGGGAGGGAGGAGGAGAGGCCGTGGCCCAAAAAACTCTACCCGTGAAAGCCTCCCCCGATGTGAACATATGGGGAAACCAGATTTCCCCATCCCCCTCCCTGAGGGGAGGGTGTGGGAGGGCGCAGCCCTCGGAGCGAAGGCGGAAGTCAGGGCGCGTATCGAAGGGCCCGTCCTGAGCGGAGCGAAGGAATGCGGATGGCCACAACGCACCCTTCGCTACGGCCCGTAGCCGGCTCTCAGTTCGTTACGGCGGGCCACGAAAACACCCTCCCGACGCTCTGGCCTTTTCTCCACTCTAACCTCTGCCCGCCGGAAGCCTGTGTTGCGCGGCGCCCCATGCCCGAATTCGCTGCCCTGGCCCGTTTGTATGAGTGCAATCACGTTCTGGCGCTATGCACTATCACCCTCTGGACATGGAAACACCCGCACGCCCCACTGCTACCATCCTGGTCGTTGAGGACGACGCCGATATTGCGCGCCTGCTCCACGCCTACCTTACCAGCCGCGGTTTCAGCGTGCAGGTGACCACCCGAGGCCGCGAGGCTCTGGAGTTCTGCCAGGCCACACCCCCGGACCTGGTGCTGCTCGATGTGCGGCTCCCCGACATTAGCGGCTACGAGGTTGGCATGGCCCTTCGCGCCTCGCCTGAGACCCAGAACATTCCCATTGTAGTGCTCACGGCCTTCAGCGAACGCGAGCACCGTCTTACGGCCCACAACCAGGTGCGGGCCGACTATCTGCTCAACAAGCCCTTCGACATCGAAGAACTCTACCTGGTTATCCGCAACCAGATCGACCAGGAACGCCGGCGCGGCCACCACCACCCCGTCACCAACCTGCCCACCGGCGAACTGGTCAATGCCCGGCTGCGCCACCTGCTGATCACCGACGGCTGGAGGCTCGCCCTCGTGCGCATCGCGGGCTTCGAGCATTTTACCCAGCGCTACGGCGTGGTGGTGGGCGAAGACGTTCTCAAGTTCACCGCGCTGCTGCTCTGCGACGTGGTGCGCCATCAGGCCCAGGACGCGGCCTTCGTGGGCCAGATGGTCGTGGGACCCTATTTTGTTCTCATTTCTCTGCCCACCGTGATCCCCGCCGTTATCGCCGACCTGACGCGCCGCTTCGATGCCGACATCCGTCTGCACTACGGCTATCGTGATCTGCGCGCGGGCCGCGCTCCGCAGATGCTCCTGGCCGTTGCGACAATCGGCCCGGAGGACGGTCCATTCAGCGACATTCGCGAACTCACCGAGGCTGCCGAGCGGCGCCTGGTCGTCGCGGCTACGGGCGATCAAAGCCCCTCTTCCAATCCCCAGCCGCGCAGCGCCTCCAGCCAGTGATGACTGGTCAGATCCATGTGGGTCGGTGTCAGGCTCACATAGCCTTCGGCCACAGCCGCCACATCGGTGCCATCATCGGCGTGATCCTCCGGTTCCGAACCATCGATCCAGTAATACGGCCGCCCCCGAGGATCGTAGCGAAGCACCAGCTCATCGCGGTACGAGCGGCGGCCCAGGCGTGCGATGCGGATGCCTCGCACCTCCTCGGGCGGACGCGCCGGCACATTGAGGTTCAGCAACACGCCCTGGGGGAGACCCCGGTCGCGCACCTTCTCCACCAGCCGTACCAGCGCCGCCTGAGCCGCCCGGAAGTCCCAGGGGGCGTTCCTGGCCCGCAGTTGCGACACGGCGACGCCCGGAATCCCGAACATGATCCCTTCCATCGCCGCGGCGACGGTTCCCGAGTAGAGCACATCCGTTCCCAGATTGGCGCCGAGGTTAATCCCTGCTACCACCAGGTCGGGCTTGCGCGGCAACAGACCCATAATTGCCAGCGCCACACAATCGGCCGGCGTGCCGTCGCAGAGCAGGGCAGGGCTGCCGTCGAGGAGCGCGCCCTCCCATGCCCGCAGCGGGTCGAACAGTTTGCGGTAATGGCCGGCCGCGCTCCAGTTGCGGTCGGGGGCCACTACAACCACCTCGCCCACCTGGCTCAGAGCCGCGCGCAGGGCCACCAACCCTTCACTTTGATAGCCGTCGTCGTTCGTGATAAGAATATACATGCTGATGTGAAAGTATGGGGAAACCGGGTTTCCCCATGCCCCCGCCCGGAGGAGGGATTGGACGGGCGCAGCCCTCTCAGGAAACCAACCGCCAGCGGGGAGGGATCGGGTGGGCGTGGCCCTCCCGGGAAACCACCTGCCAGCGGGGAGGGATCGGGTGGGCGCGGCCCTCCCAAAATTAAAACCTGTTTGTATCGTGTCCGGGAAAACCAGGTTTCCCCGGTGCCCCATCTTCCGCCCCGCCAGGGGGGTCACTCTTTCGGGAGATCCATATCGCTCAGGCGCACCGTCTTGCGACCCTGGAACTTGATCGTCTTCTGCCCCTCGCTGGAGAGCTGCCCGCTCTGCTCAAGATTCTTGATCTCCTGCTCCATCGTCTGGGCCAGCTCCACTTCTCCCTGGTTCAGCAGGCGCGTCACGGCGCTCTTGAGCTTCTGGGTAGCTCCCGCCACGTCCCCCTGGGCCAGGTCCTGGAGCGCGCGCGTCTGCAACTTGAAGGCGCTGACCTTCTCGACCACGTTCATGACGCCAGGATGGACCTGCTGGAGTTGTTGGGCATCATCGGTAAAGGTGAGCAGCACGTCTACGCGGTTCTTTTCGCCCGCGCGGCCGAGCGCCGGCACGTCGTAGCTCACCTCGGCCTGCCCGATGCGGTAGGTGCCGGCGGGACGCTGGTCTACCAGCAGTTCGACCAGCAAGGTCCGGCCCGCGCCGGTTTCCAGTTCGCCGAGCGGCACGCTGACCTCGCGATCCGAGAGGGGCCGGTAGCCCAGATTGCTGATGAGGGGCAGCACCTGCCACACCGCCCGCGGTGTAATGCCCTGGACCAGTCGCAGGTTCAGGACGGCGTTCTGGACGGCGACGCTCTGGGCCCGTTGCACAGTGTTGCGGAAGTACTCGGTGATCTCGTCGGGGCGCGCAATGTAATCAGCGGTGCCGCCGGAGCGATTGGCCATTTCGATCAGCAGGTCCTCGTTCCAATCCTGACCAACGCCGAGGGCCGTAATCGGCACACCGAGGCGTCCTGCGTCATCGGCACGGAGGAGGCACTCGTTTTCATTTTCGGTCTGGCCGTCGGTCAACAGCACCAGACGGCGGATGGCGCCTGAATGGTCGCGGTTGATCTCACGCAGCGCCCGATCAACCGCAGGGGCGATTTTCGTGCCCCCGGCGTCGCGAATGCGCGCCACGCGCTCCTTGATTGCCCGCCGGTCAGTTACTGGCCCTGCGGGCACCAGGACCTCGGTGCGATGGTCGAAGATCACAATCGAGGCGGTATCCTGCGTGTCTAGCAGGTCAATGGCCATGCTGACCGCCTGACGCACCCGTTCGATCTTCTCGCCCTTCATCGAACCGGAACGGTCGAGCACGAAGCCGACGTTCACCGGCATCCGCACCTGGGCGACAACCTGCGTCGGCTGCACTTCGATCAACACATAGGCGACTTGCGCGGTCTGCGCTGGGAGGTACGGGCGCGCGAGGGTTGCCCGCAAGGTTACTTCACCGGCCATATCCGCTCCTCTCCGCGTGCGCCGCTCTGCGCTGGCGGAGTTGTGTACAGTTGCACCGCATTGCCGGAGACGCGCCGCGCCACCGGGCCAGCGCGTCTCCGAGACTACAGTATAGCACGTCGCTGCTTACTCCTCGGATGGCGGCGCTTGCTGCGGCGACTCGGAGATCAACACCTTATCCACCCGCAGCCCGTCCATATCTACCACCTCAAAGCGCCATCTGTCCCAGTGTACCACCTCGCCGGTACCGGGTATCTTGCCCAGCAAGCTGATGACAAAGCCAGCGAGGGTATCGAAGCGGTAGGTTTCTTCGTCGGGCAGTTCCTCCACATCGAGGAGCGACTTTACCTCATCAATCGGCAGCGCGCCTTCGACCAGGAGCGAGCCGTCCTCGCGGCGCACGATCGGTGGGGCCGTGGCTTCGTCGAACTCGTCGGCGATCTCACCGACGATCTCCTCAAGCACATCCTCCAGGGTTACGACGCCTTCGATACCGCCCAGTTCGCCCACCACCAGCGCCATATGCCGGCGGCTCTTGCGGAAGGTGGCCAGGAGCGCCAGGGCGCGGCTATTCTCGGGCACATAGAGCGGCGGCGAGACCACTTCGCGCACCTGTGCGCCCTCTCCCTTGCGCCGGTAGAGCATGAGCAGGTCCCGCACGTGTACCACGCCAACGATCTGGTCCGGCGAGTCCTGGTAGACGGGGAAGCGTGAATAGCCGCTTTCCAGCACCCGGTCGAGCACCTCGCCCAGGGTCGCGTCGGCCTCGACCATCTCCACATCGCGCCGAGGGGTCATGATATGGCGCACGGCGCGGTCGCTGAACTTGAAGATGCTTTCGATGAACTCGCGCTCCTGCGGTTCGACTGTTCCCTCCTCAGTCCCCTCGCGCACCAGGGCGCGGATATCCTCCTCGGTCACCTGGGCCTCAGGGGCGTTCCCCAGCCCGATAACCCGCAGGACCACCTGGGTTGACACCGAGAGCAGCGCCACAATCGGGCTGGTCAGGCGGGCAATCAGCATCATCGGCCGCGCCACGAGCATGGCGTACAACTCAGACTTCAGCAGCGCCACGCGTTTGG
>JBDNDG010000191.1:0-8443 GCA_046719255.1 Chloroflexaceae bacterium
GCCCGCGCGCCCGCCGCGTCGTCCGGGCACCAGGTCGTCTTAAAACTCCCCGGCGAAGTGACAGGCCACCCAGTGGCCCTTCTTCTTCTCTTCGAAGGCCGGTTCCTGCTCCTTGCAGATATCGCGGGCGATCCAGCAGCGTGGGTGGAAACGGCATCCCGCCGGGGGATTGATCGGACTGGGCACGTCGCCTTGCAGCACGATCCGCTCGCGGCGCCGCGTTGGGTCGGGGTGTGGAATGGCCGAGATCAGCGCCCTGGTGTAGGGGTGCAGCGGCTCGCGAAACAGATCATCGCGCCCGGCCAGTTCCACCACTTTGCCCAGGTACATCACCCCGACCCGGTCGCTGATATGCTCCACCACTGCCAGATTGTGGGCAATGAACAGGTAGGTTAATCCGAACTCCCGCTGCAGATTCTTGAGCAGGTTGAGCACCTGCGACTGGATCGAAACATCCAGTGCGCTGACCGGCTCATCGCAGACGATTAGCTTGGGTTCCATGATCAGGGCGCGGGCAATGCCGATGCGCTGTCGCTGCCCGCCCGAGAACTCGTGGGGGAAGCGGCTCATCTGGCTGGCGTGCAGGCCCACGCGAGCCAGCACCTCGCGCACACGCTCGCGCCGCTCAGCGGGCGTGCCGATGCGGTGGATCACCAGGCCCTCGGCAACACTCTCGCCCACCGTCAGGCGCGGATCAAGCGAGGCGTAGGGGTCCTGAAACACGATCTGCATATCCCGCCGCAGTGCCTTCAACTGGTTCCGGCCAGCCTTGAGCACGTCTTTGCCCTCGAAGAGCACCTCGCCGGCAGTGGCCCGCTCCAGACGCAGCACCGTGCGCCCGGTGGTGGTCTTGCCGCAGCCGCTCTCGCCAACCAACCCCAGGGTCTCGCCGCGCCGGATGAAGAAGCTCACCCCATCGACGGCTTTGACATGCGCGACGGTGCGGCGCAATATGCCACCTTTGATCGGAAAATGCTTGACCAGGTTGTTCACTTCGAGCAGGACACTCGAATCGCCTGCGGATACGGAGACGCTCATGCTTGCCCTCGCTCGTACAGCCAGCAACGCACCTTGCGCCCGCCCTCCAGGTCGAACATCGGCACCGCTTCGTCGCAGCGCTCGAAGCGTTTCGAGCAGCGCTCGGCAAAGCGGCAGCCCGTGGGCGGGTTGATCAGGTTGGGCACCGTACCGGGGATCGTCGCCAGCTGATCCACCACTTCCCCCAGCACCGGGATCGACTCCAGCAGGCCCCGGGTGTAGGGGTGTTTCGGTTCGCCGAAGAGACTGCGCACATCGGCGTACTCCACAATCTGGCCGGCGTACATCACTGCCACCGTATCGGCCATCTCGGCCACCACGCCCATATCGTGGGTGATCAGAATGATCGACGTGTCGATCTTCTCCCGCAGGGCGCGCATCAGATCGAGAATCTGGGCCTGAATGGTGACATCGAGGGCGGTGGTCGGCTCGTCGGCGATCAGCAGCTCGGGGTTGCAGGCCAGGGCCATCGCGATCATCACGCGCTGGGCCTGCCCGCCCGACAGTTCGTGGGGGTACTGCCTGATGCGGCGCTGTGGGTCGGGCAGGCCGACCATGCTCAGCAGCTCGATGCAGCGGCGCTCGGCCTCCGTGCCTTTCAGCCCCTGGTGAATCTGTAACGCCTCGATGATCTGGTCGCCCACGCGGAAAACCGGGTTGAGGCAGGTTGTCGGTTGCTGAAAGATCATCGAAATGCGGTTGCCGCGGATGTGGCGCATATCTTCCTCGCTCAAGGCGAGCACATCCACACCGTCAAAGATAATCTCGCCCTCGACGATTTTGCCCGGCGGGAACTGGATCAGACGCAGAATCGAGAGCGAAGTGACGCTCTTGCCCGAGCCGCTCTCGCCGACGATACTCAGCGTCTCCCCACGCCGCAGGACCAGGTCGATCCCATCCACGGCGCGTACCACCCCGGCCTCGGTAAAGAAGTAGGTCTTCAAGCCGCGCACCTCTAGCAGCACATCGCCGCGGTGCGGCGTGGTCTGTGGGGCGCGGGCGGCAGCGGAAACCGGTGACGTGCTCAAGACTGGCATTCGCTTTCTAACATTCGATGACCATGCGACTGCGCCGTACACCGATCAGATAAAAACACATGTTTTCCTGGAAGGGCTATGCCCTCCCAAACCTTCCCCACAGGCAGGGGCGTGGGGAAAACCCCTTTCTCCACAAATTCACCTCAGATTTTCAGCCGTGGGTCGAGAGCATCACGCAAACCGTCACCCACAAAATTGAAGGCCAGGGAGCAGAGGAAGATCGGCAGGCCGGGGATGAGCGGCATCCAGGGATGGTTGAACATGTAACTGGTGGCGAAGCCCATCATATTGCCCCAGGTCGGCGTGGGATCCTGAACGCCAAAGCCGAGAAAGCTGATCGCTACCTCACTGACCAGGGCCGCGTTGAGGCCGAGGGTGAAGGCCACGATCAGCGGCGGGAAAGCGTTGGGGAAGACGTGCTTGCCCAGGATCCAGGCATTCGCCCCGCCAAGCGCGCGCGCCGACTCGATGTACTGCATTTCGCGCACCTGGAGGACCATCCCGCGCATCAGGCGCGCAACGCCGACCCAACCCAGCGAGGCCAGGACCAGGATCAGCAACGTCACCTGGGTGGCCTCACGGAGCGGTACGGCCATAATCCAGGCCACCGGCCCGATGATCCACGATGGTAACACGATCAGATCGGCATTCTGGATCATGATCGCACTGAGTATCAACAAAATTGGTAGATCGGGAATAGTGGCCACAAACTCCATCACCCGGCTGATCAGATTATCCGTCACGCCGCCGAAGAAACCGGCCAGCAGGCCCAGAATCGAGCCGATGATCGCTACCAGTGTGGTGACCGAGATCGCAACCATGAGCGAGACGCGCGCGGCGTAGATCACCCGGGTGAAGAAATCACGGCCCAGGTGGTCGGTGCCGAGGATGTGCAGCCTGCCATTGGTCGGGTCAACGCTCATCGGCGGCAGGGCCACGCGGTTGAGCCCGATGTCGTCGCGGGGGAAGGGGGCGATCCAGGGCGCCAGGAGTGAGGCAACAAAAATGATCACCAGCACCGCCAGGCTGATCATCGCCAGGCGGTGGCGCCGGAAGCGCCGGAACACGACTGCCCACTGACCTTCGGAGCGCGGCTGGGAGCGTTCGGCGGTTTCGGGCACCGCCGAGGTTGTTGTGGCCATCGAACGTAGCTCCTCACGAGAGCCGGATACGGGGATCGACAATTGTATATAGAATATCCGAGATTAAATAGCCGATCAACACCAGCACGGTGCTGATAAAGAGAATGGCCATGGCCACGGTGTAGTCGCTGCGCCCGAGCGAATCCACCAGCAACCGGCCCATGCCGGGCCAGTTGAAGACCGACTCGGTGATCGCCGCGCCGGCTACCAGCGTCGGCAGTACACCGGCCAGCAGGGTGACAAAGGGGATCAGCGCGTTGCGCAGGGCATGCTTGGTGATGACCAGTTGCTCGCGCACGCCCTTGGCCCGCGCGGTGCGCACATAGTCCTGCCGCAACACCTCGAGCATACTGGCGCGCACGAAGCGGCTCCAGCCGGCGATGTTGAAGAACGTCAGCACACTGACGGGCATAATGAAGCGCAGGAAGCGATCGAGTAACGAGCCGGCCTCGATCCGACCGATCCAGGGAATGGTATAGTCGCGCACCGCCTGGGCGCCGCCCGAGGGCAGGTAGGGCAGCCCGGCGTCCTTGGCAAGCACGGAGAAGATCAGGATGGCCATCACCCCCATGAACAGCGTCGGCAGCGACGAGCCGATAAAGGTGATGGTGGTCATCGCATAGTCAAAGCGCGAATACTGACGCACCGCGGAATAGATCCCCACCGGCACGCCGATGAGGATCGCCAGCAGGGTCGATACGCCCATCAACCACAGGGTGTAGGGCAGCCGGCTCATCAAGAGATCGCTCACCGGACGGTCACGGGCAATCTGCTGGGAGAGGCCAAAGTCGCCAAAAAGGATGCCCCGACTGGTGCGGCGGTTCTCCAGGTTGGCCAGGGTGACCGTCCGCGCGCAGCCTTCTTCAACGATCTCCTCCGTACCATCGGGGTAGCGCAGCCGCACCTGCCCCGGGATGGCGCAGCCGACCACTGTGTCGGGTGGCAGCAGATACAGCCCCCCGATCTGCACCGGGCCACGGGGAAAGCCGATCAACCAGCGGGTGAAACGCACCGGCAGATAGAGGTCAAGTTCATAGCGCGCTTTGATACGCGCAATATCTTCTTCTGTAACACGGTTCTGACCGGTGTTCTGCATCTGCTGCAAAAACAACAACGGCCCCCCCGGCGCGAGGTACAACAGCGAATAGCCCAGCATCGCCGAGAGGACGGTTACGATCAGCATCTGGAACAGACGGCGGACGAGGTAGGTGGTCATGGCGTTTAATGGGGGTAACACCGCCCCTGCAGGGCCGAAGCGCCGGCGCAGCCAGTACTTCGGCCCTGCAGGGGATGCCAGCGACCCGTGGAGCCGTGGCGCTGGCGACACCAGTACCACGGCCCTGCGGATGATCAGCGCACGAACAGGTTCATATCCATGTGCTCCCAGGTCGGACTGGCATCGGTCTTGGCTTCGATCTTGCCTTCCGCCGCGGCCTTGAGCACCGTCTCCACCTCGGGGCCGGCGCCGAGCGTCGCCTTCTCGAGGATGTCAACCTCGCCGGTCAGCAGCGCTGCCACGGCAGCATTGGTGTCGGCGAAGAACTGGATGATCACGTTCTTCACCTTCGGCTCGCCGAGCACAAAGTTCGGGTTGGCCTCGAAGACCATGCTCTGGCCCTTGTTCCATTCCTTGAGGATGTAGGGGCCGTAGCCCAGCGGCGTCTCGGCGACCTCCGGCAGCGTCGCCCACTCCTTGGCCGGCACATCGGCCAGCTTGCGCCCGTCTGAGACGGTCTGATGCGAGGGATAGCCGCCGTAGGGCGCCAGGAAGTACGTCGGCCACTGCACGCCGGGCAGGAAGGTGATCGTGTAGCTGGTATCGCTGGTCACGTTCACCCCCTCGGCCCCCTGGTGCGACTCGCAGAAGGTGTAGCTCACGGCGCCCGCATCGGGATCACAGGCGATCTTCACGCTCAGTTCAAGATCGGCCTTCTTCAGCGGCTCGCCGTCCGACCAGGTGATGCCCTCGATCAGGTCATAGGTCACGGTAAGCTGGTTCATCTTCACCGTGCCGCTCTCGTAGGTGATCGTCTCGCCGTCGGAGTTGACCAGTTCAACCCCCGGCTTGAGTTCGACCGCCGCGCCAGTGGCATCCCAGACCATGTCGCCTTCTTTGACCTCGACGACTTCGTTCTTAGCCTTGCCGCTCTCGATCGTCGCCAGGCCATCCTGCAGCACCGGCTGGAAGTCGTAGCTGTACTGCGTTTGCAACACGCCGCCAACCAGTTGCGCCGCCTGGCGCTGCACGGCCGCGCTCTCCACCAGGGAGAACATCGAGGCCGGCTCCTGGGTGAAGCCGAGGATGATCGTATCTTCGTTGTCGCTGCGCGCCCATTCGTAGGCGTTGGCGGTGATGTACTCGGTGGGGTCGGGCTTCATGTTCCAGCCGTAGGCCTCCAGGCGCTGGAACAGCGGCAGGCTGACCATGTCTTTGGTGAACTCGACCTGGAAGGCCTTGTAGTTCTTGATGCGCTCCTCGCGGTTCAGCGTATTATTGGCCGCGGTGATCGCCCGGCTGGCCGCTTCATTGCACCAGCCCATGTAGTTCTGGCCGTTCCAGTTATTGTCGGGCAGGGGGATCTGGTCGCAGGCATAGAGCGTGCGCCCGCCCGGATCGGCCTCGCCCACCCAGGCAAAGGCGCCAAGCTCGAAGTCGCGCCGACGCAGACCGGAGGCGCTGCCGAACCACCAGGAGCCCGGAGCATGCTTGCGGATGATCTGGATGCCACAGTTGTCGAGCAGTTGCTTCTCCAGCACGGTGGCCCAGGTAATGCGGAACTGGGCGTTGGTGGTGGTAAACTCCAGGGTCAGCGGCGCGCCGTCCTTGGTACGAACGGTCTGACCTTCTGTCAGTTTCCAGCCGGCCTCCTCGAGCAGGGCCTTGCCCTTCTCCGGGTCGAAGGGGTAAGTCACGATCCCATCGGCCTCGGTAGCCACCGCCCAGTGGGTCCTGGGCAGGTTGGTATCCATGAGCAGCCCCTCCTGCTGCTCAGGCGTCAGGTAGCTGTAGACCGACTGGATCAACTCGGGGCGGTTGGTGCAGTAGGCGATTGCCTGGCGCACCTTCGGATCGCCCAGGATCGGGTGCGGGGTGGTGAAGGCCCCGCCCGCGGCGCCGGGTTCAGGCGTGGCCGCAATCACAACCGTTTCGCGGATCGGCTCTGCCGTCTGAACCACCACAACCGTTTCGCGGATCACCTGCGGCGCAGCGCCGCCGCATGCTGCCAGGATTGGAACGATGAGTGCCACGAGCGCCACCATGGCAGCGGGACGTTTGAGGAACCTTGCCATTGTTGTGCGAACCTCCTTTTCGAGCATCTGTCGTGCAACTCGCGCACGCGCCAGCCGCGCCGCCAGCGTTGCCGGGAATACCGGGAGTCTAGCCGAAAACCGGGGTTGGCGTCAACTTTCGGATATGAATAAGGGAAACACGGGGTTCCCCACCCCTGGCCCACGGGGGCGGCACGCTCTCCCCACCGGGAGAGTATGGGAGGACACGGCCCTCCCGGGTAACGATGGTGGGGAGGGTACGGGAGGGCACGGCCCTCCCGGGTAACGATAGTGGGAAGGGTATGGGAGGGCACGGCCCTCGCATACAACCCGGGAAACCACAACTATGCTCGCGTATCGGCGGGAACGCCGGAAATTGTGCGCGCGATTATACTGGCCGGCATTACGACTGTCAAATCGTAACGAATGCGAAATAAGCGCGCTTTAGAGCATCACTGCCCGGCAAACTCCCGCCTGCGACCCGCCGTGCTATAATGGGCAAACCGCCGTTGCGCCCGCGCACTCAGTGCAGGAGCCTCTGTGTCAGCGTCATTGTCCATGCTGGCCGCATCAATCATGGATTGCCTGCGCACGCTCTGCGCGCAGCCGTCGAGCGTGGGGCGACCCGATGAACTGGCGCGCAGCGCCGACCTGATCGCCGCGCTGTTGCGGCGGCTGGGCATGCAGGTGCAGCGCCTGGATGGGCACGGGCCGCCGGTGGTGATAGGCCGGCGCGCGGGGCGCGCCCCGCGCGTATTGCTGCTCTACCACCGTTTCGACGCCCCGCCACCCGGCCCGTGGCGCGCCTGGTCGCATGAGCCATACCAGCTAGCCGAGCGCGATGGAGCCGTGTACGGGCGAGGCGTAGCCGAAGGCAAGGGGCCGCTGGCGGCGCACCTGCAGGCCCTGGCGGCCCTGATCGAGGCCGAAGGCGAGTTGCCCTGCGGCGTGACGGTGGTGGCCGACGGCGGCGGGCTGATCGGCTCGCCCGGTCTCCCGGCGGCCATCGCTGCCCACGCCGCGACCCTGCGCGCCGATGCCTGCCTGGGCAGTGCGGGCGATCGCGCCGCCGCCGGCGCGCCGGTGTGCTACAGCGGCAGCAAGGGATTGCTCCAGGTGCGTCTGCGGGCGCAGGGACCGGCGCATCCCCTGCCCCCCGGCGCAGCCTCCACCGTGCCCAACGCCCTCTGGCGCCTGACCTGGGCCCTGTCGGCGATCAAGGGCGAAGACGAGGATATTCGCATCCCCGGGTTCTACGACAGCGTTGAAGGGCCGTCGCGCGAGGAGAGCGCGCTCCTGCGGCAACTCAAGCTCGATGAGGCAGGACGCCTGGCGGCCTGGGGCCCGGGCGAGTTTCTCTTCGGCATGCGCGGTGCGCCTCTGGTGCGCGCCGAGGTGACGCTGCCCACCTGCAACCTCAGTACGATCCATCCCGCGCCTGATGGTGAACTGGCCCTGCTGCCCGCTGGCGCAGACGCGGCGCTCGACTTTCACCTTGTACCGAACCAGCAACCCGGCGAGATCGCCGGCCTGATCCGGGCCTACCTCGACGAGAAGGGCTTCAAGGATGTAACCCTCGAGGTGCTGCCTGGAGGCTACCCCCCTGCCCGCACCCCGCCCGACGCGCCGTTCATTCGCCAGATCGCCGCCGCCGGGGCAGTGGTCCACGGGGTGCTGCTCCCGATCGCGCCGGCCGGGGCCTTCACCCTGCCGCTGCAACGCTTCGTCGAGGCCCACCCCATGCCCTGCGCCTCGGTCGGCGTGGCCCGCCCTGAAAGCGCCCCCTTCGGCCCCGACGAACACATCCCCCTGGACGACCTGGCCCGCCACGGGCAGTTGCTGATCGAGGTGTTGCTGGCGCTGGCAGGGGTGTAGCTTCTACCGATGCGAAGAGAGCCCGCGCGGGAGGGTGTGGGAGGGCGCAGCCCTCCCAGGAAGAACCGCGGAACCGCGAGC
>JBDNDG010000192.1:0-8399 GCA_046719255.1 Chloroflexaceae bacterium
ACGTTCGCCCAGTCGTAGCGCTGGACGTGTTGGCGCCCGTATGCGCCGAAGGCGGCGCGCAGGGCGGGCCGTTCCAGTAGCCCGGCCAGGGCCGCAGCCAGGGCCTGCACGTCGCCGGGGGGCACCAGGAGTCCGGCCTGACCGGCGGGAACCACCTCGGGCACGGCGGCGGCGGTGGTGGCGACGATCGGCAGCCCGGCAGCCATGGCCTCCAGAAAGACAATGCCGAAACCCTCCTGGACGCTGGGCAGGCAGAAGATGGCGGCGCGACGGTACCAGACCGCCAGGGCGGTGGTGTCGGGAAGGGCGCCAGTGAACATGGCTGCGGCGCCCAGGTGGAGTTCCGCGGCCAGGGCGCGCAGGCGGGCGTGTTCGGGGCCATCGCCGACGATCACCAGCCGGGCGTCGGGGAGGGGGCGGCGCAGCAGGGCAAAGGCGCGCAGCAGATCGGCGATGTGCTTGCGGGGGTACTGCCGGGCCACGCAGAGGATCGTGCGCCCATCGGGTGCGATATCGCCCGCGGCGTCGAGCAGGTGGCGCCAGGAGGCCAGGTCAATGCCCTCGGGCACCAGGCGCACCTTGCTGGCGGGCACGCCGTAGTGGTAGCCGATGCGGCTCCGGCAGTACTCACTGGTTGTCAGCACCAGCGGGGCCCGGCGGGCGTTGATACGCTCCAGACGTGACAGCGACCAGAGCAGCCGGCGCACGGCGCCCCGTTCGTGCAGCAGTTCTTCGGCAATGACGCCCTTGACGCTGCACACATACGGCGCGGGGGCACGATCGGCCACCAGGAAGCCGTCAATGTCGAAGCCTACGATCAGGTCGTAGGGCAGGACGTTGAGCAGGGCCGGCAGGTGCAGGTTGAACAGCAGGCGACGGGCGGTGAGCGCGGTCGGCCAGGGCTTCAGCGGGGCAATGCGCGTAACCTGGTGGCCCTGCGCACGCAAGGCCCGGCCCAGGCCGCCAATCGCCGCTGCCGTGCCGCTCCCTTCCGCCACGTGCTGGAGCCATGAGTCGAGAAAGGCGATGCGAACCACGAAGGGGCACACTCCTCCGGGCATGTTTCAACCTTGCTTGACCATCTGGTCTTCAGCTCCACAGACCTGTCGTGTGGAGGTGTGGAGCTGTGGAGCTGTAGGGCAACGGTCAAGCCGGCATGCCTGCCTCTGAAACATCCCTTAGATAGCGATGAACCTCTTTCTGGAACATACAGTATAGACGCATTTCAGCCGTCTATGCGGCTGCGCCGCACAACGCCAGCATGAATACAACTATATTCTGGGAGGGCGCAGTCCTTCCACATCCTCCCCGCTGGCGGGTTGGTTCCTGGGAGGACGCAGCCCTCCCACACCCTCTCGCGGGCGGGCTATGTTCACGTTAGGCGCCGCGGAGAGAGGGGCAGCCCGGACGCCTTGCGCTCGCCGATTGCCCGGCGGTACAATGGCCCTATGAAGAAACGCATACTCCTCCTCAGCTTGCTGGCGCTCATCCTGGCGGCTTGCGCCCCGTTCAACGCGGCCGATCCGCCCGCGCCACCCTCCCCGACGCCGCCCGCGACGGTTGCGGCCCATCCGTCGCCGACCATTCTCACCCCGGCAGTCCGTGATCCCAGCCCCGTCGCCATCGGCGGGAACGCCCCGCGCCCAACTCGTTCCTCTGCCATGCCTGCGCCTCCCGCCGACCCCATCGCGACCCTCGATGCGGCCAGACGCGTGCCTCGCGACCCGGTGGCGCTCGCCCGCGCCCTGGGCGCCTGTCGCGCCGAACCGCTGGCCTGCCCTACGGTGAGCCGCACCACGCCGCTGGAGGTGCAGGTCGGCGAGGTACGCTCCTTCTACGTAAGCGACCTTTCCAGCAACCAGCAGTTTGAGATCCAGGCCGAGTTGCGCTACGCCGGTCCCGTGGCGCTCATGTACGTTCAGCAGGGCCTGCCCTACGACCAGGGTGCGCTTGAGGAGGCGGCGCGAATCTTCGAGGAAGAGATCTATCCCCGCACCCGGGAGATTTTTGGCTCCGAAGTGCAACCGGGTGTGGATGGGGATCGGCGGATCACCATTCTTAACGCCAGCGATCCGAGCGGTCAGGTACTCGGCTATTTCTCGGCGCAGGATCTGCTGCCGCGCCAGGTGAACCGCTTCAGCAATGAGCGCGAGATGTTCTTCATGAACCTGCAACTCCTCCCGTTTGGCGATGTGGATTATCTGGATGTGCTGGCGCACGAGTTTCAGCACATGATCCATCAGAACGAGCAACCCGGCAGCCCCACCTGGTTCAACGAGGGGGCTTCGCAGCTCTCTGAGGATCTCAATGGCTACTCTGACGACGGGTTCACGCCTTTCTACCTCTTCGAGCCAGACGTGCAGCTTACGGCCTGGTCCTCGGGGCCTGGCCAGTCGGGGGCGCATTACGGCGCCGCACACCTCTTTATGCGCTACGTGTATGCGCAGTACGCCGGGAAGGATCAACTCCTGCCGCTCATCCGTGCCGATGCGGGCAATGAGCCACAGGCCTTTGTGGCCCTCGCGGCGCGCCGCCGGCCCGACATTGCCAGCTTCAGCGCCCTGGTCGCCGATTGGGCCGTCGCCAACTTGATTGATGACCCTGCCGTGGGCGATGGCCGGTACACCTATGCCACCGGCCATGAGTTGCCGCAATTGCTGCCCTTCACCGTGCAGCCGATATTGCTGAGCGGGCCGCTTCAGAACGAAACGGTCGCCCAGTTTGGCGTGGATTACTATACCCTGCCTGACGCGGTGCGCGAGGTGCGTTTTCGCGGCGCGACCAGCGTGGGCATCGCGGCTGAGCCGACCCGCGGGGTGAGCTGGTGGAGCGGGCGAAGCGATGATAGCTACGCCACGTTGACCCACGCCTTCGACCTGAGCGGCCTCGAGCGCGCGACGTTGCAGTTTGCCACCTGGTACGAGATCGAGAACGACTATGATTACGCCTTCGTCAGCGTATCCACCGATGGCGGCGTAACCTGGGAAACGCTGCCCGGTTCGCTGACCACGACGACCGATCCGCAGGGGATGAACTACGGCCACGGGATTACGGGAGTGAGCGGCGCGCCGGGCGCGAAGCTCGAGGATGGCGCCCGTGGCATCTGGGTCGAAGAGACGATTGACCTCACGCCATACGCTGGTCGGCCCATTCTGCTGCGTTTCTGGCAGATCAACGACCAGGGCTTCAACGCGCCAGGCATGCTGCTTGACGACATCCGCATTCCCGAGCTGGGCTTCACCGACAATGTGGAAGGCGGTGACGGGGACTGGCAGGCCGAGGGCTTTGTGCGTACCGCCGGGGTGCTGCCGCAACGCTGGGAGCTGCGCCTGGTGCGCACGGCCAACGGCCGCACCAGCGTCGAGACACTACCCGTGGACGCGACCGGCGCGGCGCGGGCCCGGCTTGCACCTGGTGAGCGAGCCGTCCTGGTGATCCTCGCGACGACGCCCCACACCACCGAGCGCGCCACGTATGCGCTGGAGATGGAGTAGTACTCCATCGAGCACACGTGATGGGCCGGCCCTCGCCCGGAAAGGTCGAAGCATTCGATGCGCGAGTGCTTCGGTCCGACGAGGGCCAGCCGACAATGAGGCAATGTAGTCTCTTCTGCACCCCCCGATCCTCGCGGTGTAGAGCCTCCCGCCGATCATGATGAAGTCTCTCCTGCGAGGGCGTAGCCCTCCCTACCCCTCCCCTCAGGGAGTGGCAAGGGGAAACCGGGTTTCCCCGCTTGTTTCATACCGGTGGCCCCCCCGGCGGGTTAACCCACCTTAACGACACGTCGCCGGCCTGACCCTTTCATTCTTCGTGCCGTCGCGTACTATTCTCCCATCCACCGGCATAGATCGGGCATAGCCAGGGTCGGTATCTCGCCGGTGCTCGCGGCAGCGTCTCATAGCTCCGGCGGGGTGATGTGATGGGCAAGATGATTGACGCCCAGAGCATCGTGGTCGCCAGTGTGGTCACCGATCAGCGCGGTCAGGAAGGTTGCATTCTGCGGTACATCTCGCTCGACAGTCTGGTGCTGGCCTGGCTGGTGGGTGTGGTGGTCTGCCTGCAAGCCTGCGTGTTCGCCTGGATGATCCCGTGAGGACTGGAACCTGGAATGTGGACTTCACCTCCACACCTCCGAAGCTCTCAAGATCGGGTGATGTGGAGGGTGTAGAAGCGCAGACGTGTAGAGGTGTGGAGGTGGAGAGATGCGGAGCAATGATAGCGTTGGAACGGTTGATCCTGAACCAGGTCTTCGGGAAGGCTCAAACGAGCTTGATCATGGAGGCTTCATTCCTGCATCGCCACAGCTCCACCCCTCGACGGGCCGGTCAGGTGAGACCGCGGAGCGACGGTCAGGCCGGGGCGGGCACATTCAGGGCATGCCTGGAGCAAGGCATGGTGCAGGAACACCTTCCCCGATTGATGTGCTGTATGGCAGCGCCCACCAGGCACAACTCGACCGGTGTCTTCACTGTGGTCTGTGCCTGTCGGTTTGCCCAACCTACGCCCTCAGCGGGCGCGAGAGCGAGGCGCCCCGCGGGCGGATCACCCTGATGCGCGCCGTCGCCGAGGGGCGCATTGGTCTGGATGACCCGGCCCTGGCCGTCCATCTGGACTCCTGCCTGGTATGCCGGGCCTGCGAGACAGCCTGTCCCTCCGGCGTGCGCTACGGCGAACTGGTGGAGGTAACTCGCGCCGCGCTCGCCACGACCCACCGGCCCGGTCGTCTGGCCCGTTTCGCGCGTTGGGCCGGGCTGCGCCAGCTAATGCCCTACCCTCGGCGACTCCGGGTGCTGGCGCTGGGCGCCTGGCTCTACGAGCGGAGCGGTCTTCAGGCTCTCACGCGGCGTACCGGGCTGCTTCGGGGACGCCTGCGGTCGATTGAAGCCCTGGCGCCGCCGGTACACCTGCGGCGCTTCGCCACCGGGCACAGCTTCCCGCCGCGGGGCCAGCCACGGGGTCGGGTGGCCGTGTTGCAAGGCTGCATCCAGGAAGCCTTTCTCGGTCAGGTCAATGACGCCACCGTGCGGGTGCTCCAGCGGAACGGCTATGAGGTGCTGATCCCCCGCGGACAGACCTGCTGCGGCGCGGCACACGTACACAATGGTGAAGAAGAACTGGCCCGGCAACTGGCCCGCCAGAATATTGATGCCCTGCTGGCACTTGAGATTGACGCGATAATCAGCAATGCTGGCGGCTGTGGTGCAACGCTTAAAAGCTATACCGATCTGCTGCGCGATGATACCGACTACCAGACCCGCGTTGCCGCGTTCGTCGCGAAGGTGCGCGACATCAGCGAGTTTCTGGCCGAGCACGCGGTGGAACCGCCGCGGGCCACGCTGTCCGCTCGCGCCACCTATGTAGACTCGTGCCATCTGCGCAACGTCCAGAAGGTGGCGCAACAACCTCGCGCCCTGCTCCGCAGCGTTCCCGGGCTGGAACTGGTCGAACTGCGACAGCCGGAGCGCTGCTGCGGCAGCGCGGGGGTCTACAACCTGGTGCATCCCGAACTGGCCGAGCCGATCCTCGACGCCAAAGTCGCCGACATCGAGGCCACCGGGGCCGAGATTGTGGTGGTCTCGAATACTGGCTGCCACTTGCAGATCCTGGCCGGCGTGCGCCGGGCCGGCCTACCGGCGCGGGTGATGCACGTGGTCGAAGTACTCGATGAAGCGTATCGCCGTGAAGGGTGAAAGGAGTACACGTGTATGCGAACCCGTGAAGAACGAATCTCACCCTTCATTCTGCCGCCATCCCAGGTGATTGCCGACCGCTCGGAGTTGCTGGTCTACGAAGTCGATGGCGGACTGGATCGCGGGAGCCCGGACCTGGTGCTGGTGCCCGAGCAGGCCGAGGATGTGGTGCGGATCGTGCGCTGGGCAGCGAGCCGGCGGAAGCCAGTCATCGCCCGCGGGGCCGGCACCGGCCTGTCGGGCGGCGCTGTGGCCGAGCAGGGCGGAGTCATCGTCGAGTACTCGCGCATGAACCGCGTCCTCGACTTCGATGTGGCCGGACGCATGGTGACGGTCGAGCCAGGGCTGATCAATCTTACCCTCGACAGCCTGGCAAAGAGCAAGGGGCTCTACTATCCTCCCGATCCGGCCAGCGGGCGCTCGGCGACCCTTGGGGGCAACATTGCCGAGAACTCGGGTGGCCCCCACTGCTTCAAGTACGGCGTGACCGCCAATTATGTGACCGGTCTGGAGGTGGTGCTGGCCAATGGGCGGCAGGTAAGTGTGGGCGGACGCGCGTTTGATTACCCCGAGTATGATCTGACGGCACTGCTGTGCGGGAGCGAAGGCACTCTGGGGTTGATCACTGCAGCGCACCTGCGCCTGATTGCCAATCCCCCGGCGGTGAAGACCATGATGGCCGCCTTCCCCAGCGTCGAAGCGGCGGGCGAGGCCGTCTCGGCGGTAATTGCGGCGGGGTTGGTGCCGGCTACGCTGGAGATGATGGACCAGCAGATCATGCGCATCATCAACCAGTTTACCAGCGCGCGCCTGCCCGAGGAGGCCGGGGCAGCCCTGATTGTCGAGGCCGACGGCTACCCCGCGAGCGTGGATCCGCAGATCGCCGAAATCGAAGCTATTCTGCGCGCTCATAGCGGCTTTGATCTGCGCGTTGCCCGCACCGCCGAGGAGCGCGAGACCATCTGGTACGGACGCAAGAGCGCCGTGGGCGCGATGACCCGCCTGGCGCCGGCCTATTATCTGGTTGACGTTACCGTGCCGCGCAGCAAACTGGCTCCGATGCTGGCCGGGGTTAACCAGATCTGCGCTGACCTGGGGCTACGGGTGGGCTACGTCTTCCACGCCGGTGACGGCAACCTGCACCCGCTGATCCTGATTGAAAACCCACGCAATCGCGAGTTGATGGAGCGGGTACACCTGGCAGGGCGGCGGATCGTCGAACTGGGCGTAAGCTTTGATGGGAGCATCACCGGCGAACACGGGGTGGGTATCGAAAAGCGCGACTACATGCCCCTGATGTATGGCCCCGACGAACTGGCCGTTATGCGTGACATTAAGGCTGTCTTCGATCCTGCAGAACTGCTCAATCCCGGAAAAATCTTTCCGGCGGAAGAGCCGCCCCAACCTCCGCAGACATGCACAGAACCCGACTTGCCAGCCTCGCCGATCCTCCAACCCGCATCGCCAGCAGAGGCGGCAGCAATGTTGCGCGCCACAACCGGGCAGGGGCATCCTGTGATCATCAGCGGCGCGGCCGCGCCGCCACAGCCGCCTGTCGGGACGTTCGTGCTCTCCACTGCTGCACTGCGGGGAATTGCGGCCCTGGCGCGCGACGACCTGTATGTGCGGGTTGGCGCAGGCATGCCGCTGGCCGAACTCCAGGCCGAGCTGGTGTCACTGGGCATGTGGGTGCCCGCTATCGCGCCTTACGCCGGGGCTACCGTCGGCGGTCTGGTGGCCACGAATACCAATGCGCCGCTACGCATGCGCTATGGCGCCTGGCGCGACCTGGTGCTGGCGGCAACGCTGGCCCTACCCGATGGGCGGCTGATCCGCACAGGGCGCCCGGTGGTGAAGAACGTGGCCGGCTACGACCTGCCAAAGCTCGTAGTTGGCGCTCACGGCACCCTGGGACTGATCTGCGACCTGACGCTGAAACTGGCTCCCCTGCCGCGCGCCCTGACCAGCCTGGCGGTGCCCATTCATGACCTGAAGCAGGGGTTGGACCTGGGAGCGCGCTTGCTGCCAGAGGCGGTCATTGCCTCGGCACTGCTGCTGGGCGATGCGCACGCGCTGGATCTGCCCGAACTGGGAGCACCCTACGCCCTGGTTTATACTGCCGAAGGATTGGTGCCCGACGTTAGCGCTGAACTGGCGCACGTCCGGGCCACCATCGCCGGGCAGGGCCTCCCTACGCCGTTAGAGCTCAGCGACGAGAGCGGCAGCGCACGCTGGGCAGCGTGGATGGGCGCAGCGCTGGCCGCTGATGAGCCACTGGTCCGGCTAGGGGTGCCGCCTTCGGCGCTACCAGAGCTGCTCCGCGTGATCGGTACGGCTCCCGGCAGTCTCCTGGCCGACCTGGCCAGCGGCTTGCTCTACCTGCGCGGCGGGGACACCTGGAATGAGCGTGTTGCCCATGCTCAACGCCTTGGCGGATACGGGATAGCCCTGGCCGGCGCTCCGGCGCGCGACGCAGGGCGCTGGGGCCATACCCCGCAGGCACTCGACCTGATGCGCGCCCTCAAGGCGCGCTGGAACCCCGGCGGACGCCTCAACCCCGGCACGTTTCTGGTATAGTGGTAGAGGTGCTATGCAGGCCGAGGGACTGGAAGAGCGACCTTGCAACAACAGCGCGAAGGGGGATGGGGAAACCGGGTTTCCCCATCCCCCTGCCTGCGAGAGTGGCAGGCGCCCCCGGAACCGGTCGGA
>JBDNDG010000193.1:0-8363 GCA_046719255.1 Chloroflexaceae bacterium
CCCTCCTGCGTGCGGGCCAGTTTCACATCAGACTGCGGCGAGCGGCAAGGAGCCGGCTATGAGTGGATCAACCGATACCGTCCGGGAAACCATCATCGCCGAGGCAGCGCGACTCATCGTGACCCATGGCTACGACGGGGTAGCGATGCGCGAGATCGCCGAGGCGGCGGGGATCTCCAAGCCCGGCCTCTACTACCATTTCCGTGATAAAGAGGACCTGCTTGAGGCGGTGCTGACACACTGGATCGCCGAGACCGAGGCGCTGGTGGCAGCGGCGCGCCAGGCCCCTGGCGCGCGCGCCCGCTTGACCGTTCTGGTGCGCGGGCTGTTCGCCCAGGCCCCGCTCCAGCGCGCGCTTATTCGTCTCGGCACGCAGGATCTCCCCCGCCTGGGTGACGCCACGCGCGAGCGTATCCGGGGCTGCTACGCCAGTGGCTTTCTGGAGCCAATCGAGGCCATCATCCGCGACGGGGTGGCGCAGGGCGAGCTGCGAGCGGTCAACCCCCATGTGACAACCTGGCTGCTGCTGGGGATGCTCTACCCGTTCTTTCACACCGACCATCCCTGCGCCCGCCTGGCCGATGAGCATACCGCGACGCAGATCGTCGAGACGCTCTTCGATGGTATCGCAGCACGCTAAGATGAATATATGGGGAACCCTGGTTTCCCCACACCCCTACCTTCCGGGGCGCCAGGCACCCCCACCACCGGCTGAGGGATGGGGAACCCCGGTTTCCCCACATGTTCACATCAGGAGAATATCATGAACGATTTTGACTGGTTGCGCCAGCGCCTGGAGAGCACCTTTGGCCAGTTCCTCTCACAGGTGCCCGAACTGGCGCGGCTCTGGGGGCAATGGTTCGATGCCATCGAGGGCGAGCCGGTGCCGCTGGCGCCGCTGGAGAAGCCTCTGCGTGAGGCGCGACTGGCCCTGGTAACAACCGGCGGGGTGCATCTGCGCGCGCAAGCGCCGTTCGATATGCACGATTCGCACGGCGACCCCAGCTACCGGGTGATCCCCGCCGATACGCCCGTCAGCGAGTTGATGATCACCCACGACTACTACGACCACTCCGACGCCGAGCGCGATCTGAACATCCTGTTTCCGATCGAACTTGCGCGCGAGCTGGTCGCCCGCGGCGCCATCGGTAGTCTCGGAACCTGTTACAGCTTCATGGGGCACATCGAGCCGCCTCACATCGAGACGCTGGTCCTCCAGACCGCCCCGGAAGTAGCGGCAATGCTGCGGCAGGAGCAGATTGACGCGGTGCTGCTCACCCCCGCCTGAGGTCTCTGCAATCAGTCCGTGGGACTGATCGCCCGTATCATCGAGAGTGCCGGCATCCCGACCGTGTGCGTCATCGGGTTGCGCGAGATTGCCGAGCGGGTGCGCCCGCCACGCTCCATTCATCTGAAGTGGCCCTTCGGCCATCCGCTGGGAGAGCCGGGGAACCGGGCGCAGCAACTCTGCGTGATCTACATCGCGTTGCAGGCCCTCTACACCGTGCGCGAGTCAGGGACGATCATCGATCCGGGCTGGCGCTGGCGCCGCGAGGAGTATGAGGAACCGGATCGCTGGGATCTTCCTTGAGGAAGACGCTCCGCCGCGAAGTTCTCGCAGGAGGTATGGGGAATCCGGGGTTCCCAATGCCCCTCGCTGAGGGGAGGGTTTGGGAGGGCGTCGCCCTCCCAGGAATAGGTGCGTTCATTCTGGCGTTGCGCGGCGCAGCCGCAAGGACGGCTACACGCATTACCCGCGCACCGCCTGCATCCCCGCCTCCAGCGCGCGGCGGTTCAACTCGCGGAAGCGCGCAGGCACGCTCTCCATGGTCGCAGCCAGCAGCGCCTCCGGCGAAACCACGCCGGTCAGCGCGGTCAGCGCGCCGAGCATCACGATGTTCGCCACCACGGTGTTGCCCAGATCTTCGGCGATCTTCGTGGCCCGCACCGGCGTCAGGTGCTGCGACTCGTCGCGCTGGAAGACCAGGTCGGGATCGATGATCAACGCCGCGGCGGGTTTGATCGCCCGGTGGTAGCGGTTGTAGGCCTCTTGAGACATCGCCACCAGCACGTCGGCGAGGGTAATGCCGGGGTAGCCAATGGCATGATCGGCGATGATCACCTCGGCCCGCGCCGCTCCGCCCCGCGCCTCCGGACCGTAGGATTGCACCTGCAGGGCCGTCAGCCCGTCGTGGACCGCTGCCGCCTTGCCCAGAATCACCGCTGCGGTGATCACCCCCTGCCCGCCAAAGCCGCAGATGCGAACCTCATGCTTCATAGTTTCACCTTTGCTACCAGCGCGGCCCAGCGGTCCTCAAACGTCTCGCGCTCGGTGTCCTGGAAGACGCCGATTTTCATCTTGCCCCGCAGCCGCTCACGCTCCTCCGGCGAACCGAACTGCTCGATCCACTCCCACTCATCAATCAGCACCGTCTGCTCGCGGTACCAGCGCCAGATCTGCTCGAGGGCTTTCAGGCCGTTGTATCGCCCGTAGGCGGTGGGACAGGGGGTAAGCATTTCGATCAGTGCGAAGCCACGCTTGCGAATGCCTTCGGCGATCGATTTAACCGGTTGCACCGGCGATACCACCGGCCAGCGAGCCACATAGGGCGCGCCCAGGGCCTTCGCCAGTTCGCACACGTCCATCGGGTGTTCGATGTTGCCATAAGGCGTGGTGGTGGTGATGCCCCCGTCGGGGGTGGTCGGCGCCGACTGGCCCCCGGTCATACCGTAGATGAAGTTGTTGACCAGGATCACGGTGATGTCCATGTTCCGGCGAATGGTGTGGAGCAGGTGATTGCCGCCGATACCCGCCCCGTCGCCATCGCCGGTGAACACGATCACCGTCAGATCAGGATTGGCCGCCTTGACCCCCGAGGCGAAGGCCAGCGCCCGCCCGTGGGTCGTGTGCAGTCCATCGGCGTCAATGTAGCCCGGCAGGCGCGACGAGCAACCGATCCCCGACACAAAGACCGTGCGGTCGAGGTCGAGGCCCACTTCGTCCATTGCCCAGAGGGTGTAGTTCAGCACATTGCCGATACCACACCCATCGCAGAAGATAGTGGGGAACATCTCCCGCCGCAGATAGCTTGTCCGCAACTCGGCGGCGGTTTTGATCCTCAGGCCGGTTGCCATTGCAGTGCCTCCAGCGCTTCCAGCAGTTCGGCAGGGGTGTGCAACTCGCCGCCGATCCGCGAGTGCAGGACCACGGGGCAGCGTCCGGCCACCGCCTCGCGGATGGGGTGAACGATCTGCCCCAGGTTCATTTCGGGAACGAGCATGGCCCGCACCCGTTCGGCCCAACGGGCGACGACGTGCTCGGGGAAGGGCCAGATGCTGATCAGGCGCAGCAGCCCGACCTTGATGCCTCGCCGGCGGGCCTCTTCCACCACGTCGCGGCAGGTGCGGGCGGTAATGCCGTAGGTCACGATAGCGATCTCGCAATCATCGGCGTAGAACTCTTCGTAGCGCGTAATCAGGTCGAGATGGTTGGTGATCTTGGCTGCCAGGCGGCGCACCAGCTGGTCATGGATGGCGGCGCTGGAGGCCCGTGGCAGGCCGTCCTCATTGTGGGTCAGCCCGGTCACAAAGGTGCGAAAGCCTGATCCGAAGGGAGCAAAGGGCGGCACCAGGTCCGGGCCGGGGGCGAAGGGGCGGTAGCCAGCGCGGTCGGTGGCTCGTGGGCGCTCCCACAGCTCGAACTCGTCGTCCTCAGGGATGACCAGGCGCTCGCGCATGTGCCCCAACTCGCCATCAATAAATACCAGCACCGGGGTGCGTAAGCGCTCGGAAAGGTTGAAGGCCACGATGGTGAGTTCCAGGGACTCCTGCACCGAGGCCGGGCAGAGCATAATGATCTCGTGGTCGCCGTGCGTGCCCCAGCGCGCCTGCATCATGTCGCCATAGGCCCCCAGGGTCGGTTGCCCCGTGGAGGGACCGGAACGCTGCACATTGACCACCACACAGGGAGTCTCGGTCATAATGGCGTAGCCCAGGTTCTCCTGCATCAGCGAAAAACCCGGACCTGAGGTTGAGGTCATCACCTTTGCCCCGGTCCAACTCGCGCCGATAAGGGCGCCCATGCTGGCGATCTCGTCTTCCATCTGGATGTAGCAGCCGCCGATACGCGGCAGGATCTCGGCCATGCGCTCGGCGACCTCGGTAGCCGGGGTGATCGGGTAGCCGGCGAAGAAGGTGCAACCGGCCAGCACCGCCCCGTAGGCGCAGGCGTCGTCCCCCTGCACGAATTGCACCCTGGGGCCGAGCGCCCGCCGGATCAGCTCTCTATGCGTGGACACGGCTTTCCTCCGTCACCGTGATGGCGAAATCCGGACACAGCAACTCGCACAACCGGCAACCGTTGCAGCGCTCGACGCGGACCAGCTCCGGGGGATGCACGCCCCGCGGCGAAAAGCGCGCGGCCACCTCCAGCGCGCGGGTAGGACAGTAGATAACGCACAGGGCGCATCCCTTACACCAGCGTTCGTCGATCTGAATTGTGTGCATATGGCGTTACCATCTGGTGGGAGGCGCCGGGGGCACGGGCCTCCACGTCCAACCATTACACCGGCGTCACTACACCGGCACATCCAGGTAGCGCTCGAGAGCCTCTTTCCCGCGGTAATCGGGCAGGATGCGCGGGGCGGTACGGGAGGTTTCGATGCCGGCCTCGCGCAGCATGCGCTCGTACTCGGCCACGTGGGCCAGGCTCAACCGCCCGGGGCGATGAGCGCGCGCGTAGTGCGCGGCGGCAATGCCCGCGCGGCGACCAAACACGTTGAAGTCGAGCAGCGAGTTGCCCATCAGCCGGTTCTTGCCGTGGATGCCGCCCATCACCTCACCGGCTACGAACAGGCCCGGCACAGAGGTCGCGCCGTGCTCGTCGGCGGCCACGCCGCCGTTCTGGTAATGCAGGGTAGGGAAGACCAGTATCGGATCGCGCGTCATATCAATGCCAAAGCGCGTGTACATGCGGTACATCGCTGGCAGCGCGTTACGGATCGTTCCTGGCCCATGGATCAGGTCAACCATTGGCGCGTCGAGCCAGACTCCGCAGATGCCGTGGGGGGTGGGCACGCCCAGGCCACGCTCGCCGCACTCGCGGATGAAAGCCGCCGCCTCGACGTCACGCGGCTCCAGAGGAAAGACGAACTGTTCGCCCAGGCGGTTGAGCGGCTGAGCCCCCAGGCCGCGCACCTTTTCGGTGATCAGCAGTCCGGCCATCTGGGCGGGGAAGGCCGCCCCGGTGGGATGGTACTGCACCGCGTCCAGATCAACCAGTTCGGCGCCGACGCGATAGGCCAGCACCAGCCCGTCGCCAGTGGCGCCGTAGTGGTTGGTCGTGGGGAAGCGCTGGATGTGCACCCGCCCCAGGCCGCCGGTGGTCAGGATCGTTGCCGCGGCCCGCACGATGTGGTAGCGCCGGGTCTCCAGGTTCAGCAGCACCGCCCCGGCCACTGCGCCGGTTTCGTCGCACAACAATTCGATTGCTGGCGCGAACTCGACCACGCGGATGCCGAGGTTGCGCGCCTCGTCGCGCAGCACGCGCATGATTTCCAGACCAGTGTAGTCACGGGCGGAGTGCATCCGGTTGCGCGAGGTGCCCCCGCCGGGGTTTTCCACAAAACGGCCCTGGCTATCTTTGTCGTACATCACGCCCAGGCGCTCGTGCCACTGGATGATCAGCGGCGCATCGCTCACCAGCGCCCGCACCAGGTCAGGCCGGTTGGTGAAGTGGCCCCCGCCCATCACATCCAGAAAGTGCTGCACCGGCGAGTCCTCGGGCCGGTCGGCAGCCTGTATGCCGCCCTGGGCCATGGTTGAGTTCGAGTCGCCGTGGCGCAGTTTGGTGGCAATCAGTACCCGCGCCGGGTCCAACCCGCTCTGTACCGCCCAGATCGCCGCTACCGTGCCCGCCCCGCCGCCGCCGATCACCAGCAGGTCCACATCGGCGTCGATCCTGCTCAGGTCCAGATTGGGGCGCACCAACGGTCGGGCCTCGAACAGATCGGCGAGTTCGTGATTGAGCAGCAGGCCCTTGCTCGGTCCGAAACTCAAGGGGCGTTTGGCATCAGCCTGGTAGTCGGGGTGATGCCCGAGGAGCAGCGCCCGGCGCTCTTCCAGGCTCATGGCTGGAAAGGTCTGCCCCAGACGCGCAGGGCGGGTGCGCTCAACCATGGCGATGCTCTCGCGCATCGACGCCGGATAGCCGTCAATTAGCTCCATGCTGTTGCTCCTGAGGTGAAACGCGGGGAAACCGGGTTTCCCCACACCCCTGCTCACCGGGGTGGCGCGCGCCCCCGGCGCCGTCTGGAGGGCGAGGAAACCGCGTTTCCCCACACCCTTCCCCCGATGCGATGAACCTACACGCCCTCCAGTTCGTCCTGGTAATCCACCGGGTCCATCGGCGAGTTGTAGCGCCGGGTGGCGCTGTAGTCGCCGTTCTGGTCGGCCACTGCCTCGAAGCTGCGCTGCTCGTAGCGCGTGCGCAACTCGGCGAGGGGCAGTTCCATCAACTCGCGCAACTCCGCGTCGTAGCGCCCGGCTGCGATCGCGCTGACCCGCGCGGCCAGGTTCTCCGAGGGCGGCACCAGGTACTTGCCGTAGATCCGCCGCGCCAGCAGGCCCACCGCGTAGTGCTTGATGTCGGCAGGACAGCGGCTCGAGCAGATCCCGCAGGCGATGCAGTCGAACGACAGCATCGCGACCCGCTCGATGTCACCCCGCAGCGCGGCCTGGATGTAGTCCATCACCGGCAAGCCCTGGGGACAGGCGCGGGTGCAGGTGTTACAGGCCACACAGCCGGCAATTTCGGGGAAGAACCGCAGCAGCGTGGTCGGCTGCGGCGTGATGCTGTGGAGATCGTAGGGTTTGGTGGGCACCGGCACAAAGGGCATCTGCACCAGGCACATGCCGTCTTCGACCAGGGTCTGGCAGGCCAGCGCGGTGAAGATGCGATGGCTACCCTCGCGCCGGTAGAGGGTGGGACAGGCCCCGCAAAAGCCGCCGCGGCACCCGACGCCGCGCACCAGTTTGTAGCCGGCGTACTCTATCGCCGCCAGGATGGTCAGACCGCTCGGCACGCGGTACTCTTTGCCCATCAGTTCCATTGTGACCAGCGTGGCAGGTTCGCTCATGCCGATCCTCCTCTCGCGTGCGCGAGGTCATGTTGCCAGGGTGTCGGTGGTCGTAGCCGGACTGGATCGAACGAGCCGCATCCGCACCAGCCAGAGCGCACCAGAACGCCATGCAGCCATCCGCAATTCCCAATGTGCACGTATTGTTCAGCAAAGCGCCTGTGAGGCCACTGCCCTCCCCAACGCCTCCACCTGCCGATCATCGAGCCCCAGTTCTGCCGGGTCGAGGTCAAACGCCAGACCGATCACCTGGGAGTAATACAGTACCGGCAGCGGCGCAACCGTGTGCGGCTGGAGAGTGGCGAAGTTGAAGTGGCACAGCGGGCACGAAAGCACGATCGCCCCGGCTCCGGCGCTACGGGCCTGCTCCACGGTTGCGCTCACCCGCTCCGTCACCAGCCCGGCGCGGTCCACCGCCAGGTACGCGCCGCAGCACCGGGTCTGGAGCGATCCCTCGATCACCGTTGCGCCCAGGGCTTCCATCAGGTCGCGCAGCAGGGTCGGCGTCTCGGGGTCATCGAGCGCGATCCCGGTGGGGCGCAGCAGCTTGCAGCCGTAGTAGGGGTACACCGCCAGGTCGCGCAGGGGGCGCCGCACGCGCCTGCGGATTGCTGCCAGCCCTACCCGGTCGCGCAGGAGCTGTAGCAGGTGCAGCACCTCGCCCGCGCCGTCGTAGCTCAGATCGCCGCCGCTGGTCGCGTTCAGGGCGGCCATCTGCTCCGGCTGCGTGCGCACCAGCTGATTGGCCCGTGCCAGCGTGTTGAAGCACATATCGCAGAGCGTCACCACCTCGCGCTCACCCTGCTGCTGCAAACGCGCCAGCACGCGCAACGGCGCCATATGGCGGATCAGGTTCTCGCTGGTCAGCGTATGCACCACGCCGCAGCAGTTCCATTCAGCCATCTCGTGCAGTTCGACACCCAGCTCCCTGAGTATCGCCAGCGCCGCCTGCTCGTGCTCGCGCGCCGAGACCTTGATGGTGCATCCGGGGTAATACGCCAGTTGCATGCCAGGGCTTCTTTCCGTTAGACCCCATGCGGCTGCGCCGCACAACGACATGTTGAACAAGGGGTGTTCCTGGGAGGGCTGCCCCCTCCTCCATCCTCCCCATCGGGAGGAGGGTGGGAAACCCCGCGTTCCCCACGCCCCTGTGCGAGAGGCTTGCCACCCCGGCGGGCAGGGGTACGGAGAACCCCGGTTTCCCCGTGTTCACTATCGGCGGGGGAA
>JBDNDG010000194.1:0-8335 GCA_046719255.1 Chloroflexaceae bacterium
TGCGTCAGTGGTAGGTTGGTATCTCCATTCTGCCGCAAGAGCTTCCTTTTGTCTGTCTTAGCTTGATGCGTATGGGGGTTGGGAGGGCTGCGCCCTCCCAGGAAACACCCTGTGTTCATCCTGTCAGGGTGGGGCGTAGCCGCATCGGTGTCTCATTCGTCACTCAGTTGGATGTCAGCCCGAATCCCGCCTCCGCAGACGTTTAGCGTGAAAACAGGGTAACGCGGGTTTCCCCACGCTCCTTCCCCATCGGCGTGTCAGACGACCCCGGCCCCGGTTGGGACGTGGGGAAACTGGCTCTCCCCCGGGTTCACGTTCGTCTCCTGTGCGGCTTCGCCGCCCAACAGCAGAGGTTGGCTATGCGCGCCTGGACCACGTTCCCCGTGATGATGCTGCTGGCGGCCTTCGTCCTGAGCGGCTGCGTGGGGTGGCCCACCAGCCAGGCTCCCACGCCCCGGTCCACGGCAACCCTCACGCCGCCCCCGGCGACTGCCACGGGCGCGCCGACCTCGCCTCCGGCGACCGCCACGGGCGCGCCGACTCCGTCCCCACTGGCGCCTTCGCCCACCCCGGCGCCGACGGCGTCTCCTGTCGCGACCGCCACGGTTGTGCCCACTGTTCCACCCGTGGCCGGCCCGATCGGCGCGGAAATCCTCTTCCTGCGCGACAGCGCGCTGGTGGCCCTCGACAGCGCCCGTGAGCAGGAGCGGGTCCTGGCTGACGCGGTGCGCTCCGTTGCCGCCACCCCCGATGGACGCCTGATCGCTCTCACCCGGGGAGCCGGCGACAGGGTCGAGATCTGGATACTGGAGCGCAGCACCCTCGCGCTGCGCCAGGTGACCAACAACGCGCTGGCGGAGAGTGGGCCGGTCTGGGCCCCCGATGGAACCTCTCTGGTCTACACCGCAGCGCCGACATTGCCGCCCGCGCTCCCCGAGTGGGAAACATGGAGCGCCTGGTGCGCCACGGCCGAGGTACGGCGGCTCGATCTGCCCGGGGGCGCAGAGCGAACCCTGGGGCAGGGGTGCGAGCCGGTCTTCGCACCCGATGGTCGCCGGATCGCCTTTGTCACACCGCCAACCAAGCCCGCCCCGGGGTTCGACGCCCCCACCGCAGTCAACAGTATCCGGCTCGTCAACCGGCAGGGCGAGAATGGCTGGGATGTGGTGCGCGCCGGTGGCACAGGTGAAACCGATGGGTTGGTGGTCTACGCCCCGAGCTGGTCGCCTGATGGGGGACAGGTGGCCTACCAGCGCTTCGTGGGTTACCGCACGCTGGTGGACGTCAACCTGACCGAAGCGACCAGTTCCTACCAGCGGCAGTCTCGTCCGCTGGCTCTCGGCGCTGGCTGGGAAGCTCCGCCGCGCTACGCTCCCGATGGAACACGTCTTACGGTCAGCGGGTATAACTACAGTGATGCACGCGGCTTCACGGGGTACGACGTCTGGTCCACGAGCGCGTTGCGCCTCGGCATCGGGACCGTGATGGAGTCGCCCTTCGGGACGATGACGATGGACGCAACCGAGATTGGCAGTCAGACCCGGGCCACGGCAGCGGCGTGGGCGCCTGATGGCGCGGCGCTGGCGGTGATCCTGCCAGAAGGGTGGTCACCGGGGTTGAGCACCTACCAGCCGCACTTTCCGGACAATCGCCGCGGAGAGATCTGGCGCTGGCGCCCGGGGAGCGAGCCGGAGAGGCGGCTGGCAACAGGTGTGGACTTCGGATCGCCCTTGCTGTGGCTACCGGCGCCCCCGGAACTCAGGCGCAGCGACGCCGGGGTGGCCCTGGCCGTCCCTCCAGGTTGGACGACGCGCATGATCGCCGCAGACTATCTGATCGCCGACGGCCCTCAGGGGACGGCCATCGCTGCCCGGTTGCGGGCCGGTGGCCCTCCCGGCGAGGTGACGGCCCTGTTCCCCGAGCTGCTAGCGCCCGGGGCCCGACCTGGCGATCCGCTGCGGCTCGGCGATGGCTCGATCCTGCAACCGGTAACCGGCGCCGCTCCCGACGGCGCCCCCCGCGCTGGCGCCCTGCACCTCGCTGCCGATGGCGCCAGGGCTGGGCTCTACCTCACCACGCCGAAACGCTGGCCCCTGGAGCAAGCGCTCGCCCTGGCCCTTCTCGGAGCAAGGTGAGGCGCCGGTGGGGGCGCTCCCTCCAAAGGGGTTGCACCTGCGCTGGGATGGGCTTCCTGATGTGACAAAACGCCTCTGCGCCAACGAATGGGAAACGAATAAACGCATGCTCAAGGCATGCCTGACTCTGCCAGGGAGGCGCGCCAACCCGGTAGCCGCGCGAGCACGGGCGCCGTGAACCTCGCATGCCGTGAACACGACAGTCTCGTGATACCCTTTGAAGGGGCGCTCCCCGTCCAGGTTCGAATTTGCTGCAAGGGACAACACTGGTTCCTGGGAGAGCCGCGCCCTCCCAAGCCCTCCCCTCAGGGAGGGGCGTGGGAAAACCTGCTTGCCCCATGGTCATATCAGTTGCATGCTATAATGAAGCGTCAGAAGAGGCGTCAGGCACATTCAGAAAGGCCGGCAATGCAGAACTACTGGCACGATCTGGAACCCGGGCCCAGTGTTCCCGATGTTATCCATACCGTTGTCGAGATCCCCAAGGGCTCACGCAACAAGTACGAATTCGATAAAACGATCGGCGCCTTCAAGCTTGACCGCGTGCTCTACTCGGCAGTGCAGTACCCGGGCGATTACGGGTTCATTCCCCAGACCTACTATGATGACGGCGACCCGCTGGATGTGCTGGTGATGACCAACCTGCCTACGTTCACCGGGTGTATCGTCGAGGCCCGCCCCGTGGGTATGTTCCGCATGCTCGATAAAGGCGAGCACGACGACAAGATTCTGGCCGTGCTCCAGTACGATCCATTCTTCTCAAGTTTTACCGACTATACCGATCTGCCGCCCCACTACCTGAAAGAAGTCGAACACTTTTTTACTGTCTACAAGGACCTTGAAGGCACCCGCGTCGAGCCGGTGGGCTGGGAGCATGTGGATGTAGCGCGGCAGCGCATTCTCTACGCGATTAACAACTACTGGGATATGCGCGCTGGGCGGTTGCTCAAGCGCGCCTGAGGCCAATGTCGTCACGTTCCAACCGGTCCGGCGCCCATCGTACCGCCTACTCCGCCGGCGGTGTCATCTTTCGCATTGTCGCAGGCCGGGTTGAAGTCGCCCTGATCGCCACTGACCGCGGCGAGCGCTGGGGCTTGCCCAAGGGCCACGTCAACCGCGGTGAGACAGCCGAGGCCGCCGCGGTGCGTGAAGTCGCCGAAGAGACCGGGCTGGAAGGGGCAATTGTACGCCACCTGGCGACGATTGAATACTGGTTTCGCGCCGGCCCCTCACGGGTCCACAAATATGTGGACCTGTTTCTCATTCGCTACGAACGGGGCGAGTTGCATCCTCAGGAGGCCGAGGTTGACGATGCGCGCTGGTTTCCCCTCGATGAGGCGATCAGGCGCGTCTCCTTTGAGCGCGAGCGTGATGTGCTCCTCCAGGTCCGGACGATCCTGGGCGATGCACCGGCCTGATCCGACGCAACCGGCGTTTCCGCCTGCCCGGCGCGGAAGCCAGGTGTTCCCTGATGTGAAAATGCCGGGAAACCGGGTTTCCCCATACCCCTGCCTGTGGGGGCGGCAAGCCCTTCACACCGGGAGGGTTTGGGAGGGCGAAGCCCTCCCAGGAAACAACCTGTCTTCATCGTGCCAGCGGATGGGGAAACCGGGTTTCCCCGTGTCCCCTCCTGAAGGGAGGACCTGGGAGGGATACGCCCGTTCAACCCCCCCCGGGCGGGAGGCTGGAGAGACGTGGTTTCCCCATAGCATCAGGTACACCGATGACAGATCATATCGTCGAAGTAACCACCGAAGCGGGCCTGGACGAACGGCTTGCCGCCCACGGCCTTGACGCGAGCCTGGTAAAGCGGGCCGTGCTGGCAACCCTGCAGGCCGAGAGGGTGGCCGGCCCGGTGGAGGTGGGGGTGCTGATCGCCGATGATGCCCGGCTACACGCGCTGAACCGCGATTACCGCGGGGTTGATGCGCCGACTGATGTGCTCTCCTTTGGCGATGATGGCGCCACAAGCCCGTTTGTCAGCCAGCCGGAAGGCCCCCGCTACCTGGGAGACATCGCCATCTCCCTCGAGCGCGCGCTGGCCCAGGCCGACGAGTACGGCCACTCGCCGGCTCGGGAACTGGCCTACCTCGCCGTGCATGGCACCCTGCACCTGCTCGGCTATGACCACGAGCGCGGCCCCGATGACGCAGCGGCTATGCGCACCCACGAAGAGGCCGTGCTGGCCGCCCTGGGCCTGAAGCGCTAGCGCAGCGTGCTGGAAATCCGCGAGACAGCCGCGCTGCCACGCTACACACCACAAATGCCCATGCGGTTGCACCGCACCCTGCCAGGATGACCATGGGTTGTTTCTCGGGAGGGGTTCGCCCTTCCACGCCCTCCCACGGCGAGGGGCCTTGAACACCCGATGGCACCCATCGGATCGATGGTCCCGCCTCCCCCGCCTTCCACACCCTCCCCACGGGGAGGGGCCTTGAACACTCCACACGCAGCATTGCGTCCAGGCGCACCTGGACACCTTGCGCGACGATCTGCGATCCGAAATCTACAATCTGAACTGGCGTTCCTCGCGGTCGAACTGCGCCCTCACTTCAACCACGCCTCAGGAAAAAACCCTCCAGCGTCCCCCTCCCTGGACAGGGAGTTATCCCCTGGAAGCTGTGCAAAAGCTGGTGCTATAGTTGTTCAGGTTCCGTGCAGAAAAGAGCATGCCCCGTATCCGCCACCGCCGGGTGGCGGGCAATGATTTCGTAGGCTCTCGATGAAGCGAGTTGGAGGCGTATGACGACCCTCGACCTTGACCGGACCACGCAGGTATCGGCCCGATCTGCTGCGCCTGCCGCAGCGCCAGCCGGAACGTCCGTTTCCCTGCCCTTCCGTCATCTGCCCGACATGGTCGATCGGACCTGCGAACGCTACGCCCGGCAGCACGCCTTTACCTCCGTGCTGCCCAACGGCATGTTTGGCAACCTCAGCTTCGCCCACGTGCGCCGCGATGCCGACCGCTTCGCGGCGTTTTTGCGCGAGGAACTGGGACTGGCAGCCGGCGATCGGGTGGCCCTTCAATTGCCGAACAGCCTGGCCTACCCGATCTGCGCCTTTGGCGTGCTCAAGGCAGGATGTGTTCTGGTCAACACCAACCCGCTCTACACCCCGGCGGAGATGATCCACCAGTTCAACGACAGCGGCGCGCGCGTGCTGGTGATTGTGGATCTCTTCGGCGACAAGATCGCCCCGGTGCTGGAACGGACCACTATCGAGCACGTGGTGCTGGTGCGCCTCACCGACCGCTTCCCCCGCCTGCCAGGCTTCGTGGCCTACAACGTCATCAAGTACTGGAATCGCCTCGTGCCCGCGTGCACCGCACCGACGATCTCCTTCCATGAGGCCCTTTCCCGCGGCGCGCGCCACCTCCACGAGCGCAATGTGGACGTTGCGGCCTACACGGCGGCCACCAGCCCCGACGATCTGGCGGTGCTCCAGTATACCGGCGGCACCACCGGTGTCAGCAAGGGCGCCATGCTCTCGCACAGGAACCTGCTGGCGAATGTGGCCCAGATTGAAGAGCGCGTGGCCGGTAACGTGACCCACGGCGCGGAATGCCCCCTGGCGGTCCTGCCGCTGTACCACATCTTCGCCTTTACCACCAATCTGCTCTACTTCTTCCAGGCCGGGGCGCGCAACGTCCTGGTGGCCAATCCCCGACCGCTCTCCAACCTCCAGCGGGCCATCGAGAACTACCCCATCAGTTGGATTCCCGGGGTGAACACGCTGTTCAACGGTCTGCTGAATGAAGAGTGGTTCGCTGATCATCCCCCGCCGAAGTTGCGCGGCAGCATCGCGGGCGGCACGGCGCTGCACGCCGCCGTGGCTGAGCGCTGGCAGCGCGTGACCGGCACGCCGGTGATCGAGGGCTACGGTCTGACCGAGTGCTCTCCAGTGGTGACGCTCAACCCCTTCGAGGCCAACCGGCCCGGCAGCATCGGCCTGCCGCTGCTGGGCACCGAGGTGCGCCTGCTCAACGCCTACGGCGAAGCGGCCTCCCCCGGTGAGCCGGGCGAACTGGCCGTGCGTGGCCCCCAGGTGATGCAGGGCTACTGGCAGCGCCCCGAGGAGACCGCGAAGGTGATCAAGGATGGCTGGCTCCTCACCGGCGATATTGCCGAGATAGACGCCGATGGCTACCTGCGCATCGTTGACCGCAAGAAGGATCTGATCATCGTCAGTGGCTTCAACGTCTACCCGAATGAGGTCGAAGACTGCATCGCCGCCTGCCCGGGTGTCGCTGAAGTAGCGGTGGTTGGTTTGCCCGATGCGAGGACGGGCGAGATGGTGAAGGCCTTTGTGGTTGCCAAACCCGGTGCGGCCCTGACGGCCGAGCAGGTGCGCGAGCATTGCAAGCAGTACCTGGCGGCCTACAAAGTGCCGAAGGCGGTCGAACTGCGCGCCGAGTTACCGAAGAGCCCCGTGGGCAAGGTGCTGCGCCGCGAGTTGCGCGCCGAGGCCGTGGCGCTGCACCAGGAAGAAGGAGGCGTCAATGGTTAGCCAGACCGAACAGTTGCTCCTGGCGCTGATGATCGGGGTGATTATGCTCGGCATGGGCGCCTCGCTCACCTGGCGCGATTTCTTCCGCGCTTTTAAGCGCCCGCAGGCCATTCTGATCGGCTTTGCCTCGCAGTACCTGCTCATGCCCGCGATTGGCTTTAGCCTGGCTGTGGCATTGCAACTGCCCCCGGCCATCGCCATCGGGCTGATTATCATCTCTTGCATGCCCGGCGGTTCAACCTCCAACATCTTTACCTACTTCGCCAAGGGCGATCTGGCCCTCAGTGTGACGATGACTACCTTTTCGACCCTGGCTGCCTTCGTGATGGCGCCGCTGTGGATTTTCCTCTACGGCAGCCGCTTCATGACCAGCGAGATCAGCGTCGGGATGAGTAGTGTGATTGTTGGCCTGGTGGTGATGCTCATTCCCGTGGTGATCGGAATGTTCATCCGGCGGCGCAACGCCAATGTGGGTGCCTTGCTCGAACTGCTCGGTGGCATTCTGGGGGTAGTCATTATCCTGGCACTGATCGCGCTGTGGGTGCCGCGCAACGCTCCGCTGCTCGCCACGACGCCCTGGCAGGTCTATGTCGCGGCCGTGGGTGTGGGAGTGATCGGCTTCTTCTTTGGCTTCCTGGTCAGCCAGGGAGTTGGCCTGGGCTTCCGTCGCGCCACCACCGTCGCCCTGGAAACCGGCATTCAGAATGGTCCCCTGGCGCTCTCGATTGTGTTGCTCAGCTTCCAGGGCGACCTGGCGAACGAGATCGCCCTCATCCCCGTGCTGTACTCTCTGTTTATTGTGATTACCTCGTCGCTGGTGACGGTGTTCTTCCGCCGCCAGAATGAGCTGCGCCAGCAGTACGTGGGAGCATTGTTGTAGAAGAGGGTTGTGGGGAAGACTTCGCCGTGCCTCTCCATTCCGCCCACCGATCCGCCCGCACGTCTGCTATAATGCCGTGAAGCGACCCGTTCGAGTGGAGGGCATCGCCCTCCACTCGCCTGTTTTCAGGCAAGGCGATGAGTACGAAGCAGGCCCCTTCCCGCGTCGTGGCGGAGAACCGCAAGGCGCGCCACGACTATGATATTGAAGAGACCTACGAGGCCGGGATAGTGCTGACCGGCAGTGAGATCAAGTCGGTGCGCGCCGGGCGCGTGAACCTGCGCGGGAGCTATGCCCGCGTACAGAATGACGAAATCTTCCTGTACGACGCGCATATCTCGCCCTACGAGCAGTCGGGCAAGTACTTCAACCACGACCCGCTGCGTCCCCGCAAGCTGCTGCTCCACCGCCGCGAGATCAGCCGCCTCGATGGGTTGGTGCGCCAGAAGGGCCTGACGCTGGTGCCGCTCAAGATCTACTTCAAGGGCCGGCGCGCCAAGGTGGAGCTCGGCGTGGCACGGGGCAAGAAGGTCCATGATCGCCGCGAGGATATCGCCCGGCGCGAGGCGCAGCGCGATATCGAGCGAGCTATGAAGTCGCGCGCCCGCGAGTAGCTATGGCGGGCTACCTGCAGGTTCTGCGCGCGAACCGCAACTATCGGCGCCTGTGGTACGGTCAGGTGGTCAGCCAGATCGGCGACTGGCTCGATAGTGTTGCGCTGTTTACGCTCACCCTCAATCTCACCGGCTCGGGGCAGGCGGTCGGCCTGCTGTTCCTGGCCGAGTTTTTGCCCGGAGCGGCAGTGGGCCCTGTC
>JBDNDG010000195.1:0-8213 GCA_046719255.1 Chloroflexaceae bacterium
CGGCGCCGGTTTCGTCCTCGAGGGGCGGCAGGTCTACCTCGTAGCGGGCGAAGATGCGCCGGTAGTGGGGCGAGCGGCGCAGCAGTTCGTCGTGGGTACCCGCGGCCGCCAGGCGCCCTTTGTCGAGGACCAGGATCATGTCGGCCCAGCGGATCTGCGAGAGCCGGTGGGTGATGAGCAGGACAGTGCGGCCCTCCTGGGCCTTGCGAATAGCCTGCTGGATCTGATCTTCGGTCGCGCTGTCAATCGCGCTGGTTGAGTCATCGAGGATCAGGATGCGCGGGTTACTCAAAAAGGCGCGGGCCAGAGCGATGCGCTGCCGCTGCCCGCCCGAGAGGGTCACGCCACGCTCGCCCACCACGGTGTCGTAGCCCTCGGGGAAGGCCGTGATGAACGCATGGGCCTGCGCCGCCCGGGCAGCCTCCTCGATCTGCGCGCGCGTGGCCCCTGGCGCGCCAAAGGCGATGTTCTCGGCGATGCTGCGCGTGAACAGGAAGATGTCCTGCTCGATCTTGCCGATCTGGGCGCGCAGCGCATCCAGGCTCCACTCGCGAACGTCCACGCCGTCAATCAGCACGCGCCCGGCGGTGGCATCATAGGTGCGGTTGACGAGTTGCGTCAGGGCACTCTTGCCGCTACCGGTCTGTCCAACGATGGCCACGGTTGTTCCGGCCGGGATGTGGAACGAGATGTCTTCGAGCACGCCGGTGCGCTCTGCCGGAGCGCCGTCGTCGCCCGCCTCGCGCTGGTAGTGGAAGAAGACGCCCTCAAACGTGATCTCGCCGCGCAGGTCGGCACGATAGCCGTCGCTGTTTTCGTCGAGATCGCTCTCGGCCTTGATGATGCGCAGGATGCGGCGGGCGCTGGCCATGCCGGCCTGAATGACCGAGAAGGCAAAGATCGAGATGAAGGTCGGAAAGCGCAGCACGTTCACCAGCCCCATCACGCTCACCACCTGGCCGATACTAATTGTTCCCTGAGCGTAGAGCCACATCGCATGGAGAAAGGTGCCACCCACGGCAATACCGTAGATCAGCAGCGGCAGGTAGCGCGCCTCGATGTAGCCCTGTTGCACGTAAAAATCGCGAAACAGCCGGGCATTGCGGCGGTACTTCTCGCGCTCGAATGGCTCGCGAGCCGATGCCTTGACCACCTCGATGCCCGAGAGCGTCTCTTCCAGACCGGCGTTCATGGTGCCGTACTGTTCGCGCTGGGCGTCAATCACCGGCTGAAGCCGACGCAGGTACCGCCGCGCAGTGAAGATGTAGAGCACCACGAAGACGACCGGGGCCAGGAGCAAGTCGAAGCGGGTCATGGCGATGAAGCTCAGCGGCACCGCGAGGCCCAGCACTGTCTCGGTGGCGAGCAACCCGCCCGGGACGATGAGGTCGGCCAGGGCACGGGTATCATCGGTGGCGCGAGCCATAATATCGCCGGCCCGTTGCCGGTCGTGAAAAGCTTTGCTCTTCCCCAGCAGGCTTTCATACAACTCCTGGCGCGCATCAGCCTCGACGTGCGAGGCCAGGCTCTCGGCGGCCAGCAGGCCGATCAGCGCGCTGACGGCATCACCCAGCAGCACCGCGAACACCACCAGGGCGGCGATCAGCAGGCCGTTGGGCATGCTCGGGTTCAGGATCTCGTCGGCGGCGCGGCCAATCAAGACCTGGGCGAACGAATAGCAAAACCAGGCGCTCAAAAAGAAGATGAAAAAGCCCAGGGCGAAGTACCAGTACCGCCGGATGTGTGACACGATCCAGCGCCAGGCATTGCGCGTGTCATACTGGTGGGCATTCGCTATGTTGAACTCGCTGCGGAGAGCCACGACAATACTCCTCACTGGCGTTGATGTTTCCGGGAGGGCACGGCCCTCCCACAACAAGCAGGCGCGCCGACCACTCGCGCGCGGAGCGCAGACACACAAAGGCCACGGCATTCCCTTTTACAGGAGGTCCGCCGCGGCCATCAAGGGGATAATCGGCTCCGGGCGCGGCGATCAAGGTACGGGCGTCCCGCTGGCGCGGACGCAGGTGGAGAACCGTGGCTGATCGCTGCTCATAGAACACCCTTGCAACAGCTCTGTCCGGATAACCAGGGTAGCGCGCTGGGAGGGCTTCGCCCTCTCACACCATTTCAGGTTGCAGATTTCGGATTGCAGATTGCCGCAGTGGCGTTGCCATGCACGCTGGTGGGCGTGCGGATGCGGCCTGTTCAATTCCAATTGGTATCAGATCCTCCCGCAGGAGTTTGCGCCGAGCGTCTGCTGCCAACGCCTGATCACTGGCATACCGGGCTGTCACAGATTCTCTCGGGAAGCGTTGAGTCTGGTCCCCGGGCGCGACACTCGCTGTAGCGTAGCATGGTTGTGCAACCGCGGGCATCGGCCCAAAGGCGGAGCCGCAGCCGGTCCGCGCGTCCCGAAACCTCCGCCGGGGGAAGGTTTGGGAGGGCTGCGCTCGCCCGGGGTGTCTCTTTTCCTTCCTGTCGGGTGCGGCGCAGCCGCATGGACGGCTGCAGTGAATGATCGTGCCAGGGCGCTGGCGCTCTGTGCTATTATACGCCGCAATAGCGCCGGGAACGGTCTCCGGCGAGGCGTACCACAGCCTCCATCTAATCAATGGCAATCTTCGGACGAAAGGTGGTGGTGATCGGCGGGGGGGTGGCTGGCCTGACAGCGGCACGGCGCCTGCGATTGGCGGGGGCAGAGGTAACGGTGCTGGAGCGAGGATCGGCGCCCGGGGGGCGCGTACAAACACTCCAGGTTGAGGGCTGTCGCATCGAGCTTGGCGCTGAGTTTCTGGCCGATTTTTACACCCGCGCGCTGGAACTGGTGCGCGAGCTGGGTCTCGCCGGCGAGTTACGCCGCATTCCGCGCAGCGCCGCCACGCTCCGCGCGGGTCGCCTCTACCCGCTCTGGCCCAATGCCACCGCCGCGCTCACGCCCCTGGTCGGCCCACGGCACAAAGTCGCGCTATCATACCTGGTCGGGGCGCTGGCGCGCCACCGCGCCCGGCTCGACACCCACGCCTTTCACAAAGCGTATGCCCTGGACGACGTTTCCGTGGCCGAGTACGCCCGCGCTCATCTCTCCGAGGAGGTGCTGGAGTATGTGCTCCAACCGCCACTATCGGGGATCTTTTTCTGGGCGCCCGAGCGCACCTCGCGGGCCTTGCTGTTCCTGGCGCTGTGGGCCGGCCTCAGCCGCCCCGCGGGGATGCGCCTCTACACGCTGCGCGAGGGCCTCGGGCAACTGGCGACGGGCCTCGCGGCCGGCCACGATCTGCGCCTCGGCGCCGAAGTCGAGGCGGTGATGCCTGGCCCGGGCAAGGGCTACACCGTCCACGGGCGCGCCGGGGACGCCGCGTTCACCCTTGTCGCCGATGCGGTGGTCATTGCCACGACGGCCAGCGCCGTGCCGCGCCTGCTCCCCTGGCTTGACGACCGCCGGCGGGCATTCTTCTCCGCGATCACGTATTCAATGACCACCCTGCTCGCCGTGGGTGTTCGCGGACGCTTTCCGCGCCTCACCTATGGCATGTTCTTTCCGCGCCGCGAAACACCCTTCCTCGCCGCCGCCACGCTCCCGACGGTTAAAGAGGCGGGGTTTGCCCCTCCCGACAGCGATGTGATCTGCCTGCGCCTGAGCGGCCTCGCCGCCGCCGCGCTGCGCGAGTGCGCCGATGACACCCTGGCCTGCCTGATGCTCGCGGAGCTGCGGCGCCTGGCGCCTGGCTTCGACCCGGCGCACCGGCGGGTGTTTCAGCGCCTCTACCGCTGCGCTGAAGCCCTGCCCGAATTCCAGGTGGGGCATTTCCACCGCTTACAAACCTTCGCCTCCGGCGCGATTGAAGTGCCCTCCCTCACCTTCGCTGGCGATTATCTCGGCGGGCCGTTCATCGAAGGCGCCATCGTCAGCGGTGAGGGTGCCGCCGAACGGCTGCTGGGCCATCTCCGCGGCGGCTGAGCCAGGGCGGCACAGCAGAACCGGCGGTCGCACCGCCCTCGCCCATCAGAATGTCGGGGCCTCGGTACCGGCAGGGGGTGATACCATTTCGGATTGCAGATTGCGGATTGCAGGTTGCCGCAGTGCCATCGCAATGGGCGCTGGTGGGCCTGGGGATGCGGCCTGTGTAATTCCAATTGGTATGAGATGCCCATGTGGCTGCGCCGCGCAACGCCGGAATGAAAATAGTCTTGGGAGGGCGCAGCCCTCCCAAACCCTCCCCGCCGGCAGGTTGTTACCTGAAAGAGCGCAGCCCTTCCCAACCTTCCCCACAGGGAAGAGCGTGGGAAAACCAGGTTTCCCCACCGCTCCGCCGCGCGCGAGGGCCCGGAAAGGCTTCGCCGCGAGGACGCCTTCAGTCGGTCTTCGCCCCCTTCACCGCCTCTTTCAGCGTGCTGCTCGCGCTAAAGCCGGGCGTCCTGGTAGCGGGGATCTGGATCTTGTCCCGCGTCTGCGGATTAACGCCCTCCCGCGCCTGCCGCGAGCGCACCTCGAACGTCCCGAAGCCGGTCAGGGTTACCTTTTCGCCCCTGGCAAGCGCCTCGGTAATGACGTCGAGCGCCGAGTCAACCACCAGCTTGGTCTCTTTCTGAGATACGCCGGCTCGTTCCGCCACGGCCTTAATAAAGTCGGTCTTCTGCATCGGTGCAGACCTCCTCCGAGCAAGGATCAGCATATGCGCTATATGCCTTTGTGAAGCAGTATACCGCACTTGTCAATACCTTTGACGCATTGTAACGCGGTATTTGCCGCTTCAGACTTTCCAACTCGGTTTTAGCGCATCAGAAAGCCATGAAAAAATAAAAACACTTGTGTTTATTGAGCCGTGAGCGCGGTGTTTTTTGAGGGGTATACCCTCGGTGGCTCAGTTGTGCTGTCTGGCCCTGAACTTCCCCCCGGCAGGGGTGCGGGTCGGGCCGGTTGGCCCCTTCGACGGAGGCCTCGGAGGGCCTGGCCCGCTTCAACCTCCTGCGCCGGGCCTGGCGCATCACCACCCCCCGGCGGTCCGGTCGTCACGCAGGCGCGCCAGATCCGCCGCGAGGCCAGTGTAGTTCTCCGGTCGCAGGGCCAGCAGTTCCGCCCTGACCTCGTCACGCACGTCCAGGGTCTCTACGAACTGCCGGAGATGCTCCAGGGTCAGATCGCGCCCGCGGGTCAGGCCCTTGAGCGTCTCATAGGCTTCGGGGTAGCCCTCGCGCCGCAGGATCGTCTGGATCGCCTCGGCCAGCACTTCGGGATGCGCGTCCAGATCGGCGCGAAGCCGCTCGCGGCGCACCGCCACTTTGTCCAGTCCGCGGAGCACCCGCTGGTACCCCAGCAGGCTGTAGCCGAAGGCCGTGCCCAGATTGCGGAGCACCGTGCTGTCGGACAGATCGCGCTGCAAACGCGAGACGGGCAGCTTGCGGCTCATATGTTCGAGCAGGGCGATGGCCAGCCCCAGATTGCCCTCAGCGTTCTCAAAATCAATCGGGTTGACCTTGTGCGGCATTGTTGAAGAGCCAACCTCGCCGGGGGCAGGCCGCTGAACCAGGTAGCCGTCGCTGATGTAGCGCCAGAGGTCCTGGCACAGGTCCACAAGGATCACATTGACATGCTTGAGGGTGTCGCAGAGGGTCGCCAGGCTGTCGTGCGGCTCGATCTGGGTGGTGAGCAACAGCGGCTCCAGCTCCAGGGCGCGGACGAAGGCGCGCGAGAAGGTCATCCAGTCCACCGCGGGCAGGGCCACGGTGTGGGCAGCGAAGGTACCGGTGGCGCCATTGAGCTTGCCGGTGAGGCGCGTATCGCGAACCGCCTCAACGGCACGGCGCAGGCGCATAAAGAAGACGTTGATCTCTTTGCCGAAGGTCGTCGGGGTGGCTGCCTGACCATGCGTGCGCGCCAGCATGGGCGTTGCCGCCTCGGTGTCGGCCAGCTCGCGCAGACGCTCGAGCAGGCGGCTCAAGGGTGGGAGGATGGCGGCGTCGCGGGCCTCGCGTACCAGCAGGCCATAGGCCAGGTTGTTCACGTCCTCGGAGGTCAGCGCAAAGTGTACCGCCTCCTTCCAGCGCTCCAGGCCCAGCCGGTCGAGTTGTTCACGCAGCCAGTATTCGACGGCCTTCACATCGTGGTTGACCTGGCGATCCCAGGCGGCGATAGCCAGCGCGTCGGCGTCGCTGAACTGGCGGTACAACTGCCGCAGTCGGGCCTGCTGCTGCGCGTCGAGGGGCGGCACGAATCCGACGCTGGGCGCGCGTGAGAGGACGATCAGATACTCAACCTCCACACGCACGCGGTAACGGAACAGCGCCGCTTCACTGAAGTAGGCCGCCAGATGGCCCACGTCGCCGCGATAACGCCCATCCAGGGGCGAGAGGGCGGCGAGCCGGTGTATGTCGTCGGTCATGGTACTCTCCACTCAGGTTCATCCGGTAACTTCGTCGTCACAGGCAACCGGGGAAAGTGTCGGAGCGTCCGTGAGCTTGCGATAGTTTCACGATCCACCGGTAGCACCTGTGCTTATGATACGACCTTTTGGGAGCAGTGTGCATCTGCTCCTCCCGACGACCCGGGACTGATGCAACGTCGTCGTGGCAAACCCTCCCCACCAGGACTTTCGGGTAGATTTTCTGAGGCCACGGCCGCTGCTCCTCACCCCCCCGGCCCCACGCTCCCTGATCGGGAGAGAGGGGAGCGGGCGTAGGGGCGCCCCTTACGGGCGCCCGCACGCCCACAGGGGGGTGAGGACTTGCCTCCGTCACGGCTTCCTGATGCGCTCCGCAAAAAACTGAGAGGACAGCGGGGAGGGTGTGGGAGGGCGTAGCCCTCCCAGGAGAATCTCTGCTCTGACCATCGGGGAAACCTGACTTCCCCCGCATCTGCGTCAGGCCGACACGCCCGGACCTGACGTATGCCTCAGGGTGAGCACCGTGGCCTCGGGGGGGCAGCCGAAGCGCAACGGCAGGCCGCCGATGCCCCGGCTGACGTAGAGTTGGAGCGCGCCGACGCTCCGGTAGCCGATGGGGTAGCGCCAGCCGTGGCGCGGCAGGCAGAAGGAGCCCAGGAAGGGCAGGCACACATGGCCCCCATGGGTATGCCCGGAAAGTTGCACATGCACGCCACGGGAGGCAGCTTCGTCGGCCAGATCGGGGCAGTGCGACAGGAGTATGGTGAAGACCCCTTCGGGCGCGCCCTCGAGGGTCGCCGCCAGATCATGGGCGCCGTCCCACATATCGTCAACTCCGGCCAGCACCAGTTCGGCCTCCCCGTCGCCCAGGCGCCGGTGGTTGTTGAGCAGAAACTCGATCCCCAGTGGCGCAAGCGTCTGCTGGATGGCCGGGAAGCCTTCCCAGTAGTCGTGGTTGCCCGGCACGGCGAATATGCCCAACCGGGGTCGCCAGGACTTCAACGGCGCCAGGACCTCGGGCAACTCCGGGATGGCGTGCCCGTAGCTCACAAAGTCGCCGGTCATCACCAGGAGGTCAGGCTGCTCGGCCACCAGGCGCTCAACGGCCCAGCGGGCGTTTTCGGTGGTGTACGGCAGACCCAGATGCAGATCGCTCAACTGGCCAATGCGTAGACCGTCGAGGGCGGGCGGCAGGTGTGGGAGCCACAGCGTCACCTGCTCCAGCCGTGGGCGGCGCGGCTCATGCCAGAGGGCATAGGCCGCTCCGGTCGCTCCGATCAGGCTCAGCGCCGCTGCCGCTGGCGCGCCCCCAGCCACCAGCGCCAGCGTGGCCAGCACACCGCCGCTGACCGCCGCGCCGATCCAGCGCTCGGAATAACGCACCTGCCCCGGGCTCGGATCAAAGCGCCGTCCTTCACGCTGTGGTCGAAACTGCTGTGTTGTTACTGCCATGGGTGGATCTGCTCTCCAATATCTGGGTGTTGGTGTCGCGCGATGACTGTGGGCCTCTCGGAACCACAGGTACTGATCGGCCTGCATACTAACGCGACGCCGGTATCCTGGTCCGGGGCGCCGCGCTGCGAGGGACAGTATAATCGATGGAGATGAAGAACCGATGAAATGGCGCTGCCGGAAACATCACAGCGGGCCGGTCCCGATGTGAAAACAGGCCGCGCGCGGGAGGGTTGGGGAGGGAGGAGTCTGGTTCCCTGCTCCAGCGGGGAGGGTTGGGGAGGGCTGCGCCCCCCGGAAAAAACCAGGTGTCATCTTGTCTCGGCAAAGTACGGCGCGAAGAGAACATTCTGTGGAGTTTTGCCCCGCACGATATCG
>JBDNDG010000196.1:0-8119 GCA_046719255.1 Chloroflexaceae bacterium
GAGGGCCGCGCCCTTCCAGGAACATAACTATTATTTTCATTCCGGGGTTGTGCGACGCAGCCGCATGACCGTCTGATGCGGTAAAACACAGACGCTTTTTTGTGCCCCCGATGTGAGGGGACACCCGAGGCCCGGGGCTTTTTACCGCATTGGGACGCGCTCCACAAAATTCGATTTCATGACACAGTGCCACATGTGGGTCATGCATAGCCCTGGCGGGAGAGGAGGCTGGGAGGTGAGGACTTGCGGCAGCCACGGGTTCCCGGTGGGCTCCGCAAAAAACGCTATCCCTGAAACGGGGTGAGATGGAGAGGCCTTGGCCCGGAAAACCTACCCGTGAAAGCCCCTGGGCAGGGAAGAAGGACCCCGCGTTGTGCCCCTTCCTCATCCTCCTTAATCATGAGCCGGGGCATGGAGAACCCGGAACACTTACCGTCGCGGCGGCGTATTCGTCGGCGCGGGAGTGGGGGCCGGCCCCTGCTGGAGCAGGGCGCTGAGGCGACGCACATCGGTCCAGTTGGTCTCGCTGGCAATCGCGGCAATCGGCGTGTAGAGCGTGTCGAGGGCAAAGACCTGCACCGCGAAGCGCTGACCGCCGACACTGATCACCCGGCTCTCGTCCAGCGGGGCGCCGAGGGGCCGCCCGGCGTGCGCCTCACTCAGCATGTAATTGTGGAAGGCCCAGGTCGGATGGAACTGCACGTCCGAGGCCAGAAAGGTCTCGGCAACCAGGGCCTGCTCAAGCGAGCCATCATACGCCCGCAGCGACGGCTCGCCAACGACGCGGCCCGACCAGGCCGCCACCTGGCGCCGGATCGCCCCGATGTAGGCCGACGGCACATTGCCGTCCGACTGGGGCGCATAGACCGGCACGGCCTTCTCGACCGTATCCATACCCCGGTTCACGTAGCCGAGGATCAGTTCGCACCAGTCGCGCACCCCGTCCTGCCAGGTGTGGTAGCGCGCAAAGCCCTGCACCACACCCGGGGAGCGCTCGGCGCGGATCGCCCGGCGTTGCATACCCCAGTTCCGCAGATCGCCGCGCGCGCAGGCCCCGGTGGTGCAGTACTGCGACTCGTGCTGGAAGAAAGCCAGCGCCACTGCCGGATCGATGCCATAGGCCACGATGATGCTGTAGAGTTCATCGGCGTGCGGCGCTGCGGGTGAGCTAGCAGCGGCCAGGATCTGGCTAAAGGCCCCCTGGGAGATGCGCGGCGCAGATTTGAAGGCCAGCCCCCCCTGCGCGCGCGCCGCCGGGGTGAACGCGAACCACGCGCCGGCCAGCGCTCCCACGAGGATCAGCCCCAGCACCACCAGGCGCCAACCCTCGCGCTGCAACAGCGGCGCGAGACGCAGCACCAGCAGCGCGCCCGCAACCCAGCCCATCACTACGGCGACGCGGGCCGCTTGCCCGGGTGTCAGTACCTCCAGCGCCAGCAGCGGCGCCAGACTCAGGCCCACCAGCGCCAGCGCCGTCAGCACCAGCGGCTCAACCCGCGCGCGCCATACGGCCTCCAGCCAGATCCAGGAAAACTGTTGCATCGCAACCCTCCAGCGTTCGTCGTGTGCCGTTGGAGCGTAGTATACAGAGATCTCGCAACTTGTGCTATCCCTGAGCGAAGGAACGCGCAATATTGTAAGGAAAATTGCCAGGGGATGGTCGTGCAGAGCGGGCAGGCCCTGCCCTCGCCGCAGCTTCTCTGTGGAAGCGCGGGGGTTGTAACCAGACATGCCCCAGCTTGTGATAGCATAAGAGGTGATGCTCTGCCCACACGGGTAACCCGAGCCTATGCCAGTTGTTAGCGTGACCACGACCTATCTGGAACTTCCGACCCGGGAGCACTTTCGCCCGGCGTTCAGCGCCGATCCAGAGTTACAACTCATCGAGGCGCGCGAGCCGCTGCCCGCCTTTTACCGGTTCCTCTACCGCAGCGTTGGCGAGCGCTACCACTGGATCGACCGGCTCGCCTGGAGCGACGAGCGCCTTGGTAGCTATCTGGCGCGCCCGAGCGTCGCGGTGCTGGTGCTCTACCTGCGTGGCACACCGGCCGGCTATGTCGAACTCAACCGCGAGTCAGAAGAACCGGGCACCGAGGTGGCCTACTTCGGTCTCTTTCCGCCCTTCTACGGGCGCGGGTATGGCCGCCACCTGCTCTCCGCCGGCGTGCAGCGCGCCTACGCCGATGGCGCCCGGCGCGTCTGGGTGCATACCTGCACCCTCGATGGCCCCCACGCCCTCGCCAACTACCAGGCCCGCGGGTTCGTTCCCTACCGGGTGGTTACCCATGAGCAGAACATCCTTTGACGCATGCCAGACGTCTGTGGTGAACCTGTCGAACCACGCCTCTGCGCGGGCGGAGAAAGAGGCAGAGCTGCGCCCACCGCCCACCAGAACGGGTAGGCATCTCCTGCCCAAGTCACCCTTGACGAAGCGCGTCACAGCGGTTACGCTACGCTACAGTCCCCTTTGTTCATCGCGTCACAACCGGCGCGAACCTGGAAGTGTCGTGCGCTCACCCTGCACGACACCCGGTAGGTAGTAGTGAAAGTGGAGGCTTACCAATGATCGAGGCCGCGCACCTCGCCCCCCCTCGCGCGCCGCGCAGTAACCCCATCCGATCCCGTACCGATTGGGAGGCTCAACGCCGCGCTTTCCAGGCCGATCCCGGCGCGTTTTTCGGCGCGATCGCCCGCGGCGCGATCCACTGGTACGATCCGGCGCTCAAGGCCTGGATTACCTGGGACGAGCCGGAGAACCGCTGGACCGGTCTCGATGCCGCGACCGGCGCCCCGGTTGAGGTACTCTATGGGGCTACCCATCAACCCTGGACGCGCGCGTTCAATGATGACAACCCGCCTTTCTATCGCTGGTTCGAAGGCGGTCTGACCAATGCCTGTTTCAATGAAGTTGACCGCCACGTGCTCCTTGGCTACGGTGATGAGTACGCCCTCGTTTTCGAAGGTGACCGCTGGGACAACTCGCTGAACGGCGGGCGCGGCGGTCCGGTGACCGAAGAGAAGGTTACCCGAAAGCGCCTGCTGCTCGAAGTGGTTAAGGCCGCCCTCGTGCTCACCGGCCTCGGGCTTAAACAGGGTGATCGCATCGCCCTGAATATGCCCAATATTCTCGACCAGATCTACTACACCGAGGCGGCCAAGCGCCTGGGCATCATTTATACCCCTGTCTTCGGCGGCTTCTCCGATAAGACCCTCAGCGACCGCATTCACAATGCCGGCGCCCGCGTGGTGATCACCTCCGATGGGGCCTACCGCAATGCCCAGATCGTTCCCTACAAGGAGGTATATACCGACCAGGCGCTCGATAAGTTCCTGCCCGTCGAAACGGCAGTGGAGATTGTCGAGAGCACCCTCGCCAGCCTGGGTGTGAAGTCGGAGTATGCCAGCAAAATCGTCGCCACGGTGCGGGCCACCATCGCCGAGGATATTACCGTAGAGCGCTCCGACGTGATGCGCGGCGTCGGCAAGGCGCTCCAGGAACTGAGTGGCCTCGATGTGGCCGTGCAGTCCCAGATCCGCACCACGGTCGCCAAGGCCCTGGTGGACTCTCCGCCCCGCGTCGAAGCGGTGATCGTGGTGAAGCATACCGGCCAGGACCTCCTCTGGCGCCCCGAGCGCGATCGCTGGAGCCACGAGTTGACCGCCCGGGCCCTCGAGCAGATCCTCGCCACTGCCCGCGCCCGTGGGGTGGCCGTTGCCTCGGAAGCTGAGTTGCTCGCCCTGCCCGTTGAACAGTTTTACTCCATTCTGACCAGCCTGGCGCCCTGCACTCCCGTGGATGCCGAGTACCCGATGTTTATCATCTATACCAGCGGGAGCACCGGCAAGCCCAAGGGGGTCGTGCACGTCCACGGTGGCTATGTGGCCAGCCTGGTCCATACAATGAAGGTGAGCTTCGATGCCGAGCCAGGCGATACGGTCTTTGTGGTGGCCGATCCGGGCTGGATCACCGGCCAGAGCTACATGATCACCGCCAGCCTCGCCAGCCGCTGAACCAGCATTTTGCTCGAAGGCTCCCCCGTCTTCCCCAGTGCCGGCCGCTTCGCCAGCGTGATCGAACGCAACAAGGTGCAGGTCTTCAAGGCCGGTGTGACCTTCCTCAAGTCGGTGATGACCAATCCGCAGAATGTGGCCGACGTGCAGCAGTACGATATGAGTTCGCTGCGTGTCTGCACCTTCTGCGCCGAGCCGGTCTCGCCAGCGGTCCAGCAGTTCGGTATGGAGATTATGTCGCCCCAGTACATCAACTCGTACTGGGCGACCGAGCACGGCGGGATCGTCTGGACACACTTTTATGGAAATGATGATTTCCCCCTGCGCCCGGACGCGCACACCTATCCTCTGCCCTGGATCATTGGCGATGTCTGGGTGACCGAGGCTGCGCCGGAAGGTGGCGAGCCGGTCTACCGCCCGGCCGAGTTCGAGGAGAAGGGCGAGATTGTCATTACTGCTGCCTATCCTTACCTCACCCGCACGATCTGGGGCGATGTGGCGACCCTGGAGGCGGTCGTGCGCGGCGAGAAGCCGTTGCAGGCGTGGCGCGGCGATGCCGAACGCTTCGTGAAGACCTACTGGCGGCGCGGCCCCAATGGCGAGTGGGCCTACGTCCAGGGCGACTTCGCGATGAAGTATGCCGATGGCTCGTTCACCCTCCACGGCCGATCCGACGATGTGATTAACGTCTCAGGGCATCGTATGGGCACCGAGGAGATCGAGGGCGCTATCCTCCGCGACAAGCAGATCACCCCCGACTCGCCCGTTGGCAACTGCATCGTCGTCGGCGCGCCCCACCGGGAGAAGGGCCTGACCCCCGTCGCCTTTATCCTCACCGCTCCGGGCCGCCGCCTCACCAGCACCGACCGCCGCCGCCTCGATGACCTGGTGCGCAATGAGAAGGGCGTGGTTGCCGTGCCCGAGGATTACATCGAGGTCTCGGCCTTCCCCGAGACGCGCAGCGGTAAATACATGCGCCGCTTCCTGCGCAACCTGATGCTCGATGAGCCTCTGGGTGATACCACCACCCTGCGTAACCCCGAGTCGCTCGATGAGATCCGCCAGAAGATCGATGAGTGGAAGCGCAGGCAGAAACTCTCCGACGAGCAGCAGATCTTCGAGCGCTACCGCTACTTCCGCATCGAGTACCACGCCCTTATGCCCGGCTCGCGGGCGAAGGCCGGCGAGGCTGTCAAGCGCCTGGCGATTGTGACCGTTACCAACCCGCCGGTCAACGCGCTCAATGAGCGCGCCCTCGACGAGTTGAATACCATCGTCGATCACCTGGCGCGCCGCCAGGATGTCTTCGCTGTGATCTTCACCGGCCAGGGCACCAGGAGCTTCGTCGCCGGCGCCGATATTCGCCAGTTGCTCGAGGATATTCACACGGTCGAGGACGCCATCGCCCTCCCCAACAACGCCCACCTGGCCTTCCGCAAGATCGAGCGCATGGATAAGCCCTGCATCGCGGCCATCAACGGCGTGGCGCTCGGTGGCGGCCTCGAGTTCGCCCTCGCCTGTCACTTCCGCGTCACCGAGATGCACGCGGAGTTCGGCCAGCCCGAGATTAACCTGCGCCTGCTCCCTGGCTATGGTGGCACCCAGCGCCTGCCGCGGCTTCTCTACAAGCAGAACAACGGCACCGGCACTCTGCGCGCCCTGGAGATGATCCTCGGTGGACGCACGATTACCGCCGAGGAGGCCGCCGAAATCGGCCTGGTGGATATCCTCGCCACCGATGCCCAGGACTGCGTGAGCGTCTCGACGGCCCTGGTCCGCGAGTATGCCACCGGCAGCGGGGTCCTGAAAGAGGCCTTTGAGCGCCGCAAGGCCGCCCTCGCCGCCTGGGAGGAGCCGCAGCCACACTTCGTTAAGGACGAGCTTAACGCCATTATCCAGAACCCGCGCATCAAGCGCATCGTTGCCCAGGCCGCGACCGCCGGCCGTACCAGGGCCGTCGAGCGCGCCCTGGAAGCCATTCGCTACGGCTTCGAGCACGGCTTCGAGCAGGGCCTCGCCCACGAAGCGCGCCTCTTCGCCGAGGCCGTCGTTGATCCCGAGGGCGGCAAGAAGGGTATCCAGGACTTCATGGACAAGCACTCGGCGCCGTTGCCCACGCGCCGCACCCTGGTTACCCCGGAGCAGGAGCGCATGTACCTCGAAACCGGCCAGCTTCTCCCGATTGGCTCGCCCTTCTTCCCCGGCGTGACCCCCATCCCCACCTGGCAGTATGCCCAGGGGATCATCCGCGACCCCGAGACCGGGGCGGGGATTACAGGCGACCCCAAGGATGTCGAGCGGCAGATTATCATCCCCGTCGAACATCCCGCGCCGAACCAGGCCCTGCTCTACATCCTCGCCAGCGAGGTCAACTTCAACGACATCTGGGCCATCACCGGCATCCCGGTTTCGCTCTTCGATGAGCACGACCGCGACTGGCACATTACCGGTTCGGGTGGCGTGGCCCTTGTTGCAGCTGTGGGCGAAGAGCTGCGCAAGGAAGGCCGGATCAAGGTCGGCGATGTGGTCGCGATCTACTCTGGCCAGAACGACCTGCTCTCGCCGATGGTCGGCCTCGACCCGATGGCTGCCGATTTTGTCATTCAGGGCTACAACACGCCCGATGGCTCGCACCAGCAGTTCATGCTGGCCCAGGCGCCCCAGTGTATGCCCCTGGCTCCCGATATGTCGCTGGAGGCCGCCGGTAGCTTTATGCTCAATCTCGGCACCGCCTACCGCGCCCTCTTCACCACCCTGGCGATCAAACCCGGCAAGAGCATCTTCATTGAAGGCGCCGCTACCGGCACCGGCCTCGACGCCGCACGCTCGGCAGCGCGCAACGGCCTGAATGTGATCGGTATGGTCTCCAGCGAGGCCCGCGCCCGCACCCTGCTCGAAGCTGGCGGTAAGGGCTACATCAATCGCAAAGACCCCTCGATCGCCAATATTTTCACTCGCATCCCTGCCGATCCGGCCACATGGGCCGCCTGGGAGAAGGCTGGCGAGCCGTTGCTCGATATGTTCCGCGCTCAGAACAACCACCACCTCGCCGACTATGCCGTCTCGCACGCTGGCGAGCAGGCGTTCGCCCGCTCCTTCCAGCTCCTCGGCGAACCACGCGATGGCCACATCCCCACCATCACCTTCTACGGCGCTAGCTCGGGCTATCACTTCACCTTCCTTGGCAAGCCCGGCCGCGCCAGCCCCGAGGAGATGATGCGCCGCGCTGGCCTGCGCGCCGGTCAGGCCGTGCTGATCTACTACGGTGTGGAAGGCGATGGCGCCCTGGTGGACGAGCCTGGTCTCGAGGCCGTCGAAGCCGCTCGCTCGATGGGCGCGCGGATCGTAGTGGTGACCTACACCGACGCCCAGCGCGAATTCGTGCTCAGCCTCGGCTTCGGCGCCGCCCTCCGCGGCGTGGTCAGTATCGAAGAATTGCACCGCCGCTTCGGTGATGAGTTCGACTGGCCCCGCACCATGCCCGACCTTCCCGACTCGAAGACGGACCCCGAGGGGCTCAAGGAGGCTGTTCGTCGCTTCAACGACCTGACCTTCAAGCCCCTGGGCAGCGCCGTGGGCGTGTTCCTCAGCAGCGCCGACAACCCCCGCGGCTATCCGGATATGATCATCGAGCGGGCCGGCCACGACGCGCTTAACGTCAGCGCCATGCTGGTTAAGCCCTTCATCGGGCGGATCGTCTACTTCGAGGAGCTGGGCGGACGGCGCTACTCGTTCTTCGCTCCCCAGATCTGGATGCGCCAGCGCCGGATCTACATGCCCACCGCCAACATCTGGGGCACCCACCTCTCGAATGCCTACGAGATCCTGCGCCTGCTCGATGAGATCAGCGCCGGCTTGCTCTCCATCACCGAACCGGTCTTCGTCGAGTGGAAGGATCTCTCGGAGGCCCACCAGGCGATGTGGGAGAACCGCCACACCGGGGCCACCTATGTCGTCAACCACGCCCTGCCCCGACCCGGCCTCAAGACGAAGGACGAGTTGTACGAAGCCTGGGCCGAAATGCTGCGCGAACGCGCGTAGCAGGCCTGCTATCTGCTCGTGACGGCGCTTGCCTGGCGCCATAAAACGCAGCAGGGCGTCCCTCGGG
>JBDNDG010000197.1:0-8118 GCA_046719255.1 Chloroflexaceae bacterium
GCCATCACGGACGCGCTGCCCCTGCTGTCGGAGGAGTTGCAGGCGCTGTACGCCGAAGGATTCGCGCCCGACGATGAGGTGCGCCAGCGCCTGGAGTGGGCCGTCCGCAACGAGCAAACCGCCGTGTTTACCGATCTGTGGACGGTGGTCAAGGGCCGGTAATTGCCGCGCCCGAACCATGCTGGCGTCGGGGGTGTGCCAGCCTGACAGGCAGGGGGTTGGGAAACCCCGGGTTCCCACGAACCGCACCGGGAACGGAAGGCGCCGGATACGCCACCCGGATGACTTGACACCAGCGCAGGACACAGCAATCATGAACAACAGCACCTGCCGCGCTGCCGCATAGCGCCAACCGCAGGAGTGAGCCGTTATGCAGCCCCTTGAGCATCAGCCTGTGGCCGACGATCGACGACTGCGCCAGATCATCGCCGAGAACGCCGATGGCATCATCGTAGTTGATGCCGAGGGGCGTGTGCGCTTCCTCAACCCCGCTGCGGAACAACTCCTCGCCCGGCCCGCCGACGCGCTGCTCGGCGAACTCTTCGGCTTCCCCCTGCTCTCGGGCGATCGGGCCGAAATTGACGTCTTGCACCCCCAGGGTGACCATCACGTGGCTGAGATGCGGGTCGTCGCCACCGAGTGGGACGGTGTGCCCGCCCATCTCATCTCCCTGCGGGACATCACCGAGCACCGTCGTGCCCAGGAGGCCCTGCGACACGCCGAGGCCTTCAACTGGGCCATCCTCAACTCGCTGACCGTCCATATCGCGGTGCTGGATGAACACGGGACGATCATCGCCGTCAATGACGCCTGGCGCGAATTCGCCCGGAACAATGGCGACCCAACCCTGCGCGCGACCGGAGTGGGCGCCAACTACTTCCAGGTGTGCGAGAATGCCCGGGGCCTGAATGCGACCGAAGCGGAGCAGGTGCTCGCCGGCATGCAAGGGGTGCTGCGCGGGGAGTTGCCCGTCTACGAGCTGGAGTACCCGTGTCACAGCCCCACCGAGGAGCGCTGGTTCTTGCTGCGGGTGCTGCCGTTACAGGGCGCTCAGCGCGGCCTGGTGGTGGCCCATACCGACATAACTGAACAGCGACGGGCGGCCCGCGCCGCTGCCGAGGCGGAGGAGTTGCGCCAGCAGCTTCAGGCTATGGAGCGCGAATTGCGCGATGTGGATCGGATCTCGCGGCCGCCCAGCGGCCAGAGCCCCACCGATGCCAGCCTGCCCCTGCGCCGGCGCAACCCGGAAGCCTTTCGCGAGGCGGTCAATCTCTACACCAGCGTGATTGATGAGGCTCTGAAACGCCGCGCCTATGATGAACAGTCCGCCTCCGCCCCGCTACGGGAGCTGGGCGAGCGCCTCGGCGCCGAAGCCGCCGGTCCGCGTGACATTGTGGAGATCCACCTGGCCGCGATCCGTGCTGCCAGCGCTGAAGCGCCTATCGCTCGCCAGCAGGCTTATCTCGAAGAGGGCCGTCTCCTGGTGCTCGAACTCATGGGCCATCTTGCGGCATACTACCGCTCGCGCACCCTGGGACTCGCTGCACTCGAACCGCAACGTTGACATATAATATCGTAGCACTGGTTCTCAGGCAGGGGTGCGAAACCGCCTGACATGCCGGCCTGCAACTCCGTGACTCTACAACTCTCCAGGCCGGTCGTGTGGGGTGGAGGGCTGTGAAGTGGTAGAGCAACCGCAACGTTGACGTGCCCGCTGTTGAACCGTGTCTTAGGTCCCGGGTGCGGGGCACTGCGAGCGTCTCAGTGACCAGGATTGTTCTCCAGTTGTATATCGCCGGCCGCACGCCCCGCTCCGAGCGAGCCATTGCCGTCCTGCGCCGTCTCTGCGAGCACGAACTTGCCGATTACGAGTGCGATTTCTCGATCATTGATGTGCTGGCGGACCCGGCGCAGGCCGAAACGCATAAGATCCTCGCGACCCCGACCCTGATCAAGGAGCAGCCACTTCCCCAGCGTCGGGTGATCGGCGATCTTGCCGCCGACCCGTCTGAGGTGCTGAATGCCCTCAACCTGCCTCCCGCATAGAGGGCCGGCGGCGCTCCCCCCGGCGCCGCAACTCAGGGGGTCAGTTAAGGAGAACCGCGTTGAACGCAGAGTACGATGCCATTGAACGGCTCCCTACCGGCATCCCCGGTTTCGATCATATCGCCAATGGGGGATTGCCGCGGGGCCGGACTACGCTGCTCTCCGGCACCGCCGGGAGCGCAAAAACTGTCTTTGCCGCTCAGTTCCTCGCTGCGGGCGTGCTCAGGGGTGAGGGCGTGGTCTTTGTCACCTTTGAGGAGTCGCCTGATGATCTACGCCGCAATATGCGCGGCTTCGGCTGGGACATTCCTGCCTGGGAGGCCGAGGGCCGCTGGGCCTTTGTGGATGCCTCGCCACAGCCCGATCAGGAACTCCTGGTGATGGGCTCCTATGATCTCGGCGCGCTGCTGGCCCGCATTGAGCACGCCGTGCGACGGGTGAATGCCACGCGCATCTCGATGGACTCGCTTGGCGCGATCTTTGCCCGCCTCGGCGATACGCGCCTGGTGCGCGACGAACTCTTCCGTATCGTCTCAACCCTCAAGCGCCTGGGGGTGACGGGTGTGATTACCGCCGAGCGCGCCCACGAGAATGGCGAAATCGGTCGCTTCGGGGTCGAGGAGTTCGTCACCGATGACGTGGTCATTCTCCGTAATGTGATGGAGGAGGAAAAACGCCGTCGCACCGTCGAGATCCTCAAGTTCCGCGGTACCGCACACCAGAAGGGGAGTTTCCCCTTTACCGTGATCCCCGGCCGCGGGATCGTCATGATTCCCCTCTCAGCGATGGAGTTGAAGCAGCGTTCCTCGAACCTGCGGATCACGTCCGGGAATGCTGAACTCGACCGTATGTGCGGTGGCGGCTTCTTCCGCGACTCGATTATCCTCGTCAGCGGGGCCACCGGCACGGGTAAGACGCTCATGTCCACTACCTTTATGGCCGCCGGTGCCCAGCGCGGTGAACGGGCCCTGCTCTTCGCCTTCGAGGAGAGCCGCGACCAGTTGTTCCGCAATGCCGAGGGCTGGGGCATTGATTTCGAGCAGATGGAGAAGGACGGCCTGCTCCGGGTGGTGGCCAATTACCCCGAGGTGACCAGCCTGGAGGATCAACTGATCGCCATGCAGGCCGAGATCGAGCGTTTCAAGCCCCAGCGCATCGCTGTGGATAGCCTCTCGGCCCTTGAACGGGTTTCGACCTTGCGCGGCTTCCGCGAGTTCGTGATCGGATTGACGTCGTTTATCAAGCACCAGGAGATCGTCGGGCTGTATACGGCCACCACTTCCACCCTGCTCGGCGGCTCATCAATCACCGAGGCCCACATTTCGACGATCACTGACTCGATCATCCTGCTGCGCTACGTTGAACTGTTCGGTGAGATGCGGCGTGGCCTGACGGTGTTGAAGATGCGCGGATCGATCCACGACAAAGAGATCCGCGAGTTCTCCATTGATAGCAGGGGGATGCATATCGGGCGCCCGTTTCGCAACATCTCGGGCATCCTGTCTGGCCAGTTCACCCACCTCTCGCCGAGCGAACTGGAACGGCTCGGGGCAATGTTCCGCGATGACGAAACTGCCCCACCTGCCGAATGACTGCACCCCACATAGTCCAGACGCTCCGAGTGTGCAGTGGATTCTGGTATGTACGACGAACCCTTGCCCCTTGCCTGCAATGTCGAGAGCGCCCAATCCGGCGACCTGTTAGGTCTGATTGCTACGCACAATGTTGATGCTGCACTGATCGTTGATCAACACGGGATTGTGCAGTTCGCCAATCAGGCAGCCGCGTACCTCTTTGGCCGCCCCCCCGAGCGGTTGGTCAACCAGCCGTTTGGCCTGCCGTTGGTGGTCAACCGGGTCTCTGACATCGAATTGCTGCGACCGGACGGCACGGTGGTCTTCGCCGAGTTGCGTGTGGAGGTTATCACCTGGCAGGGAGGCCAGGCCTTTCTTGCCGCGCTCCACGATATTACCGCCCGCAAACGTGCCGAGCAACTGCTCATCGAGTCGCAACGCCTGCTCCGTATGGCCCTCGATGGCCTTACGGCCCGGATTGCCATTCTCGATCAGTACGGCGTCGTTGCTGCCATCAATGAGGCCTGGCGTATGGCGCTGATGGATGACGACTCTCCCGAGCCGCGCGCAGGCGTCGGGGCGAATTACCTGAGGGCCTGGGCCGCCGCTCCTGTGCCTCAGGCCCCCAGTGTGACCGTCGGCCTGCTTGATGTGCTCGAGGGTCGGCAGGCGCGCTTCGCTACTGAATATGTGGTGGAACATGCGGGACGCCGCCAGTGGTTTGCCATGCACGTCAGCCACTGTGGCGATACGCCCTGGGGCCGGGCGGTTGTGGCCCTGGAGTGTATTACCGCGCGCAAACGCGCGGCCTACCTCGATCTGGTCCGCCAGCAGGTGCTTGAACTGGTCGCGCGTCAGCGTCCCCTCGAAGTTGTGGCGACCGAACTGGTTGTCCTGACCCGTGAATGTTACCCTGATGCTGTCTACATCGCCCTGGCTCTGGAACGGAGGGAGTTTGTCCACTCCCACGACGCCGATCTGTCTGTCGAACTTGTCGCGACCCTTGATGCCTTAACGCGAACCGCGGTGCACGGCGCTCCCAATTCCCCGGGCTTTACCCTGGAGATCTCGGACGTCGCCATCCCTGAGGGCATAGCCGTGCCACCCGTGTTCTGCTGCTGGCGCAGCAGGCTACAGCTCAACCCCAATGCTCCGATGGGTGTGTTGACCCTCTGCCGGCGGGCCATGGGCTACCCTGACAGCGATGATCTGCGTTTTTTCCAACTGGTGAGCCAGTTGGTGAGCATCGCGATTGAGCAGCACGATCGCCTGCACCAGCTCGCCTTTCAGGCCCATCACGATCCCCTGACGGGGCTGCCCAATCGGGCGCTCTTCGAGGATCGCCTGCGCCAGGCGCTCGAAGTCGCCAGACGCTCGCGGCACAAAGTGGCCGTGCTCTTCATTGATCTGGACCGTTTCAAACAGATCAACGACACGCTGGGGCACAGTGTTGGTGATGTGCTCCTGGTGCAACTCGCCCGTCGCTTGGAGGGCTGTGTGCGGGCCAGCGACACCCTCGCGCGCCGGGGTGGCGACGAGTTTATGCTGGTCCTCCCCGAGATCACGGAAACCAGCCAGGTCTCCCATGTCGCCGATCGGCTGCACGAGATGCTGCGCATGCCATTTCTGGTCAATGGCCAGGAACTGTTCCTCAGCGCCAGTATTGGCGCGAGCATTTTCCCCGACGATGGTGAGGATGCCGACGCCCTGCAACGCAATGCCGATGTAGCCATGTATCGGGCCAAAGCCACGTTGCGGAACAGTTTTCAGTTCTTCGACGCCAGGACGAACCAGATGGCCCTGGAGCGCCTGCAACTGGAAAGCCGCCTGCGCCGGGCACTGGAACGTGACGAATTCGTGCTCTTCTACCAGCCCAAGGTTGATCGCGCCGGCCGGCTCAGCGGGGCAGAGGCGCTGATCCGCTGGCAGCACCCCAACCTGGGCACGATCCCGCCCGCTCAGTTCATTCCGCTGGCTGAAGAACTGGGGCTGATCGTGCCGATCGGTGAATGGTGCCTGCGCCAGGTTAGCCGGCAACTCGGGGAGTGGAAACGCCAGGGGCTACCCCTCGTTCCCGTCGCGGTCAATATCTCGGCCGTCCAGTTTGCCCAGCCTTCGTTCCTGCCCATGGTTGCTGCCACTATCGCTGACAGCGGCCTTGACCCGGCGCTGCTCGAACTGGAACTGACCGAGAGCATGCTGCTGGGCGATCTGGAACCTCTGCTGCGCCAGTTACACGACCTGCGCGCGCTGGGCCTCACCCTGGCTCTGGATGATTTCGGCACGGGCTATTCCTCGCTGGCCTACTTGCAACGCCTGCCACTCACGACTCTAAAAGTGGACCGCACCTTCGTGGCCGAACTCGAGACAACTGCCGGCAGTGACAGCCGGGGGATTGTCAATGCCATCATTGCCCTCGGGAGGTCGCTGAACCTGCGCCTTGTCGCCGAGGGGGTCGAAACCGAACTCCAGCATCGCTTCCTGCTCGATGCCGGCTGTGATCTGTTTCAGGGTTTCCTCTTCAGCCCGCCACTGCCTGCCTCAGACTTTGAGGCGTTGTTACACGCCGTGTCAAACCCTGTTTGATGCGGTGCAGCGAGGCGCAGCCTTGCAACCCCTTACTGCGGTTGCCGATTGATGGCGCGATGCGGCGCATCTGCACGGGGCCGGTGTCGCGCCGGATCACGAACCGGTGGCCTGGAACGGCGCGAGGGGCTTGCCAACCCGGGTGCGAGCGACGTTCAGGGATAGAGTTTTTTGCGGAGCGCATCAGCAAAGGGTGCGCGACGGGTCTTTGCGGGGAAGGGATGCGCCCTCCCGCGGATAGTGTCACGTGGACCGATATGGACCTCGATGCCAGACTCGATCTGCTGGCCGACGCGGCACGCTACGACCTCTGCGCCGCTGCGGCGGAGCCAGGGCGCCGCTTCGCCCCGCGGAGCGCTGCCAGGACCGTCCTGGACGACGGCGGCCCTGGCAGCAGGGCGCGTCCGCTCTTCCGGGTGCTGATGAGCAGCGTCTGCGCCTGGAACTGCGCCTACTGTCCCTTGCGAGCGGCCAGCGATGGCCCGCGCGCGAGCCTGGAGCCGGAGGAACTGGCCGCTGCCGTATTGCCGCGCTACCAGGCCGGCGCGGTGCAGGGCCTTTTCGTTGCTACAGCCGTACATAGCAACATCGGCGCTGCCATCGGGCGCATGCTCGACGGCGTCGAGGCCCTGCGCCTGAAGCACGGCTACAGGGGCTACGTCCACGTCAAGCTCCTGCCCGGCGCCTCCTTCTCTGACGTGGAGCGGGCGGCCCGCCTCGCCGACCGTCTGAGCCTTAACCTCGAGGCTCCCTCCGCCGAACACCTGTGGCGGATCTCGCCCGAGCGGCACTGGCACACCGACCTCATCGAACGCCTGCGCTGGATGCGGGAGTGGCAGCGCGCCGGCGCCTTGCCCGCCGGCGCCGCGACGCAGTTTGTGGTGGGCGCGGCCGGCGAGCGCGATCGCGAACTGCTCCTCACCGGCGCCTGGCTCTATCGCGAACTGGGGTTACGCCGGGTCTACTTTGGCCCCTTCCAGCCCATCCCCGGCACGCCCCTCGCCGGGGCCCCCGCCACGCCCCTGATCCGCGTGCAACGGCTTCAGCAGGCCGACTGGATGATGCGCAGCTACGGCTTTTCGCACGCCGAACTCCCCTTTGACCCTGCGGGCGACCTGCCGCTGCACCTCGATCCCAAACTGGCCTGGGCGCTGGCGAACCCGGCCTGCTTCCCCGTGGAACTGAACACTGCCGACCCTGAGCAACTCCTGCGCGTGCCCGGGCTTGGCCCGCTCAGCGTCGCGCGCATCGTGCGCCTGCGGCGGCTGCATCCCTTCCGCGAATTGCGCCACCTTACCAGCCTCAGCTCTCAGGCAGCCCGCGCGCGCGACTTTGTTACCCTCGGCGGGCGCTTCTTCGGGCGTTCGCCAGCCGAGCTGGCGCGCCTCTACGCACCACGACCGATCGTCGAGCAGTTACCTCTGTTCTGAACCCGGGCTTCCCCGAGCCCCTGCCGGTGGGGGAAGGCGCCCCGTTCCCTCCCCTCAGGCAGGGACGTGGGGAAACTCGGGTTCCCCATACGTTCACGTTAGAACACTTCGCTGTTCCCGCCGAAGTAAATGGCCTGGGGCAAACTGCGCGCGTGATCGATCCAACCCTGAATCGCCTTGCGCGAGGGCAGACGCTTGACCAGACCCAGTTCCTCGTTGGCGCGCTGGATCTGGGGCGCCAGATCCTCCGCGCTGCGAAAAGCCAGATCGGGAACTGTGGTCACGCCCGCGCCGACCAGCAGCCGCGCGTTGGTCCACGACACGCCATCCACACGCTCAAGATCCATTAGATACAGGGTGTTGAGAAGTTGCACGGCGCTGATGCCAGTTGCGGCACAAATCTCATTGCGACCTTCGGGCTGCGCGCCCCGCGCGAGGAGTGTGGCATTATCCACGATCCCAATCGCGTTCAGTTTCTCAAC
>JBDNDG010000198.1:0-8102 GCA_046719255.1 Chloroflexaceae bacterium
AGGGCTACGCCCTCCCAAACCCTCCCCTCAGGGAGGGGGATGGGGAAACCCGCTTTCCCCTGGATCTTGTTGCGCAATCCATGGTACAGTAAACCGTACACGCGCAGGGAGGCCCGGCGTGGCGATCCTTGCGGCCGGTGAAGCCGGCTTTGATGGCACAGGATACTGTGCAACTGGAACGGCAGGAATGCTATGCGACGTTCGGTACCGTTGCTGTTTGCGCTCCTCGGCGCGTTGCTGCTCGCCGCCTGTGGGCAGCGGCTCCCCACGGCAGAGGAGATTGTTGAGCGGATGGAGGTGGCCCGTACCGCCACCAATGATGCCCACGCTACCGTGGCCCTCGACTTCACCGGCCCCGAGCGCGCCGGGCGGATGGTCGTCGAGGGCTGGACGCAGAAGACCGGCGCGACCGATGCTGCCGGCAAGCCCATCGCGCGCGTGCGTATGGAGGTGCGCGAGGCCAGCGAGGCCGCCGCGGTCGGGTCGCTCGTGGTCAGCGATGGCGAGACCTTCTGGATCTACAACCCGGCCGAGAATACGGTGATCACCGGAGAGGCCGGCGCCATGCGTGACGCTGCCGCCAGCACCCCCGCCGGCCCCACGACGATGCTCCAGGATCTGATCGGCCAGGGTCTCGACGCGGTTCAGCTCGAGGTGCTCGGCGCCGAAACGGTAGCCGGCAAGAGTACCTGGAAGGTGAAGGTCACCCCGCAACCGGCCACGCGCGAGCGATTGTCCCTCGATGGCGTGATTGAAGGCTTTCTCTGGGTAGATACGGAACTGGCTCTCCCGCTGAAGGCTACCTTCGACGCCAGTGACTTCGGGCGTGGCAGTGTGGAGGCGCTGAGCCTCGAAACCAACACCGGCCTGAGCGCCGACCTGTTCCGCTTCACCCCGCCTCCCGGCGCTACAGTGGTGCGCGCCGAGGATCTGGCCGCCCGGATGCGGCCCAGAGCCGCTTCGCTCGACGAGGCCCGCGCCGCGGTGAGCTTCCCCCTGCGCGAGCCGGGCTACCTGCCCGCCGGGATGGCCCTGATTGAGGTGCGGGTTGCCGGCGCTGATACGGTGATCCTGAACTACGCCGGTTCCGGCGGCAGTGTGAGCGTGGTGCAGAGTAGCGAGGACGTTGGCCGCGACCGCGAGCCGCCGGCGGGTAGCCAGGTTCGCGCCGTGACGGTGCGGGGAGCCGATGGCACCCTCATTACCGGCGCCGATGGTCGGGGCAGCCTGCTGCAGTGGGAGGAAGGCGGGCTGCGCTACGTCGTCGCGGGCGCCCTTGGCGCCAATGAAGCCATCAAGGTTGCCGAAAGCCTCAAGTAGCTCCACCCGGCCCTACCCCCTGCCGGATGCGAGGATGTGGGAGGGCAGCCCCCTCCCACACTTCATTGCACAACGCGCCCAGCCTATGACTACTCCGCTCATTCGCGCCATAGCCCTTGCCCGCCGCTATCAGATGGGCAAAACCTACGTTGATGCGCTGCGAGGTGTGGATCTCGACGTAGCGCCCGGCGAGTTTGTCGCGCTGGTTGGCCCCAGTGGAAGCGGCAAGAGCACCCTGCTGCACCTGATCGGTGGTCTGGTGCGGCCCACCGGCGGCGAGGTCTGGGTCAATGGTATGGAGCTGGGCCGCAGCAGTGATCGCGAACTGGTGCTTTACCGTCGCGACACGCTGGGCTTCGTGTTCCAGAGCTTCAACCTGTTGCCTATCAAGACCGCCTGGGAGAACGTCGCCGTGCCCTTGATGCTCGCCGGCGTGGCCCCGGAGCGCCGCCGGGCGCGGGCCATGGCTTTGCTGGAACAACTCGGCCTCGGCCAGCGCGCCCATCACCGCCCCGCCGAGTTAAGCGGCGGCGAGCAGCAACGGGTGGCAATTGCCCGCGCCCTGGCCAATCACCCCCGTCTCATCCTCGCCGATGAGCCGACGGGCAACCTCGACAGCCGTACCGGCGGCGAGATTATGGCCCTGCTACGGCGCCTGGTGCGCGACGAGGGCCTGACCCTGCTGCTGGTTACCCACGATATGACCGTGGCGCGCTATGCCGACCGGATCGTTCATCTGCGCGACGGGACGGTGCAGTTCGTGGAGCCAGTGGAAGCGGTTGTCAACAGCCAGGAACAGAACGTATGATCCGCGCGCTGATCTTCGACTTTGATGGCCTGATCGTTGATACCGAAACGCCAGCACTGGAGAGTTGGCGACATATCTACGCCGAATACGGCTTTGACCTTGGCCTGGAGGAGTGGTCGGTGACCCTGGGCACGCGCCGCGGGTTCGACGCGCTGGAGCACCTGGTGGGCCTGATGGCGACCCGGGACCCTGCGCGCGCTGCTGCGCTCCGCGCCGAGGCCGCGGCCATTCACGCGCGACGACAGGCCCTCAAGGAGGCCATGAGCGCACGCCAGGGGTTGTTGCCCGGTGTCGTCGGGGTGCTCGACGAGGCCGAAGCGCTGGGGTTGCCCTGCGCGGTGGCGTCCAGCAGTGATTATCGCTGGGTGGGGGGATGGCTGGAACGGTTGGGGATCGCCCGGCGCTTTGTGTGCATCCGCACTGCCGACGATGTGACACGAACCAAGCCCGACCCGGAGTTGTTTCTCTCCGCTGCTGCCGGCCTGGGGTTGCCACCGGCGGCGTGCCTGGTGCTCGAAGACTCGGCCAACGGCATTCTCGCCGCTCGCGCCGCCGGCTGCCCGGTGGTGGCCGTGCCGGGCGCCCTGACGCGCCAGTTGCCCCTGCCGCCTGCCGATCTGATCCTGCCCTCGCTTGCGGCGATGCCCCTGGGCGAGATCCTGGCCGCGTTCCGGTCGTCGTAGGCCCACCTGAGGGGGGCGACGAGCGCCCGGTCCACCACAGGGCTGGGAGGGGCGCCAGAGCCCGGTAGCGTATACATGTGCGCCGCTTGCAGCACCTTGAGGAGCGCTGGAACCTGCCCTGAGCGCAGCGAAGGGCGAAGCGGAGACGCGTATCGAAGGGCTCGCCCTGAGCCGAGCGAAGGGTGCGGATAGCACCATGACGCGCGCTGAGCAGGCCGTATCGAAAGGGTGCGTTCCGGCGAGCCGCGAGAAGGCGTTACCGACGCTCGCGGCGAGGGCGCAGCCCTCGCCGCGCCCGTTCACGCTTTACGGGAGCGGCCCGGGCGGTGGTGGCCAGCCCCGCGCAAAATAATCCCCCATCGTAATGATCACCATAATCGCAAAGCCAATGAAAGCCGCCGCGGCGTAGAGCTGCGTGGCCCGCTCGCTGACCTTCACGTGCATAAAGTAGAGCACAATCAGCGTTGTCTTGGCAATGGCGATAGCCATGGCAATGGCCACGCCAAGCAGGCGTGGCAAGGCAACCATCCCCTCGATCCACCAGGCCCCGACCGTGAGCGCCATCAGCACCATCAGCGCGGCGAAGACCTTATAGTAGGTCCCACGACTGATATGGGCATGCGCGGCGTGCTCAGAGTGGGCACCGTCGCCGTGGGCGCCGTGGCCGGCGCTTGTGCTGGTCTTTGCCATCAGTGCACCAGATAAAACAGCGGGAACAGAAACACCCAGATAATGTCGATCAAGTGCCAGTAAAGGCCCCCAACCTCGATCGGAGTGTAGTAGGTTGGCGTAATCACCCCGCGCCAGGCAATGAAGGTCAGGATCGAGACAATCGTCAACCCGATGACCATGTGCACAGCGTGGAGACCGGTGGCGACGAAGTAGAGGAAGTAGAACAACTGGTAGGGCGAGCCAGTGCCGGCCTGTGGCTGCGCGTGGCCGTCCGTTTTTCCATGGCTGGCCTCGGTGCCTTCCGCGCCATGGGCCTCGGGAAAGATGAAGTTGCGCCCTGGCACCAGGCACTCGCTTTCTCCCAGCCGCGCGCCACCCGTCACCCAGGCGACCGGGTTGGCCGCTCCGGCGCAGTGGGCAAACTTCTCGCTGTACTCGTAGCCCTTGATCACCAGGAAGGTCGCCCCCAGCAGGATAGTAATCCCCAGCATTGTCAGCAGGCGCCGCCGATTGCCCTCTTCCGCCGCGTTCACTGCCAGGGCCACCGTCAGCGAGCTAACCAGCAGCACCACCGTATTGACGGCGCCGAGCGGGGTGTTGAGGTGGTGCGCCGCTTCGGCCCACACATCGGGAAAGGCCCAGCGATAGACGATGTAGGCCATAAAGATCCCGCCGAACAGCATGATCTCGGTCACCAGGAAGACCCACATACCCAGGGTGGCCGTCTCCTTCTGCTGTTGCGCGCTCTCGAAGTGGTGCAACAGCTCACGGCCGTGGGCCTCATGGCCGTGCTCATGGGCCGGCGCGGGCGTCGCGGTCGGTGTCGTCGGTGTCGTTGTCGCCAAGGTGCTCTCCTCGTCTTACAACGGACTTCCGGGGCGCCACTCGGCTGCGTCGCGGGCGGCGGCCTCGGGCGGGTAGGCATAGGCTTCGGTCGTGACCACGGGGATAGCCTCGAAGTTGTGGGTCGGCGGTGGCGAAGAGGTCTTCCATTCCAGCCCGGTCGCCTCCCAGGGATTGTCGCCAGCGATCCGTCCGGTCTTCAACGAGAGCATCAGGTAGATAATCGGAATGATGAATCCGACTGCCAGCACGGTGGCCCCGGCTGAGGAGAGGACGTGCAGGATCTGGAACTCCTCGGGGTACACGTGGTAGCGGCGCGGCATACCCAGGTAGCCCAGCACGAACTGGGGAAAGAAGGTCATATTAAAACCAACGAAGATGATCAGTGCCGAAATACCGCCCCAGATCTCATTGTACATCCTGCCGGTCATCTTCGGCCACCAGAAATGGATGCCGCCGAGGTAGGCCATAATCGTGCCGCCAACCATCACGTAGTGGAAGTGCGCCACCACGAAGTACGTGTCGGTCACGTGAATATCAATAGCCACCACGCCCAGGAAGATCCCCGTCAGGCCGCCGAGCACGAACAACCCGATGAAACCCAGGGCGTAGAGCATCGGCGTGCGGTAGCTGATCGAGCCCTTGTAGAGCGTCGCCGTCCAGTTAAAGACCTTGATGGCCGATGGGATGGCGATCAGCATCGTGATGAAGGAGAAGACCAGGCTGGAGTATACCGACTGGCTACTGACGAACATGTGGTGACCCCAGACCAGGAAGCCCAGGATGGCGATGGCCATGCTGGAGAAGGCGATAAACTCGTAGCCGAAGATGCGCTTGCGTGAAAAGGTGGAGATCAGTTCGGAAATGACTCCGAACGCCGGCAGGATCATAATGTACACCGCCGGGTGCGAGTAGAACCAGAACAGGTGCTGGAAGAGCACCGGATCGCCGCCCAGGGCCGGGTCGAAGATCCCCACGCCCCAGATGCGCTCGATCGCCACCAGCAGCAGGGCGATGCCCACCACCGGGGTAGCCAGCACGATCACCAGGCTGGTGGCGTACATTGCCCACACGAACAACGGCAAACGGAACCAGGTCAACCCCGGCGCGCGCATCTTGTGGGTGGTGGCAATGAAGTTCACCCCCGTGGCGATGGACGAGAAGCCCATAATGAAGGCGCCCGTGATTGTCAGGATAACGTTGGAGTTCGAGTAGGTGGAGCTGAAGGGGGTGTAGAAGGTCCAGCCGGTATCAACACCGCCCAGCACCGCAGCGCTGAGGGCGAAGACACCGCCAAACATGTACAGGTACCAGCTCAACAAGTTCAGGCGTGGAAAAGCCAGGTCGCGCGTGCCGAGCATCAGCGGCATCAAGAAGTTACCCAGCACCGCCGGAATGGCCGGAATGAGGAAGAAGAAGATCATGATCACGCCGTGGAGCGTGAACATGCGGTTGTACACGTCCGACGACATCAAGTCGCCCTGGGGGGTGATCAGTTCGATACGCACGAAGGTAGCCGCCAGCCCCCCCAGCAGGAAAAAGAAGTTGATGGCGAGCAGGTACAGAATGGCGATGCGTTTATGGTCAATCGTAAACAGCCACGACCTGATCCACTCGCCGAGGTTCGGGGTGTCGTCGTGCAGGTAGCCGCGCTGCGGCAGGGCCGTCGTCGCCATAGCTTCAGTCCCCTACTGACTTGATATACTCGACCAGTTGGCGTACCTGCTCATCGCTGAGCTGGTTGCCGTAGACCGGCATCACTGGCGGGTAGCCCTCGACCACTTTTGCCGGGGCGTTGCGGATCGATTCGATCAGATAGGCCTCGTCGGCGGTGATCACGCTGCCATCGGCCAGGCGCTGTTGAGTATTGTACAACCCTTCCAGCCGCGGGCCAATGCCGGCGCCGTCGCTGCGATGGCAGCCGACACAGCCGAGGTTGGTAAACACCCGCTCGCCCTGCGCCGCCAGAGCTGCATCGAATGGCGGAGGCGCGCTGGCGTTTTCGGTGCTACTTCCCGTAGCGGCCCCGGTTGCGCCGCTTGCGCCGCCACCCGTGCTGCTGCCGCTGCTTCCGCCGTCAGCCAGTGACTTGATATAGGCGATCAATTGATTGATCTGATCCTCGCTGAGTTGATTGGCATAAGAAGGCATCACATTCTGGTAGCCGGCGGCGATCTGTGCGCCGGGATTGAGGATCGACGTCCGCAGGTAGTTCTCGTCGGCGGTGACCACTGTGCCATCGCTCATACGCTCCTGGGAACCGTAGAGTCCCTGGAGGCTGGGGCCGATCCCGGCGCCGTCCATACGGTGGCATCCAGCGCAGCCGAGGTTAGTGAAGAGTTGCTCGCCGACCAGGGCCATCGGATCGCCCCCGGCGGGCACCAGCACCGGCGGGGAGGCCGCGGCGCCGCTGCTCCCATCGGGCAAAATGACCTCGCCCGGCGTCACCAGCCAGCGCTCGTAATCGGCCACACTGAGGGCCACGACCCGGCCTACCATCAGCGAATGCTCGGTGCCGCAGTACTCGGCGCAGAACAGATGATACTCACCCGGCTGGGTGGCCTCAAACCACATTGACGTGTAGCGCCCCGGCAGCACGTCTTGCTTCACCCGAAAGGCGGGAATGTAGAAGCTGTGGATCACGTCCTGCGAGGTCATAATCAGACGCACCGGACGGTTGATCGGCACGTGCAATTCGTTGTTCTCGCGCTTGCCATTGGGGTGCTGGGCGTGCCACATCCACTGCTTGCCGATCACGTACACCTCGAGCGTCTGCTTCGGGGGAGTGCGGATATGCACGTACAGGAAGGCGCCCCAGAAGAATACCCCCATCACCATCAGGAGAGGAATGCCTGACCACGTCAACTCAAGGGCCAGGTTGGAGTGGACCTGGTTCAGACGGTCCACTGCCTTATTACTCCGATGGTAGCGTACCATCAAGAAGAGAATGATGAAGGGCAGGACGCCGCCAAAGATCAGGCTCAGGCCAACCAGCACCCAGTAGAGCGCGTCGACCTGACCGGCGAAGGTTGACGCCTGATCGGGAAACAGAGGAAAGTTGCGCATACAGCATCCTATCCGGGGCGCGCCGCGCCCGCCATCCCGTCGAGGGCCTTACCCCGAAGCGGCCACCGGGCCAGGCGGCGCCCCCGGGGCGCCGGGGCGACCCGAACCACGACTCAGCAGATACAACGACGCAAGCAGTGCGATAACCGTGAGAATGCCGCCCACCCGCACCAGGGTCAGAACCAGGCCAGTGTAGGTGCCGGTGGCGGGGTCGAACTGGTAGCACAGCAGGAGCAACTGATCGACCGGCGTGCCGATCTTGTTACCCGAAGCCTCGACGATCCCCAGGCGCACATCGCTGGGATTGAACTCGATGCCGTAGAAGTAGCGCGCCAGGCGTCCCTCGGGTGTAAGCACCAGGATACCCGCGGCGTGCGCGTACTGGTCAATCCGTTCATCGTAGAAGTACTTGAAGCCCACCGCCTCGGCGAGACTGGTGATGCTGTCCTGGGGGCCGGTGAGAAAGTGCCAGCCGGCCTTACCTTCGGGCCGGTTGTACCGCGAGACCACGGCTGCGCGACTACTGGCGGCGTTCATCGGCGTCTCGCGGGGGTCAATGCTCACATTGACCACCTGGAAGTCGCTCCCGACCGTCAGCGGCACCTTGTTCAAGGCATCAACCAGGCCGTTCCGCACCAGCGAGCAGAGCATCGGGCACTCGTAGTAGCCCAGGGTGAGCACCACCGGCTGGGCGCCGAAGTACAGATCGG
>JBDNDG010000199.1:0-8024 GCA_046719255.1 Chloroflexaceae bacterium
CAGGTGCGCGCTCGGGGTGAGGAGTTGAAACAGGAGTTGTTGAAGCACCCGCGTTTGCGTGAGGTGGCAGGGAACCTGTGGCAGGACGTGAAGGCACACCTGCTGATCCAGAGTGCCACACCAGGTTCGCCACTGCGCCTCTCGATTGCCCAGGGCCTCAGTCACGTCGGCGATGTCCTCGAACGCGACCCGGAGTGGCGCAGGCGGGTCGAGGGCTGGACCGAAGAACTGATGCGTTACCTGGTGCGGCGCTACGGACGCGCGGCCGGCGATTTTGTGACCCAGACCGTCCGCTCCTGGGAGACCTTCGAGGTGACGCGCAAGGTCGAGCTGGCCATCGGGCGCGATTTGCAGTTTATTCGCATCAACGGTACCGTGGTGGGAGGGCTGGCAGGATTGGTGATCTACACGGTGTCGTTGTTATTGTAGGTCGCAGAGCCACCCGCACTGGCTCTGGCCCCTCTGCGCGGTTGCGCCGCGTCACCACAGCGGCACATCGCGCGCGAGCAGATCGGCTTCGGTCTCGCGGCGCTGGATGAGGCGGGCGCGTCCCCCGGCGACCAGAACGGCGGCCGGGCGGGGCACCAGGTTGTAGGTGCTGGCCATGCTGAGGGTGTAGGCCCCGGCGGTGGCAACGGCCAGCAGGTCGCCGGGGTGGGCCAGCGGAAGGCGGACATCGCGCAGCAGCACATCGCCCGCCTCGCAGTAGCGCCCGGCGACGGTGACAGGCGGGCCGGGGGGCGCCTCGACGCGGTTGGCCAGCAGGGCGGTGTAGCGGGCGTGGTAGAGCGCCGGGCGTAGATTATCGGCCATGCCGCCGTCCACGTACAGGTACCGTATCGAGCCATCGGCGGCCAGTTTGCGCCCCATCACGGTGTAGAGGGCCACGCCGGCCCGGGCGACAATCGAGCGTCCCGGTTCGACCGTCAGGCGCGGCAGCGGCAGGGCGTGAGCGGCGCAGTGGTCGCGCAGGCTGGCACTCAGGGTCGCGGCGTAGGCTTCGAGGTCGGGAGGGGCTTCTTCGACCAGATAGGGCGTACCCAGACCCCCGCCGGGACTGAGTTCCTCCGTCGTCAGGCCGTGGCGGGCGCGGAGGCGCGCTGCCAGGCGCACCAGAATGGCCACGGTGGCGCGGAGGTGCTCCAGGTCGAAGAGTTGCGAGCCAATATGGGCGTGCAGACCAAGGAAGCGCAGGCCGGTGCTTTCTCGGACTATCCGCGCGGCGGCGTCGAGCGCTTCGGGCGGCAGACCGAACTTTGAGTCGGCGCCACCGGTAGCGATGTAGGCATGGGTGCGCGCCTCGATATCCGGCGCCACGCGCAGCATGAGGCCCTGGGGCTGCGCGCGGCCGACGGTCAGCGCGGCGAGCCGCTCCAGTTCATCAAGCGTATCCACCACCACGGCGCCGACGCCCCACGCCACAGCGCGCTCCAGTTCCGCGTCGCCGCGGGCATTGCCGTGGAAGTGGATCTGCTCCATCGGCACCCCGGCGCGCCGCGCCACCAGCAACTCAGCGCCGGAGACAACGTCCAGCCCCAGACCCTCCTGGGCGACGATCTGGGCGAGGGCCGTTGTGAGCAGGGCCTTGGCGGCGTAGTGTACCCCGAAGGGCAGCCCCTGGTGTCGAAAGGCGGCCAGGTAGGCGCGCATCGTCCCGCGCAGGGTCGCCGCATCGAACACGTAAAGGGGCGTGCCATGGGCCGCCGCGAGGGCCTGCGCGTCGCAGCCGCCGAGCTGAAGCCGCCCGGCGCTGATGGTGGCCGTATCGGGCCAGATGTGGTGGGGAAGCATAGTCGAACCAGGGGATGGCGCGGCGTGGCCTCAAGGCGTGCCCTGCAACCCCAGGCGCGGCGCCGCGGCGCGCAGCGCCGCGATGACCTCGGCGATCAGGTCGTCGAGTGGCATACCGATGACCTCCGCACCGTGACGAATACCCTCGCGGCTCACCCTGGCTGCAAAAGCCTTGTCCTTCATCTTCTTCTTCACCGAGGCGACTTCAACGCTGTGGATGGACCTGTCCGGGCGCACCAGGGCCACGGCGGTCACAAAGCCGCTCAGTTCATCCACGGCGTACAGAGTGCGCTCCAGAGGCGACTCGGGGACGATGCCGCTGTAATCGGCGTGGCTGAGAATGGCCCGCAGCACCTCAGGGGACCAGCCGCTATCGCGCAGATACTTCACCCCATAGAAGGGGTGCCCCGGTAGTGTGTCGGGCACCGGTTCGCCGGCGACAAGGGCGCGTGACAGCGCATGCACCGCGGGGGTTTCCTCGGGCATATCAGGGTAGCGCTCAAAGTCCATATCGTGGAGCAGGCCCACGGCGCCCCACAGGTCGGCGTCCGCGCCGCCCTGCCGGGCGAAGTGGACCATGCAGGCCGACACGGCCTCGCAGTGTTTGCGCAGGCTGTCGGCGGCGACCCAGGCGTAGAGCGTCTCGCGGGCGCGGTCGGTGAGCATGGGAATCTCCTGCTGGTCTGTCTGGCGGTTGTTCTTTTTATCATACCGCAGATCGGCGCTGGCTAGCGCGCCGGTAGCGTGTGCGCGCGGCCAGCCCTAACGCACCCTGACGTGAGCATATGGAGAAACCGGGTTTCCCCATCCCCCAACCGGTGTTGGGGGCGCCTGGCGCCCCGATGGGCAGGGGCACAGCTGGTGGATATGGGGCCGCAACAGGACCGAAGGGCTACTGCCTGCGGAGACGGAAGAGGGTAGAATGCCGGGGATAGGAACGGAACGATTGCCATAAGGGGCCGCGCCGCCCGGTCGAACGTCATGCCAGGCCCGGCCAGATCCCGGAGCGGTTCCGGGCAACCGGTTCGTGAGCTAGCGCGACAGCGGCCGAGTCTGGCGCGTCCCATCGGGGGCGATGCGCTGCAAGCGACTATCGCACCAGAAGGAGTCAGCATGTCTCATCACCACCCCCTGCAGCGACTCGGACCGCTTCTGATCCTGGCGATCCTGGCGGGCCTGATAATCCCCCCGGTCGCCCCGGCCCGGGCGACCGCTGACCGGCCCATTATGGCCTTTTACTACCCATGGTGGGAGCATTCGGACTGGTCGTACAGCCGTATGAGCGATCTGCCGTCACCGCGCTACAGTGGCGGCGACGAGGAGGCCATGCGGCGCCATGTGCAGCAGGCCGACGACGCGGGCATTGATGCCCTGGTCTGCACCTGGTACGGCCCCGACGAGGACCGGCTGAACAAGCGCTGCCGCCGCCTGATCGAACTGGCCCGTGACGGAGGCCGCGACCTCAAGGTGGCGATCATCCCCGACCATTCGGCATGGAGCTCCCTGCGGAGCGTTGAAAGCCTGACGCGGGCGATTGATGTGCTGAAGCGCGACTTTTTCGGCCAGCCGAACTACCTGCGCTACCAGGGCCGTCCGGTGGTGTTCTGGTTCAACCCGCCCGCGCTGGGTGGGGTTGGCACCTGGCGCGAGCTGCGGAACCGTGCCGATCCGGGGCGCGAGCAGTTCTGGTTTGGCGGCACCGACACCTTCAGCTATCTGGAGGTTTACGATGCGCTGTACTACTTCGACATCAGTTGGGAGCGTCGGCCCGGCGCGGCCATGGCTTCGTATGCAAGCCGTCTCGACCAGTGGAACCGCGCCAACGGCCAGAACCGGCCCTTTGTGGCCACGGTGATGCCGGGCTACGACGACCTGCGCATCCGTGGCGGCCACGCCCGCGACCGTCAGAACGGCGAGTACTACCGGAGCACCTGGCAGACGGCCATCGAACGCAATGCCCAGGCGGTGGTGCTGACCAGCTTCAACGAGTTCTACGAGGGCAGCCACATCGAACCGAGTGAGCAGTACGGCGACCTCTACCTGCGCCTGACCCGCGAGTTGAGCGAGCGCTTCCGCCGCGAGGTGGGTCAGGCCGCGTCTCCGCCGCAACCGGCTCCGGCGCAGTGCCAGACCTTCCCGGAAACGGGCCATCAGGTCTGCGGGCGCATTCTGGAGTACTGGCGCGAGCACGGCGGCCTGCCGGTTTTCGGGCTACCCATCGGCCCGCAGCGCAGCATAACCATCGAGGGGCGCGAGGTGCAGGCCCAGGAGTTCGAGCGCAACCGCCTGGAGCTGCACCCGCAGAACCAGCGGCCCTACGACGTGCTGCTCGGGCGCCTCGGCGCCGAGGGGCTGGCGCGTCAGGGCCGCGATTGGCGCCAGTCGAGCCGGGCCGGCAACACGCCTGCCGGCTGTCTCTCCTTCGCCGAAACCGGCATCAGTCTCTGCGAGCCATTTCTGAGCTACTATCGCGCCCGAGGTCTGGAGTTCGACGGGCGGCGCGGTTACAGTCTGGCCGAGAGCATCGCCCTGTTCGGCCTGCCCCTCAGCGAGCCGCAGACCGAGACGATCGAGGGGCGGGCGCTGACTGTGCAGTGGTTCGAGCGCGCGCGCTTCGAATGGCACCCGGATAATCCCGATCCCTACAAGGTGCTGCTCGGCCGCCTGGGGGTGGAGGTGCGCTGAGGGGAGGCGCGGGGGTGACGGAGCCGGCGGCAGGCCGTGGCAGCCGCGCGCTCGCGCCCTCCAGCCCCTTCTCCTCCCCACGGGCAGGGGGATGGGGAAACCTGGTTTCCCCATCCCTTCACATCAGGAAGAGAAAGGTCAGTTAAGAAATCATTACTCCGAGGGACCGCAGGGGCCTGTGTTGTCGCATTCCGGTGGGGTGTATAATATGCCCACATGTCTGGAAAGGCGGCGCAGCCATGACAAGCACTCAACCGGACAACGGGAACACAGAGGCCTCCGGGCGGTTCCTTGAAATCGCTGAGCGCGAAGTGGGCCGGATCATCCTCGACATTCACGATGGTCCGGTTCAGAATATTTTCGCCGCATTATCACAGTTATACGTAGTACAACGGCGCCTGGCGCAGCAGTCGGCGCTCAACGATGAACTGCTGCGGATCAGGCGCAGTGTCGGGTTGCTGGAGCATGCGCTCAACGAGATCCGCAACTTTATGGGCGCATTTCGCCCCCCCGAGTTCGAGCGCCGCGATCTGGTCTCCATTCTTGAAGGGCTGGTGATCCAGCACGAAGAGCTGACTGGCAATCCGGTCAGTCTGGAGATCCTTGGCGAGTTGCCAACGGTGCCGCTACCAGTTAAAATCTCCCTATACCGAATTCTGCAAGAGGCTCTCTCGAACGCCGCGCGCCACGGGCACGCCCGGCACCATAGCGTTACCCTGAGCTGTGACGGGCGCAGGATCGTGATGCAGGTGAGCGATGATGGCTGCGGGTTCGATGTTGCCGCTGTGATGCAGCAACCCCTGGCCGGTCACTTCGGGTTGGAGGGGATGCGCGAGCGAGTGCACCTGCTGGGCGGGAGCTTTAGTATTGAGAGTGCCCCTGGTCTGGGCACGCGAGTGCGGGTTGATGTGCCATACGCGAGAAATGATTAGAGTTTTTCTTGCCGATGATCACGCTCTGGTGCTGGAGGGGCTGCGCTCGCTGATCGAGGCCGAGGGCGATATCGAGGTGGTTGGCACCGCCAACGATGGTGACCAGGTGCTTGACGCGGTGCGCGCACTGCGGCCGGATGTGGTGGTGCTCGATTTGCAGATGCCCACGGTCAGCGGCATTGAGTGTTTGCAGCGTATTCGCGCCGAGGGGCTACCGGCCAAGGTGCTGGTGCTCTCGGCGTTCTACGATGGCGATACCATCCAGTCGGCCCTCGAAGCCGAAGCCGATGGCTTTGCCCTCAAGACCGAGCCACCCCAGCAAACAGTGGCCTGCATCCGCCAGGTCTATCAGGGGCAACTGGTCTTTCCCCAGGCGGCCCGCCGCTGGTTGCGCCAGCACCGGCAGCGTCCCGGCCCCGCCGCCGATCTCTCCGAGCGCGAGGCCGAAGTGCTCTCGCTGGTGGCCCAGGGGCTGACCAATACGCAGATCGCCCAGCGCCTCAACGTTAGCGAGAATACGGTCAAGTTTCACCTGCAGAATATCTACCAGAAACTCGGCGTGAGCAACCGCACCGAGGCGGCGGGTATTTTCTTCAAGCAGCGCCGGGAGGGGCGTCGATGACGCTCTACCTGCTCTTCGGTCTGACCGCGCTGGCGCTGGTTGGTCTGGTTGTCCTGCTCTGGCGGCTCTGGCGGGAGTATGCCCGGTTGAACCCTGAAGCCGAGGAGCGCGAACGGGAACTGGCCTTGCTCAACGATGCGCAGGCCCACCGCGTAAGTGACCAGATCCTTGCCCGTCCTCCTGACCCCGATGCCGCCTGGCAAACAATGGTCGAGCGTGGCGCTAAGGGGCAGCAGCGGCGCCCACCGCGCCGCTGAACGGAGCAGGGGCAGCCCCGCCGGGTTTCCCCACGCCACGCAAAACCTCACCGCGCGGACCTCTACGCGTTCGCCGGGGCCACATTGCCCGCCGCCTCGGCGGCCCGCCGCACGTCCACAAAGAGCAGCAGGGCGAATCCAGCCACAAAGAAAATGATCAGCGAGATGATCGCGATGCGGTAGCTGCTGGTGAACTGGTAGGCCAGACCGAAGAGAAAGGGTGCCAGCCAGCTCGTTCCTCGCTCGCTCACCTCGTAGATACCGAAGTACTCGGCCTCCTGCCCCTTCGGAATCATCAGCGAGAAGACCGAGCGGCTGATGGCCTGGCTACCGCCCAGCACCACGGCGATCACCGCGGCCAGCAGGAAGAATTGCGCGGGTACGCCTGCCGGCATAACGTAGCCATATACCACCGCCCCGCCCCAGATAACCAGGCTGAGCAGAATGGCGCGCTTTGAGCCGATGCGCTGCGCCACCCAGCCAAAGGCCAGCGCTCCGAAGAAGGCCACGAACTGCACCATCAAGATCGCCTGGATGAGAATGCTCTGATCCAGACCCAGTTCCCGCGCTCCGAACTGTGAGGCCAGGGCGATGACGGCCTGGATGCCATCGTTGTAGAGCAGGTAGGCCCCCAGGAACAGCAGCGTCTGCGGATAGTGGCGCATCTGGCTGAAGGTGTGCGCCAGTTGTTTGAAGCCGATGGTCAGGTAATGCTCCCCCCGCGGGAGACGTTTCAACGGCTCCCGGCGGCGCAGGGTGAGCAGTGGAACAATGGTGAAGATCGCCCACCATAGCCCTGCCGAGGTCAGACTGATGCGCACGGCCAGGTTGGTCGACAGGCCCAGGGCCTCACGGTTGCTGAACAGTATCAGATTGGCAAGCAAAAGCAGGCCGCCGCCCAGGTAGCCCATAGCCCAGCCGCGCGACGAGACCGCATCGCGCCGGTCGGGGCTGGAGATTTCGGGCAGGAAGGCATTGTAAAACACGATGGACGCGCCGAAGGAGAGATTGGCGATGAGGAACAACAGCCCGCCGAGGAAGTAGCGGTTGCCGTCCAGGAAGTACATCAACAGCGTCGCAATCGCGCCGATGTAGGCGAAGGTCGCGAGCATACCCTTCTTGGCGTGAGAGTAGTCGGCGATGGCGCCAAGGATTGGCAGAAAGAAGACCTGGAGCAGGACTGATAGCGAGACCATGTAGGGGAAGAACGCGCCGGCAGCGACGGGGATGCCGAGGGGGTAGACCAGACCGCGCTCGTCGGCGGCGGCCTCGGTGATGGAGGTGAGAAACGGCCCGAGAAAGACGGTGACGACAGTGGTCGAAAAGGCCGAGTTGGCCCAGTCGTAGAAGTACCAGCCAAGGAGTTCGCGGCGATCATCAATCGGTGGCGCGGCCGCGGTCGGGGCGGTCATGCAGGTTCTCCTTCTCGCTCGTTGTATGGAGGGGCACCGGCCATTGCCTCGAGGTGGGGTGCGGGCCGCCCGGTTGCCCTGCAACCCCTGCACGTTTACGCGGGCGGGCTACGTCCTCCCCAATCCTCCCGGTGTGGAGAGCTTGCCACCCGGGCGACAGGGGTATGCGGAAGCCCGGATTGCCCTGTGTTTACAGCAGACTCATCCCCAGTACCACCAGCCCGCTGGCGAGAGCCGCGGCGGTGAGCTTGCCGGTACGCAGGTAGCTCCAGCCGGCGGCAAGGCCAGCGATGCCCCCGGCGACCGGGCCCGGCGGCCATCCGCC
>JBDNDG010000002.1:0-41820 GCA_046719255.1 Chloroflexaceae bacterium
GAACTTGCGACCACCACCAGCAGCGTCGGTTCTACCCGGGCGAGGTTTGCCAGACGCGCGGGCGCGTCCGGGTGGGTCAGATCCTCCTCCACCAGGCGTATGGCGGGAATATCTCGCAGATAGAGCACAGTTGCGAGGTGGACCAGCCGCGGCTGGTTGTGGTTAACCAGCGTCAGGCGCCCGTGGGCCGTCGCTGCGGCGCGCAGGTCTGCCAGCAGGAGCTCCAGGTTATGACCCGCGGTCCAGCTCTCCAGATACTGGCCCCGATCCTGGCGGGCCAACGGGGCCGTAAGCGGCGCAGTTGCGAACCATCCCATCCAGATCAGCCCCCACCCGCCTGCCGCCACCAGAGCCAGGAGCGCCGTGATCCGCGGCGCCCGCCTGAGGCCCCACAGACTGGTGGTTCCCAGCGCCGCGGCAAGGAGCAATGGCGGCCACGCGGGGAGCAGGTAGCGTGAGTAGAGCGTGGTTCCGATGAGCACAAAGCTGGCAATCACCGCCAGCCCCGCCAGCAACAAAAAACCTGTCAGACGGCCCGTGCCGGGTGTAGAGCTGTCCGTGCCTGCATCCGGGGTTTCGATGGCTCTCGACGCCGACGCGCCCTCTCGATCCGTGGCAGACACAGGGGCAAGCCGGTCGCTCCGCTCTCCGGCCTGCCTGACGGGCGCACGGAGGAGAGCTTCTTCCGCTGGGGGGGGAGCGTGTGGCGCAGAGGGGATGCATGCAGGCGGCGGGGGAAGGCGGGTTCGTCGCGACGACCCTCCATCCGCGCCTCCAGGGAAGAGGACAGTCAGACGCGCGTTTGCGGAAGAGTCGTCCCGGGAACGATTGAGCGGCTCAACCGGCGCCATCCGACGCCGGCGGTGCAGGACCAGGGCCAGTACCGGTGCGATCAGCAGCGGGCCGGGCAGGTAGCGCAGCAGCCAATCACCAACGGCGACGGTGTGCTGCTGCACGACCACAATGCGCGATTCGTTCGTGCCGAGCTTGTGCCGCTCGGCGCTACCGTAGTGAAACGGCGCCAGGCAGGCCAGGCAGAGCAGCGCAACAAGCAGGGCTGTGCGCAGCAGGCTCAGGCGCCGCCAGCGTTCGGAGTGGGCCGCCGGCAGGAGCAGAACTGCCAGCACCGGCAGCGTGAACAGGAACAGCCCCGAGAGCTTGACCAGACTTGCCGCCGCCAGCAGCGCCCCAACCGGCAGCGCGTCGCGCCTGCTTGCTGTTGGACGGGTAGCGAAGCCTGTGCTGGCCCACAACAACAGTGTGCTCACCAGGGTCAGCATGCTGTCGGGCAGGCCCAGCACGTCGTGCAGGCCGGCCAGAGGCGAGAGGGCGTAGAGCAAGCCGGCCAGCACACCGGCCCCGGGCCGGCCCAGGGCGCGTCCCATCGCGGCCAGCACCAGCACCGTAGCGAGGCCACAGACCATCGACAGCAGGCGGGCGAGGATCAGCGGATCGACCGGCAGCGGAGCGAGGGCCGCCAGCACCAGTTCCTGGAGGAACTTGCCCTCCGGCAACGTTGCGCTGGCAATCCCCGGTGCGCCGAACATCGCCGGAAAGAACTGGGCCCGCACCAGGTAGACCGCCTCGTCGTTGAACAGCGGCAGCGCCAGCAGCGCAGGCAAGCGTAACCCCAGATACACTGCCGCCAGCAGCACCAGGGCCAGCCTGCCCGGGGGGGAGGGTCTGGAGCGTTCGCCCCCCTTCCAGCCTTCCCCCGCTGGGGGGAGGCGCCCGGTTCCCTCCCCCAGCGGGGAGGGTGTGGGAGGGCGCAGCCCTCCCGGGAAAGAACCTGTTTTCATCTTGTCAGGGTGCGGCGCAGCCGCACAGGCGTCTGATATGAACATCGGGGAAACCGGGTTTCCCCAACCCCCTGCCAGGGAGGCAAGCCCCCCGTGCCGGGAGGGTTTGGGAGGGCTACGCCCTCCCAAATGTAATGTCAAAGCAGTGGGGAGACGGGAGTGAGGTTCAGAGTCCGTGGCTCGAAAACTCTACCCGCAAGAGGCAGCCGGCTCCTCTCTGAACTTCGCTTACAGATCCAACCGCACCTTGGCCCCGAAATTCTTCTTTTCCTTGCTGGGAAAGTAGGTCAAACAGGCGGCGTCGAGCAGGTCAGCGGTGAGGGCCGGTTGCTCCATATTGTATTTTGCGATCGAAATCAACTGGTCGAGAATATCGCGGGGTTGACACATCCGAAAAGGGCGATTATCTGGCCTGTACCACTTGTTGACCAGGTAATCGAGCGCCCGATCGTCGTAGCGCACACCGCGAACCTTGCACATAATCTTCCAGATCTCGCGCCACTGCTCCTCGGTCGGATCAATGATCTCGAACTTGAACTTAATGCGCCGTAACAGGGCCTCATCACCAAGATCCTTCGGATCCAGATTGGTTGAGAACATGATCAACTGGTCGAAGGGGATCTGGATCTTCTGCCCTGTGACGGTGTTCAGGTAGTCGAAGCGTTTCTCCAGGGGCACGATCCAGCGGTTGAGCAGGTCGAAGACGCGCACCTGCTGCCGCCCGAAGTCGTCAATCAAAAAGATGCCACAGTTGGCCTTCATCTGGAACGGCGCCTCGTAGATCTTCGAAGTAGCGTTGTAGATCAAGTTCAACTGTTCCAGGGTCAACTCGCCGCCGACGATCACCACCGGGCGGCTGATGCGCACCCAACGCTGGTCAAACTCCTGCTGATCGTCCCAGGGGCGCTTTGGGGGCTCATGCACGATGGCGTCGTACATTTTGATGATCGCACCGTCGGCGTAGATGGTATGAGGAATAAAGATGTCATCCCCCATCAGGTGGGTAATGCGCTCGGCGATGGTGGTCTTGCCATTGCCAGGATAGCCGAAGAGCATTACCGATGATCCTGAGTTGACCGCCGGGCCGACAGAGTTCAGGATCGACTCATCAATGACCAGGCCCTGGAAGGCGTCACGGATGTTCTTGCGCGTTACCCTGACATTCTTGACCGTCTGGGCCTTGACGGAGGCGATCCAGTCGTTAATCGGCACGGGGGTCGGCCCGGCGTACTGGGTCTTCTCCAGGGCCGCCTGTGCCGCTTCCTGCCCGCGGGGGGTGAGCACGTACTCGTAGTTGATGTCGCCGAAGCCTTTCTGGCCGATGATGTCAATCTGCTCGACTCGTCGCAGATCGGCGATCAGTTCCTCGACGATCCGGTAATAGAGACACAGCGCATCGGCCAGTTCTCGACCGGTCATACGCCCGCGGTTGTAGAGCACGCGCAGGAGGTGCTCGGTCAGAAAGGTGCGGTTCAAACCGGTCTCCGCCAGCGTCTGGGGTGGGGCAGGCAGGAAGCTATTGTTCAGTTGAGGGCGCGCTTCGTCATCCGACGGCGGTGGGTCGCCGATGGCGCGCAGGCTGGCGATGTTCTCGCCCCGCGCGCGGGCCTCGGCGATCAGTTGCTCCAGATCCTGCACATGCATCTGGAGGTGGAGGATGGCATCGCTGTCGCCCCTGGTCTGGGCCTCCTTGAGACAGGCGTAGACCGCGCGCGCAACGGTGTATTTGACGCCGTCAATATACAGGTGGTGCAGGTATTCGTTATCACGAACGAAGCAATCGCGCGGGTGGCCGGTGCGGCGGAGCATTTCGTCATAGGATTGCTGATCGAGCAGGTAGCGCATAGGCCTCCACTAACGTGAACATCTGGGGAAACCGGGTTTCCCCACGCCCCTCCCTGAGTCATCGGGCGGCGCAGCCGTATGGGCGCCTGACGTGAGCATAGGGGACAGCAAGCTTCCCCGCGCGCATCAGGGCGGCTGGTTTCTGGGAGGGCACAGCCATCCCGAAAACTGCCCCTTGCCAGACAAGTATATCGGTCAGTCGTATGAGCGCCTATAGTGCGCCGGTACCGAGACAGTCTGATACTCCCGGGTTGCTAACAAGGTGAAAACAGGGTGTTTCCTGGGAGGGCCTAGCCTTCCCAAACCCTCCGGATGGGGCGGGCTTGCCACCCCGTGGGGTAAGGGGAAACCCGGTTTCCCTGTATCTTCACATCAGACCTGGCGTCGTAATGGTGCTGTGCTACCCTGGGTCCAGGGATGGTTCAGACGCAGCGTGCGCGGAGAGGTGCGCCGATGGAGCAATTCTGGCTATCGGACTGGCGTTCGCTCATGGGGGCCGTGTGGCACTGGCTGAGCGGGGGCGACCCGTACGGCGCGTTCAGCATGCCCGACGGCGCCGCCTACGAGGCCGGCTGGTACGCTTACCCGCCGGCGACGCTGGTACTGGTCGCGCCCCTGGCGCTGTTGCCATGGCAGGTCAGCGGTGTACTGGTGCAACTCCTCTCAATCCTTGGTTTTGAACGCTGGGCCAGCCGGATGAGCGGGCGGGTAGCCCTGCCCTGGCTCCTGCTGTGGTTGCCGCTGACGCAGGGGCTGGTGATCGGACAAACCACGCTGCTGGCCCTGGTGGGCCTGATGCTCGCTGAGCAGGCGTTGCGCGCCGGCCACGACCGTCGCGCGGCGTTACTGCTGGCCCTGTGCCTGCTCAAACCCCAGGCAACCATCCTGGGGGCGGGATGGCTGCTGCTGCTGGCGCTGCGCGAGCGCCGCTGGCAGTTGCTTGGCGCCTTTGCCGGCCTGTGCGCGCTGCTCTGGGGGGGCGTGGTGCTCATCGCCGGCCCGCAGATCTATGTGCAGTGGTACCACGGCCTCAATGCCTATCGCGTTGCCCTGCCTGACCGGCCACTGCTCGCCTTGCCACTTGGCCCTGCGTTGGGGGTGCTGGCCGTGGCCCTGTGGTGGCGCCACGGGCGCCACGATCCCTTCGGCGCCCTGGTGCTGCTGAATACGCTGCTCTACCCGCTCTCGGTGATCTACATTGCCGTTGGGATCGCCTTTGTGGTCATCCGCTGGCGCCCTACCTGGCCCTGGTACCCGCTGGGGCTGAGCTGGCTCATCCCCGCCGTGTTTATCCTCGGCGAGCGCACGCCGGATACGATTGCCGGGCTGACCCAGGCCATCATTGCCACTGGTCTCCTCGCCGGGCTGCTGCCACGCCTGCCGTTCCCCTCGATCCGCAGGTACGCCCCGCCGTGCTACAATACAGCCGATGAGCGACCAGCGCCTGCCGGCGGCCCAGACCGCCCACGAACTTGATTTTATCAGCCACAGCCCCGCGCAGACCGAGCGCATCGGCCAGCGGCTCGGCGAGCAGTTGCGCGCGGGCGATCTGGTGCTGCTGGTGGGCACGTTTGGCGTGGGGAAGACCCGGTTCGTGCGCGGGGTCGCGCGGGGTCTCGATTCGCCCGATCTGGTAACCAGCCCCAGTTTTGTCCTGGTGAATGAGTACCGCGCCGGCCCGCGTCACCGGCGCATTCCGATCTACCACGTCGATCTCTACCGCATCGCCGAGGAGCGCGAGCTGGAAACCATCGGCCTCGATGAACTCTGGTCTGGCGAGGGCATCTGTCTGGTTGAGTGGCCCGAACGGGCCCTTACGCTTGTTCCTGCCGACCATCTGGCGATCTATATGCAGCACCTCAGTGAAACCAAGCGCCGGCTCCGCTTTGTGCCCCACGGGCGGCGCTACGTTGAACTGGTCACGGCGTTCAAAGAAACGGCGTTCCATAGCTGATACAAGAAACCGGGGCAACCGGGTTGCCCCAATCCTACGGGGGTGGTGGGGCCCCGGCAGCCGGAGGGTGTGGGAGGGTTGTACCCTCCCACATAGCCTGTGTCGCTGTGCGGCTAAGCTGTAGCGTAGACAGACAGAACCGGACATGTTGCTGGCGATTGACACGGCGACCAGTCTCACGGGGATCGCGTTGTACGATGGACGCGGGCCGCTGGCCGAGTGTGTCTGGGAGTCGGGTCGCAACCACACGGCCCAACTGCTGCCGCAACTCGACCGGCTGCTCGGCTATGCCGGGGTGGAGCGCGGGGCCTTGCGGGCAGTGGGGGTAGCCCTGGGGCCGGGCAGTTGGAGCGGCCTGCGGGTCGGGATGAGTGTGGCCAAGGGCATGGCCCTGGCGGGCGGGCTGGCGCTGCTGGGGATCAGCACCCTGGAGGCCCTGGCCTACCAGCACGCGCAGGCCGGGGCGCCGATCTACCCGTTGATCCGTCTGGGGCGCGAGCGCTTTGCCACGGCGATGTTCCAGTTTGAGGCCGACCTGGCGCGGCAGGGGCCGGATCGCAACCTGACGCTGGCCGAACTCTGCGCCGAAGTTGAGGACCGGGGCCTCTTCTGTGGCGACCTGGATGAGGGCGCAATCGCTCAGATCAAGCGCGCGCTCGGCCCACGGGCGCTCTTTCCGCGCCCCGCGGCAAACCTGCGCCGCCCGGCCTTTCTGGCCGAACTGGCCTGGCGGCGCCTGGCCGGCGGCGAGCAGGATGATCTGGCGACCCTGGAGCCGATCTACCTGGGTGAGCCGGTAAGGCCGCATTCGGGATAATACCCTCGCCCGGGCCATGCTGATACGAACGGGGGGCAACCCGGTTGCACCATGCCCCTCCCTGCGAAGGGGTGGCGGACGCAGCCCGCCCGGGAGTATCTGCTTTCACTCGAGGAGCGAGTCTATGTCGGCGCTGAGCCGCTTTGAGCAGTTCATGGAGCAACTGGTGGAGGGGTCGGTGGCGCGGCTCTTCCGCAGCCCCGTGCAGCCGGTAGAGATCGCCCGGCGCCTGGAGCGGGCCATGGAGAGCCAGCAATCCATCAGCGTCCGGCGGGTGATTGTGCCGAGCTTCTACCGCGCCTACCTCAACCCGCAAGATTTCGCCGCCTTCGAGCCGGTGCGGGGCCAATTGGAACAGGAAATGGCCACCTACTTGAGCGAACTGGCCCAGGAGCGCGGCTTTGCCATGCTCGAACATCCCCGTGTAGTTCTGGCCGAAGACGCCGCGGTGCCAAAACGCTCCATCCAGGTTGTCGCGGAGATGACCAGCAGCCAGGGCGCAGAGACCACGCAGGTCATTCCGCCGGCCACGACGGCGCCGCCAGCGCGCAAGAGCCACGCCCTGCTGCTGCTCCAGACGCCCGAAGGCCCGCGCTCGATCCCTCTGGAGAGCACAGCCATCGCTGTCGGGCGCGGCCTCGGCAACGACATTATCCTCGAAGACAGCCGCGTCTCACGTCACCATGCCCAACTGCGTTACCGGCAACGACGCTTCTGGATCACCGACCTGGGCAGCACGAACGGCACCTTTGTCAATGGCGCGCGTGTCAGCGAAACGGCCCTGCGAGATGGTGATACCATTTCCCTCGGCGGCCTGGAGTTGACCTTTCGCGATAGCTGAGGTGCCGCCGCCCCTGCCCGGGGGAAGGTTGGGGAGCGCTACGCCCTCCCTGGAACATCTCCTGGCAGTGTGTTGTAGTGCGGTGACGCCGCGGTCGTGTCTGGGGCAGCTTCTCTGTGGAAGCAGGTAGATGTTTGACATTGCCAACCTTTCGATCGGCGTTGTGCTCCTCCTGCTGCGCGTGGCAGTGGTGTTCCTGCTCTATTTCTTCCTCTGGCAGGTGTTGCGCGTGGTGGCCCGTGACCTGCGCGGAGCTGGCCCGGCCCCCACTCCGGCGAGCCAGTACGGGCAACTGGTGGTCGTCTCCGCCGGGCAGACGGGCATCCCTGTCGGCAAGAGCTTTCCCCTGGCGCCCATCACCGTGATCGGTCGTAGCACCGAGGTCGAGGTCTCGCTCAACGATACCTTCCTTTCGGCTGAGCACGCCCGGTTGCAATGGCGCAACGGCGTGTGGCACCTCGAGGATCTCAAGAGCACCAACGGCACCTACCTGAACGGTTTTGAGGTCCGCTCCAGCACCGAGGTACACGACGGCGACGTGATCCGGGTCGGGCGCGTGGAGTTGAAGCTGCTCACCGCGCAGGGCTGATGTGAACAGATGGGGAAACCGGGTTTCCCCATCCCCCTGCCTGTGGGGGCAGCGAGTCCTCTCCACCGGGAAGGTGTGGGAGAGCGCAGCCTGTCCGGGCGAGCAGATCGTCACCGCACCAGGGGTATTCCCCAGAGATAAGAATGTAATTCCCTTGTGATATAGATCGCAAGGAGGCTTTCACCTCTTTCTGATGCAGGTTTTTGCAAAGAGGACGTTTGCGCGTAAGTTCAAAACTATGCTATACTTGCCGCGTTCCACGCGAAGACCGCGCCAGAGAGGTAAAGACGGCCATGCTTGCGAACTACGCCTTCATTGCCATTTTCTTCGTCGCTGCGGTGACGTTCCCTCTGGCGCCCCTGGTGCTTGCCTTCTTTCTGCGCCCTAAGCGTCCGACGCCGATCAAGCAATCAACCTACGAGTGTGGCCTGGAGGCCATCGGCGATCTGCGCGTGCAATTCAAGGTGCAGTACTACCTCTACGCTCTGGCCTTCGTCATCTTCGACATCGAGGTCGTCTTCCTCTACCCCTGGGCAGTCGCCTTTAATCAGCTCGGGCTCTACGGCTTCACGGCTGCGGCGGTGTTCCTGATTATTCTGACCGCCGGGCTGATCTATGAATGGCGCAAAGGCGCCCTAGAATGGGTGTAGGATCGGAGGAGGACGTGTAGCCGGGTCAACGGGCGCCGCTCCGCGCGGCCGTCCTGATGCGCGGTGTGCTGCCCTCCGGTCCGGTACGAGCTATGAGCGAGCATGAGATTCAGCTTGATCTGGAGCGGCAGGGCATTTTCCTTTCCACGCTCAATCGCTTTTACAACTGGGGCCGGCGCTCGTCAATCTGGCCAATGGCCTTCGGGCTGGCCTGTTGCGCGATCGAGATGATGGCCTTCGGGCTCAGCCGCTACGATGTGGCTCGCTTCGGGGCTGAGTTGTTCCGTGCCTCGCCACGGCAGGCCGATCTGATGATCGTGGCCGGCACGGTTACCAAGAAGATGGCCCCTCAGGTGGTGCGGCTCTACAACCAGATGGCCGAGCCGCGCTACGTGATCTCCATGGGTGCCTGCGCCACCTCGGGCGGTCCCTTTCGTGACGGCTATAACGTGCTGCGCGGGATCGACCTGCTCATTCCGGTGGATGTGTATGTTCCCGGTTGCCCGCCCCGCCCCGAAGCCTTGCTGCACGCCCTGATAACGCTCCAGGAGCAGATCGACCGACAGAAACTCGGGCGTGTGCGCTGGTATGGCCAGGGCGAGAAGCCGCAGACCAGCGATTTTCCCGTGCCCACCTTCGGCGCGCAGGGCCTTGAGGTGGACGGGAAGTTGATTGACCCGGTGGGCGGGTTGCCGCTTGTCAGCCCCTATACCTCGCCGGAGCAGGGGGAACGGCGTAGCGGACAGATCGAACACCCCGAGATTGTGCGTACCTTCCCGATCATGGATGCGAGCGTGGAACTGGAGAACATCCTGAAGGCGCGGGGCATAGCCCCGGAGATCGCTGTGGACGATCTGAAGCGGAATGAGGTTGGCGATGCCCAGGCTTAGCCCTGAAGAATTGCGCGAGCGTATGACCCGCGATCTGCCCGGCGCAGTGCTGGAGGCCACGCCGCTGCGCGTCGCGCCGCCACCGGCCCATGGCCCGCAACCGCCGCCTTTCGTCACCACCGATACGGTGGTGGCGGCCGGGCAGATCGTCGAGGCGGCGCTCTACCTTCGCGATACCCTCGGCTACGCCTTTCTCTCCGATATCGCTGTGGTTGACTATCTGGCCGATGGGATCTTTGAACTGGTCTACCGCTTCTACACGATTGAGGGCGGCGATGGCCTGGTGTTGAAGGTGCGCGTTCCGCGCGAGACGCCAGAGGTGCCCTCGCTGACGCCGTACTGGCCGGGGGCCAACCTGCACGAGCGCGAGGCTTTCGATCTCTTCGGGATCGTCTTTACCGACCATCCCTACCTCCGGCGGATCTATATGTGGGATGAGTTTGAGGGCTGGCCTATGCGCAAAGATTTCCCCAAACAGGGCGACAAGTATATCGGCGCGGATGAGTGAGCGGGAACGCGACCTCCCTCCCTGATGGGAGGGTTCGGGCGGGCTGCGCCTTCCCAGGAACAATGACGTTCATTCTGGCGTTGCGCGGCGCAGCCGCGTAGATGGCTGGTATGAACACGGGAAACCTGGTTTCCCCATCCCCCCTGCCCGCGGGGGTTGGCGCGCCCTCTACGCCAGGAGGGCCGTGGGGCCAGACCTCCCAGGCAAAACCTGTTCGCATTGTTGTGCGGCGCGGCCGCGTGGACGGCTGTAGGACAAAAGACCCCGCTATGTTCAAGACCGAAGAACTCCAGATCAACATCGGCCCGCAGCACCCGTCCACCCACGGGGTGTTCCGCATGCTGGTGACGGTTGACGGGGAGACGATTATCGATCTCAAGCCGGTGTTTGGCTACCTCCACCGCAACCACGAGCAAATCGCCGAGCAGAACACTTACCTCCAGAATATGCCCTACACCGACCGGCTTGACTATTTCAACTCGATGGCCAATAACCAGGCGTATGCGATGGCGGTGGAAAAACTGGCCGGTATTGAGGTGCCCGAGCGAGCCGAGTACATTCGCGTGCTGATGGTCGAGTTGACGCGCATCCTGAACCACGCCGGGGCGCTGGGCTTCCTCATCAACGATATGGGCATGTGGCAGACCCAACTGGCCTTTGGGATGCGCGAACGCGAGAAGATCCTGGATCTCTTCGAGATGGCCTCCGGCGCGCGTATGATGTGCAATTACTTCCGCTTTGGCGGAGTGGTGCGCGACCTGCCGCCAGAGTTTATGCCTAAATTGAAAGAACTGCTGGTGGCCATGCCCGCGTTTGTGGATGAGCTGGAACGACTCCTGCGCGAGAACGAGATCCTGATGCAGCGGGCGGAAGGTATCGGCATTCTCCCCAAGGAACTGGCCCTGGCCTATAGCGTCACCGGTCCGGTGCTGCGGGGGTCGGGGGTGCCCTACGACATTCGCAAGGCTGAACCCTACAGCGTCTACGATCGCTTCGATTTTGATGTGCCTGTCGGCTCGGTCGGCGATGTGTACGATCGCTTCCTGGTGCGGATCGAGGAGATGCGGCAGAGCAAGCGGATTATTGAACAGATTGTCGAGCAGTTGCCCGATGCCAGAGGCGGGCACATCAATCCCAAGGCACGCCAGAACGTGCGCCCCCCCGTCGGCGATGCCTATGCGCGGATCGAGTCGCCCAAAGGGGAACTGGGCTTCTACCTGGTGAGTGATGGCAGCCCCAGGCCGTACCGCTATAAGGTGCGCGCGCCCTCCTTTATCAACCTGACGCCCCTCGGCGATATGTGCCGGGGCTATAAGGTGGCCGATGTGGTGGTTATCCTGGGTAGTATTGATATTGTGATGGGCGAGGTGGATCGCTAGGGGGCTGACGAACATACGGGCAACCGGGTTTCCTCACACCCCTCCCGGCGGAGGATTTGGGAGGGCGCAGCCCTCTCGAAAAAGCGTCTTTTCACCGTACAGTCGCCTGGAACCACACCAGCGCTGATTGAGGATATAGAGAGCCATGACGGTCAAGATCGAACGCGGTCAGATAGTGACGGTCGAGCGAGGGAAGCGAATGGCGCGCCGGTTCCCCGGCATGGGTCTGCTCGATGGCATGGCGGTAGTGTGGAAGCACTGGGCGGGATCGTTTCGTAAGAACCAGGGCTTTAACGATATCCACGGGGTCTTTACCTATGAGTATCCCGAGGAGCGCCCGAAGTTGCCCGAAGCCTATCGCAATATGCCTATCCTTCTCTACGACGATGAGACCGGTCACGAACTCTGTACGTCGTGCTTCCAGTGCGAACGGATCTGCCCACCCCAGGTCATTCACATGACCCAGGCCAGAGACCCGGCGACCGGGAAGCCGGTGCCGGCCGTGGCTGAGTTCGTGATCGAGTACGATGCCTGTATGAGTTGCGGCTTCTGCGCCGAGGTTTGCCCCTTCGACGCGATCAAGATGGATCACGAATTTGAGCTGTCAACGGCGGACCATCAGAAGTTGACGGTGTTCAAGGAGCAGTTGAACCGCCCGATCTCGTACTACGAGCGGATCGCGCCGACGATGTGGGCCGAGGTGCGCGATGGGGCGATGAAGAAGTTGCAGGGGAACATGAAGCGCCGTCCGGATGTGATCGGGATGGCTCCGAACCTGGCCGAGAAGATCGCCGCGCGCCGGCGTGAGCTGGAGGCTGCGGCTGCCGCGGCTGCGGCGGCCACGCCGCCCGCGGCGCCTGCCGCCGCCCCCGCTGAAGGGCGTAAGCTGACCCCTGAGGAGAAGGCGGCCAGGCTCGCGGCGATCAAGGCCGCCAATGCGGCGAAAAAGGCCGGTGACGCGGCGGAGCCGCCGATTGCTCCTGCCGAGGCGGCGCCCGCCGATGAGAAGGCCGCGCGCCTGGCGGCCATTCGGGCGAAGAATGCTGCGAAACAAGCAGAGGCGCCGGGCGCTCCTCCCGTTGCCGCTGGTGAGCCGGCGAGCGAAGCTCCGCCCGCCGATGAGAAGGCCGCGCGCCTGGCGGCCATTCGGGCGAAGAATGCCGCCAAAAAGGCTGCCGAAGGCCCGGATGGCGCGCCGGGTGAGGCGAACGTGGCCGCGACCACCGAGCCTGCCGCTGCCCCGCCCGTCGCCGGGGCCGCCACATCCGCGGCGGAGACGATCACGGCCCCCGCAGGCGCTGGCGCAACCCCCGCCGACGAAAAGGCTGCCCGTCTGGCGGCTATTCGGGCAAAGAACGCCGCCAAAAAGGCTGCCGGGGGTGGGAGCGACGCGGTGCCCCCGACTACCAGAGGGGGGGGTGACGGCGGAGGACCGGACGCCTCCGATGATGCGGCACTGAGTTAAGGAACGATCTCACAACTGCAAGGGGTGGAGAAGGCTGGTTTTCCCTGCCATAGAGTCGCTTGCGAGATCGGCCCCGGAGTTGCCCATGTACGATATCGTCAATGGTCTGATCAATACGACCTTCGGCTGGAACTGGCCCGGTTGGGTCATCGCGCTGATCAGTCACCTGGTCGTCACCACCCTCCTGTTCGCGATTGCGCCCTTCCAGATGCTCTTCCTCACCTACTACGAGCGGCGCGCTATCGCACGTATGCAGGATCGCATTGGTCCGAACCGGGTTGGGCCTGCGGGGCTGCTCCAGCCCATCGCCGATGGCGTGAAGATGTTCACCAAGGAGGACATCGTTCCCGCCGCCGCCGACAGGTGGGTTCATTTTCTGGCGCCCTGCGTCGTGGTCGCGCCGACCATGCTGATGTTTGCCGTGCTGCCCTGGGGGCCGGGAATGGTGCCGGTGGATCTGAACGCAGGGTTGCTGTTCTTCTTTGCCATTTCGTCAATCAGCGCGGTGGGTCTGCTGATGGCCGGCCTGGCTTCGAGCAACAAGTTCGCGCTGCTCGGGGCTATGCGCGCCGTGGCCCAGATGGTCAGCTACGAGATCCCCGCCGTGCTGAGCCTGCTGGCGGTGGTAATGCTGACCGGAACGCTCTCGATTGTGCAACTGATCGAGGCCCAGGCGGGCCTGTTCATCAGCAGCGCCGATGTGCCCGGTGTCCCTGATCTGGGGCTGGGCTGGTTCATCTTCACGCCGGTGGGCCTCCTGGCCTTTATCGTCTTCTTCATCGCCGCCCTGGCTGAAGGTGAGCGCACGCCCTTCGATATTCCCGAAGCTGACTCGGAGATCGTCGCCGGGTACATGACCGAATACAGCGGTATGAAGTTCGGTCTGTTCTACCTGGCACAGTACGTGCTGAACTTCCTCCTCTGCGCCATCGCGGCGGTGATCTTCTTCGGAGGATGGCAGGGGCCCGGCGTGAGCTGGCTCTACGAGCGGGCCATCTCGCCGGCCAACCCCGACGGCACCTGGGTGTTTAATGTCCTGGCCGGCTTCCTGGGTGTGTTCTACCTGCTGGCCAAGACCTACGCCTTCTTCTTCGTTATGGTCTGGGTGCGTGGCGCCTTCCCCCGCTTGCGGGTGGACCAGTTGATGGACTTTGGCTGGAAGTTCCTCATCCCGCTCACGCTGGTGAACATCGTAAGCGCCGCGATCTGGGTGGCGCTTCTCCGCTGGGGTCCGGAGCAGGGCATCACCTTTACCCAGAACTGGGCACCCATCCTGCGCTGGGGTGTGGCCTTCGCAATCACCCTGGCCGTAAATGGTGTGGCCTATATCGCGCTCGCGCGCATCTTCGCCGCCTCGCAGGCCGAGCAGGGTCGGATTGACCTTGATGAGTACCGCGATACGCTAACCGCCACGCTGCGGTAGGGGGGGTATGGCAACGGTCATCCAGATCATCTTCGGGCTGATCGCAGCCCTGATCGTTGGCGCGGCGGTGATGGTGGTGACGGTGCGGAACGTCATTCACGCAGCCCTGTGGCTGATCGCCTGCTTCTTCGGTGTCGGCGCGCTGTACCTGTTGCTGGAGGCGGAGTTTCTGGCCGTCGTGCAGGTGCTGGTCTACGTCGGCGCGATCTCTATTCTCATCCTGTTCGCGATTATGCTCACGCGGCAGGTCACCGGGGAGGGGGTACGGCAACTGGTCGGTGGGTGGCGTCTCTGGCTTACCGCGGCGATCAGCGCGCTCCTCTTCGCCGTGGCAATCGTGCCGACCGTCATCTCGCACTCCTGGAACGTCCCCGCGCCGTCTGGTCCTCCGGGCACGCCTGAGCCTCTGGCTGGCGTGGCGGAACTGGGGCGCGCCTTCGTCTATGAGTTTCTGTTGCAGTTCCAGGTGGCGGGGGTGCTCCTCACCGTGGCGCTCATCGGCGCGATCGTCATCGCCTTTGAAGAACGTGCGCGCCGCCGCCGCGTGCTTACCCTCGCCGAAGAGCACGAACTCCGCAAACGGCTGGCGCATCCCCCGCCGGTGGAAGCGCCGGTGGGCGAACCGGCGCCTGCGCCGCGGGCTACGCCGATCACTGAAGGAGAGATTCAGCAATGACTGCCGCGGTTCCGCTCGAAGCGGTGCTCGTTGTTGCCGGGGCATTGTTCTGCATCGGCCTGTTTGGCGCGCTGTCGCGGCGTAACCTGGTCGGGGTGCTTATGGGCATCGAGTTGATGCTCAACGCCGTGAATATCAATCTGGTGGCCTTCTGGCGCTACCTGGAGCCACGGTTCATTTCGGGGCAGACCTTCGCGATCTTCATCATCTGCGTCGCTGCCGCCGAGGCGGCCGTGGGTCTGGCGATGGTGATCGCCATCTACCGCAACTGGCTCACGGTGAATGCCGATGCGGTGGATTCGTTGAGGGGGTGAGCGCCGGAGATGCGCGGTTGAGGCGAAGGGTTGTCGGCTCTGATCACTTCCGCCGGAATGGTTTGTGTCATTCCCAGGGGCGGGGGATGGGGAAGCCCGGTTTCCCCATCCAACCGGTGTCGGGGGCGCCTGACGCCCCAACGGGCAGGGGTGTAGGGAAACCCGGTTTCCCCATATCTTCACATCAGGATTTGAACTATGCCGCTCTTTCTCCAACTGGCCTGGCTCATTCCGGCGCTGCCCCTGCTCGGCTGCGCGCTGATCACCTTTACACCCCTGCGGCACAGTAAGCCCGCCAGCGGCTGGACGGCCATCGCGCTCATGCTGCTGGCGACGGTGCTGGCCGTGGGCCTGCTCGCCGCGACGGCGCAGGGCCTGGCGCTCCGCGAGGGGCAGGTGGTGAGCCTGGCGACCGGCCATGGCGCCGAGGAGCACGGCGCCGAGGAGCATGGCAACAGCGTCGGGCATGGGACCTTCGCCTTCCCCGAGCCGAATCTGGTCCAGCGCATCACCTGGGCGCCTACCGGGACGAGCGTGTTTGCGATGGGGATCTACGTGGATGGCCCCGTGGCGGCCATGCTGGCGATGGTGACGATCACGTCGACCTGCATCCACCTCTTCTCGCTGGGCTACATGGCTGCCAATGCCCGCCAGAGCCGCTTCTTCAGCTTCATCTCGCTCTTCACGGCGGCGATGCTGCTGATGAGCATGGCCGATAATCTCCTGCTCTTCTTTATGGCCTGGGAGATCATGGGCCTTTGCTCATACCTGCTGATCGGCTTTCTGTACGAGCGTCCGCAGGCCTACCGCGCCGCGATCAAGGCCTTTATCGTCACCCGTGTCGGCGATGTGCTGATGTTGCTGGGCCTGGTTTACCTCTACACCCAGGCCGGTAGCCTGACCCTCGGCGTCAATGAGGGGGAGATTTTCAACCCGGCCTTTCTGGAGCGGATCGGCGCCGAGGCGGGCTTTTTCGGCCTGAGCCACGCCACCGGCATCGCCCTGCTGCTCTTCTGTGGCACCATCGGCAAGTCGGCCCAGTTCCCTCTGCACGTCTGGCTGCCCGACGCGATGGAAGGCCCGACGCCGGTGTCGGCGTTGATCCATGCGGCCACGATGGTGGCGGCGGGTGTGTTCCTGGTGGCCCGCACCTATCCGATCTTCCTGGCCGATGGCGGCGCGGCCCTGGGAGTGGTGACCTTCATCGGCGCCTTTACGGCCTTGTTTGCCGCGACCATCGCCGTGGCGCAGTTTGACATCAAGCGCATTCTGGCCTACTCCACGCTCTCGCAACTGGGCTTCATGGTGGCCGCCCTGGGTATCGGCGGCTGGGTCGCCGCGCTGTTCCACCTGCTGACCCACGCCTTCTTCAAGGCCCTGCTGTTCCTCGGCTCCGGCTCGGTGATCCATGCGATGGAGGCCACGCCGGCGATCGAGCGGATCCACCACAACGATGAGTACGCCGCCCAGCAGACCGCCCAGGACATTCGCAATATGGGCGGCCTGCGCGTGCACCTGCCCTGGACCTTCTGGACCTACACTGCGGGCTATCTGGCACTGGCCGGCGTGGTGCCCTTCGCCGGCTTCTGGAGTAAGGACGAGATCCTGGCCGACGCCTTCAAGGGCGGGCACTGGATCGTCTTCAGCGTGCTGGTCGTCGCAGCGTTCCTCACGGCGTTCTACATGACCCGCCAGTGGCGCCTGGTCTTCTTCGGGGCGTTTCGCGGCGAGCATCCGGTGGTGTTCCAGAACCCCGAGGCGCCCCGCAGGGCGGCGCACCACGCCGGTGAGCATCACCACGACCAGAAGGAGCACCACCACGGTATTCACTGGCATGAAGACCCGACGATGACGGCCGCCCTGGTGGTGCTGGCCGCCTTCGCCGTCACTGCGGGCCTCTTCAACCTGCCATTCGCCGTGCCCGGCGGCCACTGGCTCAGTGACCTGTGGGGCCAGGAGGCCCTGCCCTTTAGCCCTCTGGTGGCCGGCATCTCGCTCCTGGTGGCCCTTGGCGGCATCGCGGCGGGCTGGACGTTCTACGGCGGGGCCTTTGCCCGCGCCAGCGATGACGACCCCCTCGCCCAACGTGCGCCGGCGCTGTTTCAGTTGCTCCACGAGAAGTATCGGGTGGACGAACTCTACCAGGCCAGTTTTGGCCGCCTGGTAGCCGTGCTGGCCCTGTTCTGGGCTTTCATTGACCAGATCCTCAACCGGATCATTGACGGCATCGGCCAGATCACCCTGTTTGTGGGACGCTTCAACTTTATCGTAGACGACACTCTGTTCAACGATGGCCCCGATGCGCTGGCGGGCGGCACGGTGGCGACGGGCAAAAATACGCGCCGGGCACAGACCGGCAAGGCCCAGGATTATGTGGGCTACGTCTTTGCCGGGGTGGTGGCGCTGGCGGTGTTTTACCTCTACGTGCTCCGGCGCTGAGAGCGCCGGGTCAAATTGCAGATTTCGGCGCCCAGCCCGCCGCGACGGTGCTGGAAGGCGCTCCGGCGGATGCGGGGAACCGGGTTCCTCTCCCCGGCGGGGGAGGCCGGAAGAGGGGAACGCCCCAAACCCTCCCCGCAGGAAGGGCAATGGGGAACCCCGGTTTCCCCATCTGGTGGGGGCGCCTGACCTCCCCGCAGGGGGGGGCGTGGGGAACCCCGGTTCCTCCATATGTTCACGTTAGGAACAGACCCATGGAGCTACCCTCGTATTTGATGGCTTCACCCGATGGCGTGCCGTGGCTGACACTGCTGGTGCTCTCGCCGCTGGCCGGCATCCTGCTGGTGGGACTGGCCGCCTGGCTGCGCCTGGACGACCGCGTGGTGCGCCTGGGTGTGACGGCGTGGACAGGGGTGCCCCTGGCCATTGCGCTGGTGGTCTGGTCGCGCTTTGACCCCACGGCCAGCGCCGGGGGCCAGGGCACGGTGCAACTGGTCGAGAAGATCCCCTGGATCCAGGCCGTCCGGGTGGATTACTTTCTCGGTGTGGATGGGTTGAGTCTGCCCCTGGTGCTGCTGACGGTGGTGATTGCCCCGGTGGCGATGCTGGCCTCGTGGCGGCTCACCGACCGGGTGAAACCGCACTACGCCCTGCTGCTCCTGCTCGAAGCGGCGATGCTCGGCTACTTTGTGGCCCTGGACTTTTTCTTCTTCTTCATCTTCTGGGAGTTCAGCCTGGTTCCGGCGTACTTTCTCATCCAGCTCTGGGGGCGCGAGAACCGGCGCTATGCCGCCTTCAAGTTCTTCGTCTACACCATGGCCGGCTCGATTGGCATGTTGCTGCTCTTCCAGGTCATCTACCTGTCGGTGCGGCAGGTAGGTTTCCCCACCTTTGACCTGATCGCCCTGGGGCGGTTGGGGCTGGGCCTGCCGGTGGAGGGGGTCACGGGCAGCTTCCGCGAGATCCTGTTCGCCTACATGGAGCAACTGGGCGTGGCAAACGTGCTGGGGCGCTACCCACTGCTCTACACCAGCATCGCCTTCTGGGCGATCTTTATCGCCTTTGCAATCAAACTGGCGGTCTGGCCCTTTCACACCTGGCTGCCCGACGCCTACGCCGAAGCGCCGGTTGCCGGCAGTATTCTCCTCAGCGCGGTGATGAGCAAGATGGGCGCCTATGGCATGCTGCGGATCATGCTCCCCTTCGTGCCGGATGCCAGCCAGTACTTCGCGCCGGTGATGGGCGGCCTGGCCCTGGTAGGGATTGTGGCCGGCGCCTTCGGCGCGCTGGCCAACGTGGGTGGCGATATCAAGCGGCTGATCGCCTACACCTCGATCAACCACATGGGCTACGTGATGCTCGGCATCGCCGCTGCCGCCGCCCTGCCCGGTGCCACCACCCAGGACAGCCGGGCCATCGCTCTCAACGGAGTGATGGTACAACTGGTGGCCCACGGCCTCTCCACGGCGGCGCTGTTCTACCTGGCCGGCGCGCTGCACGCTCGCGCCGCGACATGGAGCCTGACCGATTTTGGCGGGCTGCGTGTCGTGGCGCCCACCTTTGCCGGGGTGATGGGGACGGCCATGTTCGCCAACCTGGGCCTGCCGGGAATGGCCGGGTTCGTGGGAGAGTTCTTCATCTTCCGTGGGGCCTGGGCCACACTGCCGCTCTTCACCGCCCTGGCGACAATTGGCCTGATCGTCACCGCGCTGGCGCTGCTGTTGATGTTCCAGCGCCTCTTCCTGGGGCCGCTCAACGAACGCTGGAACACCCTGGCCGATCTGCGTCCGGCGGAGTTCTGGACAATGCTGCCGCTCCTGGCGCTCCTGCTGCTGATTGGCGTCTACCCCGGGCCGTTGATGAACCTGGCGAACACCACCGCCACCCAACTCGTCGCCGTGTTTCAGCGCGCGCTGAGTTAGCCGTATGTGCGGGCGCGCTGCGCCCATAGCGGAGAGCGCGTGCGCTCCCTTGAAAGCAGTTATGGGCCTGTTCACGCTTCCGACCACCATCCCCTGGTTGAGCCTGATCTGGCTCAGCACGGTTGTGCCTGCCGCACTGATCGCCCTGATCCCCAGGCGCCACGCCGAAGCCATGCGCTGGACGGGCGCTGGCTTTGCCCTGATCTCGCTCGTGCTCTCCCTGCTCGTCTGGCTGGCCTATGACCCGGGCCGGGGCAGCTTCCAGTTCATCGAGCGCCTGGAATGGATTCCCCAGCTTGGCATCTCCTACCTGCTGGGGGTAGACGGGATCAGCCTGCCGATGCTGGTGCTCAACGGCGTGGTGATCTTCACCGGCGCGCTGATGAGCTGGAATATCGAGGAGCGGGTCAAAGAGTACTGGGTGTTGCTGCTGCTGCTCACCACCGGCGTGTACGGGGTGTTCGTCGCTCTCGACCTGTTTCTCTTCTTCGTCTTCTACGAACTGGCGGTGCTGCCGATGTACCTGCTGATCGGCGTCTGGGGCAGCACGCGCAAAGAGTACGGAGCGATGAAGCTGACGCTGTTCCTGATGGCCGGGAGCGCACTGGCCATCATCGGGATGCTCGGGCTGTACTTCGGCTCGGGACTGCGTACCTTCGATATGACCGTGCTCGCGCGCAGCGTGACCCTGGCTGGCGACCTGCAGCGCATCTTCTTCCTGCCAATGTTCGCGGGCTTCGCCGTGCTGGCCGGGATGTTCCCTTTCCACACCTGGAGTCCCACGGGGCACGTGGCGGCGCCCACGGCGGTGAGTATGCTCCACGCCGGCGTGCTGATGAAGCTGGGAGCGTATGGGTGCATTCGCGCCGCGATGTGGCTGATGCCGGTAGGGGCAAACCTCTGGCTGCCGGTCATCGCCGTGCTGACCCTGTTTAACGTCGTGTACGGGGCAACCATCGCCATGGCCCAGCGCGATGCCAAGTTCATCATCGGCTACTCGTCGGTGAGCCATATGGGCCTGGTGTTGATGGGATTGGCCGCGGCCACCCAGTTGGCGATGACGGGCGCCGTGTTGCAGATGTTCGCCCACGGCATAATGACCGCGCTGTTCTTCGCCGTGGTCGGGCGCATGATCTATGAACGCACCCACACGCGCCAGTTGCCCGAACTCGGCGGCCTGCGGAAAGTAATGCCCTTTGCGGCGTGGATGTTTATCCTCGGTGGCCTGTCGTCAATGGGTATGCCCGGCCTGGCCGGTTTCTGGGCCGAGTTCACGATCTTCCTGGGCGTCTGGGAGCGCTACCCGCTGATTGCGGTCATCGCCGCCGTGTCCATTCCGGTCACCGGGGCCTACATCCTCCGTGCGGTGTGGGCAACCTTCGACGGTGAGGTGAAGAACCCCGAGTTCTTCAACCTGCCCCGGCTGACCTGGCAGGAGTACTCTGGCGCGGTCATCCTGGCAGCGATCCTGGTCGTGGTAGGCCTCTACCCGGCCATTCTCACCGAACTGATCAACACCGGGGTACAGCCGGTGGTGGCCCAGCTCACCGGGGTGGTGGTGGCAGGCCGGTAACCGGGGTATGCGAATTGATCGCGGCGTGGGAGTGGGGATGCGCTTTGACGCAAGGCTGCTTGCGGAGTGTTCACGTAAAACTGATGTGAACATAGGGGAAATCGGGTCTCCCCATGCCCCTCCCTGCGAGGAGGGTTCGGGAGGGCGCAGCCCTCTCAGGGACACGTATGTTCATGCCGGCGTTGTGCAGTGCAGCCGCATAGACGGCTGGTATGAGAATACGGATTGGCGCGGTTGACGCTGGGAAGGGGTGGAGGGGTAGCCAGGTTTCCCCCGCCCCTGCCGGGGGGAGGGTTCGGGCGGGTCAGGCCCTCCCGGAAAAACCTCGTTGCAGCCTGTCGTGGTGTGGTGAAGTCGCACGGGCGCGTGACAAAAGCGGAGCAAGCGGTGTTTCAAATCACTGACATCCCGCGGCTATTGCCGGAGATTCTGCTGCTGGTGCTGGCGCTGCTGGTGCTCGGCTCGGACATTTTCGAAAAATGGGGCCGCACACCCGAGGCGCAACTGGAGCGGGTGCGCTCCTCGGCCTCGCTGACGGCGATCGGGTTGGGGCTGGTCTTTGTCATTGCCCTGCTGCAGAGCGCCTACCTCCCCGGTACGCGCGCCCCGGAGGGGCCGATCGGCAACCCGGCGCTCGACTGGCTCCTCACGATCCTGCGCAACCTGCAGAGCGGAGGACCCGGCGGCGCGCCGGTTACCGGCGCCTTCGCCACCGACCACCTGACCATGATCGCCCGGCTCACGTTCATCGGCGCGGCGTTCATCGCCAGCCTGCTGTGCCTGGACTACCGGCCGAGCGCCCATCCCGCCGAGTTCTACGCCCTGATCCTCTTCTCGACCCTGGGCATGTGTCTGATGGCCGGGGCCACCGAGTTCATCATGGCCTACCTGGCGGTGGAGCTGACCAGCATCCCGCTCTACATTCTGGCGGGCTACTTTCGCAACGACGCGCGCTCTTCTGAAGCGGGCATGAAGTACTTCCTCTTCGGGGCCATGTCATCGGGCATCCTGCTCTACGGGATGAGCCTGGCCTACGGCTACGCGGCCAGCGCCCTGGCGGGGAACGTGACGGCGAATGATCTGACCCGATTCGCGCGCATCGCCGAACTCGCCAGCGACGCCGGGAGCGGTGCAGCGCTGCTGACCCTGGGGATGGTCTTCGTCATTGCAGGGGTGGGCTACAAAGTGGCGGCGGTGCCGTTCCACGGCTGGGCGCCCGACGTCTACCAGGGCGCGCCGACGCCGATCACGGCGTTCATCTCCACGGCCTCAAAAGCGGCAGGCTTCATCTTGCTCCTGCGCCTGCTCACTACGGCCTTTCCCTCGCTCAGCGGGGGCGCGAGTCTGGCCGACCTGGGCGGCTGGACCAGCCTGGCAGCCTTCCTGGCGCTGCTCACGGTGATCGTGGGCAATCTGGCGGCGCTGCCGCAGACGAACGCCAAGCGTCTGCTGGCCTGGTCGAGCGTGGCCCATGCCGGCTTCATCCTGCTGGCGCTGGTGGCCTGGGCCGCGCCGCAGCCGTTCGACCGCGATCAGGGCACGGCGGCGCTCCTCTACTACCTGGTGGTCTACACCCTGACCAACCTGGGAGCCTTCGGGGCGCTGGCAGCGATTACCCTGATCGTCGGCGGTGATGAGATCGCCGATCTGAACGGCCTGGCGCGCCGAAACCTGGGGCTGGCGACGCTGTTTACCCTGTGCATCCTCTCGCTGGCGGGGATACCGCCACTGGCGGGATTCTTCGCCAAGTTTTATGTCTTCATGGCCGCCTGGCAGGGCGGCGCACGCTGGCTGGTGGTGGTGGCGGTGATCACAACCCTGATCAGCCTCTACTACTACCTGCGGCTGCTCAAAGCCATGTTCATCGCTGCCCCGCCGAGCGAGGCGCCACTGCCGGCGCCGCCGGCGATCCTGGCGGCGGTGGTGGTGGCCGTGGTGCCGTTGATCGTCGTCGGCCTGTTCCCGAACCTCATTCTGGGGGTGATCAGCCGGGTGCAAACCGTGGCGGGGCTGTAGGCGCCTGGGAGGGCATGGGGCCCTCCCAAACCCTCTCCCGGCGACCCACGGAGAACCATGGGCCCTGCCACGCTGCTGTCTCAGGATGACGCGGGGGATGAGACAGACTCGGGCCGGGTGGCTTTCCTGGCGGCGTGCTCCTGTTCGGCCAGGTACCAGGTGGCCTCCATCGCCGCCTTGCAGCCCTCGCCAGCCGCGGTGATCGCCTGGCGGTAGATATGGTCCACCACATCGCCAGCGGCAAAAATGCCGGGCACATTGGTGCGCTGGCGCCCGTCGGTGACGATGTAGCCCCCGGCGTCGAGGGTCAGAATGCCCTCGAAGAGCCGGGTGTTGGGCACGTGCCCGATGTAGGGAAAGACGCCGTCGGCCGCCAGTTCGCTGACGGCTCCGGTCTTCAGATTGCGGATACGCACCGCGCTGACCCGCTCCTCGCCGAGGATCTCCTCAACGGTGCTGTCCCAGATAAAGCGGATCTTCTCGTTCGCGAAGGCGCGCTCCTGCAAAATCGGATCGGCGCGAAGCGTATCGCGCCGATGGACGATGAACAGCTCCTCGACGTAGCGGGTCAGAAATAACCCCTCGTCGAGGGCGCTATTGCCGCCGCCGACCACCACCACCTTCTTGCCCCGGAAGAAGAAGCCATCACAGGTGGCGCAGTAGCTCACACCACGGTTGGCGAGGCGCTCCTCGCCAGGCACGCCGAGCTTGCGCGGCGATGCGCCGGTGGAGACGATGATCGTGTCGGCAGTGAGTTGCTGACCATCGTCGGTGGTGAGCATAAACGGGCGCTGCCCGGCATCCACCCGGGTCACCAGCGTATCCAGAAAGCGGGCGCCAAAGCGGGCAGCCTGCTTTTCCATATTATCGGCAAGTTCGAAGCCACCGATACCTTCAACGAAACCCGGATAGTTCTCCACTTCGGACGTGGTGGCGATCAGGCCCCCGGGCTGCAACCCGCGCACCACCAGTGGCTCCAGATTGGCGCGCGCAGCATACAGGGCGGCGGTCAGGCCCGCCGGGCCCGAGCCGATGATCACGACTCTGTTGTGCATGCAAACCCTCCTCGCGAACGCACAAAGGGACATACCCCCCTGTGGATGGCTTGAGTATAGTATACCATACCGCACAATAGCGCCAGTCAACCCTGCATACCCCATTGGGGTATGCAGAGACGACCTTCGAGACGTGCTGGAACGGGGGGCGGTGAGGGCAGAGCGCTTGCAGGAACCCTCCGCAATCTGTGGGGTGGTTGCGCCATCCTTACCCGGCGTGAAGATTCCCTCCCGCGAGGCGGCGCGACACAGTTGTACGATCTCCTCTATCCGGCTCCGAATGCCGGCTCGCTGCGCATGCATGGAGGCAGCAATGCGAATCGTCGTTCTCACGACCCAGGATAACTACACGCTTGGTTTGCGGGCGGCCGCCGCGGCGATCCAGCGCGACCACGGCGTTCCGGTCACCATCACGGTCCACACCGGGGCAGATCTGGCCGACCCGGCCCGGCTGGCCGAGGTAGAGCGGGAGGTTGCCGGCGCCGATTTTGTTCTTGGCGCGATGCTCTTCGGCGAGGCCTATGTACGTCCGCTGGAGCCGATCCTGGCCGGGGCTCCCTGCCCGGTCGCAGTGATTATGAGTAATCCTACCCTGGCGCGGCTCACGCGCATGGGGAAGTTTACCCTCAGCGGCCAGGGCGGCGAAGGGGGCCACGACGGGATTATGCAGGCCCTGAAGCCGAAGCATGGCCACGGTGAGGTGTCGCGCCAGCTCGCTATGGTCAAAGGGCTGACGAAGGTCCTGAAGTTTCTGCCCGGGCGTTTCCGCGACCTGCACAGCTTTATCAGTCTGCACCAGTACTGGGTCAACAACAGCCCCGAGAACCTGCAACGCATGCTCTGCCTGATCGGCGAACGCTATGTCCCGGAACTGCGGGGCCGGTTGCCGGTGCGCGATGCCGATCTCTACCCCGACGTGGCCCTCTGGCATCCCGATGCGCCGGGGCCGTTCGCCGATCTGAAGAGCTACGAGAAGTGGCAGCGCAAACGCCGCTTACGGCTCGACCGCGGGGTGGTGGGGTTGCTCTCGCTGCGGGTGATCACCCTCGGCAACAATGTGGCCCATCTGGGCGCCCTCGTCCACGCGCTGGAGGCGCGCGGCCTGGAGGCGCGCCTGGCCTACACCGCCACCCTGGATAATCGCCCTGCCCTGGATACCTTTTTCAAAGACGCTCACGGCCAGCCGTCGATCGATCTGCTGCTTACAACCTCGGGCTTCGCCCTGGCCGGCGGGATGGCCCAGAGCCGCCCCGAGGAGGCCCGGGTGGCCCTGGAGGCGCTCAATGTGCCCTTCCTCCAGGCTATCCCCCTGGTCTTCCAGCGGGTCGAGGAGTGGCGGCGCGATGAGCGTGGCCTGAACCCGATGCACATCGCGATGAATGTGGCCCTGGCCGAACTGGAAGGCGCCACCGAACCGCTGGTCTATGGCGGCCCTTCGGGGGACAGTGGGGTGGCCGTGCCAGTGCCGGAGCAGATCGAGCGCCTGGCCGACCGGGTGGCCCGCCGTGTGGCCCTGCGCCGTAAAGCCAACGCCGAGAAGCGCGTCGCGCTCGTGCTTTTCAACTTTCCTCCCAATATGGGCAGCATTGGCACCGCGGCCTACCTCGATGTGTTCGCCAGCGTCTACCGCCTGCTCAGCGAGTTGAAGGCCGCCGGCTATCAGGTGGACCTGCCCGCCAGCGCCGAGGCCCTGCGTCGGCTGGTGGTCGAAGGCAATGCGCTGATCAACGGGACCGATGCCAACGTGGCCGACCATTTGAGCGTCGAGGAGTACCGCCGGCTCTTCCCGGCCTATACCGAGATTGAACCGTTCTGGGGGCCGGCGCCGGGTGAGTTGCTGACCGATGGCCGGCGCTTTCAGATCCTGGGGCGCCAGTTGGGCAACGTGTTCATCGGCGTGCAGCCCACCTTCGGCTATGAGCGCGACCCGATGCGCCTGCTCATGGCCCGCGACGCTGCGCCGCACCACGGCTTTGCTGCGTTCTACACCTGGATCGACCGGGTCTTCGCCGCTGATGCCGTGGTGCATATCGGCACCCACGGCGCGCTGGAGTTCATGCCCGGCAAACAGGCCGGCCTGGGGCCGACGTGCTGGCCGGCGCGGCTCCTCGGCGGCCTGCCCAACATTTACTACTACTGTGTCAACAACCCCAGCGAGGGCACCATTGCCAAGCGCCGCGGCGCGGCGACCCTGGTCAGCTACCTGGTGCCTCCGGTGCAGCATGCCGGGCTGTACAAGGGCCTGCGGCAGTTGAAGGACAGTATCGAGCAGTACCGCCAGCGCCCCGATCCGGGTCTGCTGGAAAGCATTGACGTCCTGGCGCAGCAGGTGGGGTTGGGTGCGGCGCGTGGCGCCGAAGCGCCGAAGGCGCCCGCGGACGCCGGACATGCGGAAACCGGGCAAGCAGACGGTCCTACCGAGGCCTATCTGGCCCGCCTGAGCCACGAGTTGCTCCAGGTCGAGCAGCGCCTCATCCCGGTCGGGTTGCACGTTCTGGGGCGCCCACCCGAGGCCGATGAATTGACCGACATTCTCAGCCTGGTAGCGGCCTTCCAGCGTCCCGTCGCTGGTGCGCCAACCCTCCCCGAGCGCGTCGCCGCCACTCTGGGGCTGGACTACGCTGCCCTGCGCCGCGCCATCGCCAGCGACCCCCGGGCGCAGGAGCAGTGGCGCATGGTTGAAGATCGCTGCCGTGCCGCCGTGCGCCGCATGGTGGAGGGTGGGCAATTGGAACTGGACGGGGTGGATGCCGGTGAACTGGCGCCGCTGGCGACCTTCCTGCAGGACCTGCTTGCCAGGTTGCGCACCGACAACGAAGTGCGCGGGCTGCTCAATGCCCTTGCCGGCGGCTATACCCCGCCTTCCGGCGGTAACGACGTCGTGCGCGACCCCTCGGTGGTCCCGACCGGTCGCAACCTTCATGGCCTCGATCCCTACCGGATGCCGAGCGTGGCGGCCCAGAGTGAGGGCGCGGCCTGCGTGCGCGAGTTGCTGGCCCGCCTCACCGCCGAGCAGGGCGCGCTCCCCGAAACGGTGGCCATGGTGCTCTGGGGCACCGACAACATCAAGACCGGCGGCGAAGGGGTGGCCCAGGCCCTCGCGCTGCTCGGTGCCCGCGCCGTCACCGATGAGCTTGGCAAGGTTTCCGATGTGAGCCTCATCCCTCTGGCCGAGTTGGGGCGCCCGCGGGTGGACGTGGTCTGCACCGTGAGCGGCATTTTCCGCGACCTTATGGCCCATCAGGCCATGCTGATCGACAAGGCTGCCCGGCTTGCCGCCACCGCCGATGAGCCGCTCGAAGCCAACTTCGTGCGGAAGCATGCCCTGGCGCTGGCCGGGTCACTGGGTGTGGGTCTCGAAGAAGCGGCGGCACGCGTCTTCTCCAATGCGCCTGGTTCCTACGGCGCCAACGTCAACCACATGGTCGAGCAAAGCACCTGGCAGGATGACCAGGAACTGGGCGATGTCTTCATGAACCGCAAAGGCTTCGCTCTGACACCCGCCGGCGAATGGCGCGAGGCGCGCCCGCTGCTGGAGGGCGTGCTCGCCACCGTTGAGGCCACCTTCCAGAACGTGGACAGTGTCGAGACCGGCATTTCGGACGTCGATCATTACTACGAGTACCTGGGCGGGGTCACCAAAAGCGTGGAGCGGCTGCGCGGATCCCGGCCCGCGGTCATGGTCGCCGAGGTCGAGGCGTTCAGCGGGGCGAGTGGCAGCCGGGTGCGCTCGCTGGAGCAGATGGTGCGTCTGGAGAGCCGCGCCAAGCTGCTCAACCCGAAGTGGTTCGAGGGCATGCTGGCCCACGGCTACGAGGGTGTGCACGAGATCGAGGTGCGCGTCAGCAACACCTACGGCTGGAGCGCCACCGCAAGCGCCGTGGAGGGCTGGGTGTACCAGGGCGTCGCTGAAACCTATCTGCTCGATGAGGCCATGCGCGAGCGCCTGGCCAATCTCAACCCCCACGCCACCGCGGGGATGGCCCGTCGCCTGCTCGAGGCCTGCGAACGGGGCTTCTGGGAGGCCGATGAGGAGACCCTCGAACGCCTGCGCAACGTCTACGCCGATCTGGAGGACCGGCTGGAGGGGGTGACGGGGTAATCATTTCAGATTGTAGATTCCGGATTGCAGATTGTTGTGCAGCGCGTCCAGATACGCGTTGACATAACACTGCTTGCGGAGAGTTCAATCGGGCAGGGGGCTGGGGTCGCCTGGTGCTCCGATGGGCAGGGGCATGGGGAAACCGGGTTTCCCCGATGTTCACATCAGGTGCCATTCGCGGGGCGCACCACGCCCGAATGAACATACGTGTTCCCGGGGGGCACAGCCCTCCCTAACCCTCCCCCGCCAGGGGAAGAAACCCTGCCCTTCCCCACGGCGGGGGGAGGCTGGGAGGGGGGAGGGGCATGGGAAAACCCGGTTTCCCCCTATTTTCCTCTCAGCCATCCATACGGCTGTGGCGCCTTACCCCAAACGTGCTTTTGCCTTTTCCCCCGCTCCTTGCTATACTGGCCCCGCTTTGCGACCCTCAGGGCAACCGACCGGGGGCAGCGCAGCGGGGCTGTGTCTTCCCGCGCCCGCCCCGAGGCAGAGGTGGCGGGGAAGTCAGGGTTCGCCACCCCCCCTGGCGAGGGAGACCCGGGAGAGCGTCGCTCGTCCCTGCCCGCTCCGCAGGCAGGGATGCGATTCGACAGGCGTACCGCAGGTGGGGAACCCTGATTTCCCCCGCTGTCACCTCAGGTGTGACAGAACCCGACCGGAGAGGGATGTCCGTGAAAATCTACAAAGCCCGGGCCCCTATGCGCATCGGCTTCTTCGGCGGCGGCACCGACGTCAGCCCTTACGCCGAGGAGTACGGCGGCAAGGTCCTCAACTGTACCATCAACCTCTACGTGCGCTGCATGCTCAGCACGAGCGTAGAGCCTGGCCTGATCATCCGCTCGCTCGACCTGCAAGAGGTCAGTCGTCAGGTCAGTGGCCGGGACTGGGACGGGCGGCTGCCCCTGCCCCAGGCGGTGCTCGACGCCATCCCCCATCTGCGCCCGGCGTTTACCCCCGCGCGCCCCGGCTACAAGATCACCATGTTCAGCGACGCGCCCCCCGGCAGCGGACTGGGGTCCTCCTCGGCCCTGGTGGTCAGTATGCTCAAACTGCTCTATGCCGTCGCCGGTGAGAGCTACGATCCCCACGAACTGGCCGAACTGGCCTACCGTATTGAACGCACCGATCTGGGCATTCCCGGCGGGCGCCAGGACCAGTACGCCGCCGTCTTCGGCGGTATGTGCGTCTACCACTTCGGCGCCGGGCGGGTGATCGTTGAGCCGGTGGTGATGGATCCGACCGCACTGCTGGAACTGGAGAGCTGCCTGATCATCGGCTACATCGGCGACCGACAACTCCTCCGTCGCCACCTGATGGAGGACCAGGTCCAGCGCCTGATGAAAGGTGATACCCTGCGCTACCACGACGAGACCAAGGCCTTCGTTGACCAGGCCGCGCGCTACCTGCGCGAGCTGCGCATCGCCGACTTTGGCCGTTTGCTTCACGATGCCTGGGAGGTGAAGAAGGCTTTCTCGCCCCACATTGCTCCGCCAATCGTCGAAGACGTCTATGCCCTGGCGCTGCGTCACGGCGCCTGGGGCGGCAAGATCACCGGCGCGGGTGGCGGCGGCTTTATGGTCTTTGCCTGTCCCTTCGACCGCCGGCTGGAGCTGGAGCGGGCTCTCAGCGCTGCTGGCGTGGTCGTGCGCCCCTTCTCGTTCGTTTCCCACGGAGTGCAGTCCTGGGCTGTCGAAGCCGCACCCTCGGAGCGCACCGTCACCGGTTGACGTGTTGAATGACTTGCCAGATGGTGATGGGCCATCGTTCATTGTTTTGACACGCCGGCTTGGCACGATCAGCCTGGCGACCAGGGGGCGGGCGTGGGAAACCCGGTTTCCCCACGCCCCTTGAGCGAGCGTTGAGCGGGCGCAGCCCTCCCAAACCTGCCCGGCTGTGAGGGGCGTGGGGTCCTGTGGAGGTGTGGAGGTCAACCCGGGGATGGCACACCCCTCCGCGCTTCCCCAGCGCGCTATACCTCCACATACGAAACTGGAGCCTGAAGTGAGACTGCGTACCGTTCTCGCAGCCCTGCTGGTTGCCGTGCTCCTGGCGACGACTGTGCCTGCGCCTGTTGTCACGGCGCAGGAAGGCGGGGACATCGGGGTCCAGCAGGTTCTCGAGGCTCAGCCCGGCGTGCTCAAAGGTTACCGCGAAGACGGGCGCAGCGCGACCGAGATTATCGAGAGCGCGGCGCTCTTCTACGGTCTGAGTCCCCGCCTGCACCTGGCGCTGCTCGAGGCCACCGCAGGGCTGCTGAGCGACCCGGCGCCTCCCGATGCGGCCCTCCGGCAACCCTTTGGTCCCGCCGGTCCTGATGGCTTCGCCGCGCAGATCGACTGGGCCAGCCGTGAACTCCGCGCTGGCCTCGGTCCCTACGAGCGCCCGCCGACGCTGCGCTTCAGCGATGGGTTGACCCTCACCCTCACCCTCGAACAGGCGCCCGAAGGGGTAGCCGTGCAGCGCTTTCTCGCCACGGGGCGCACCCTGGTCGGGTGGCGCGCGGTGGTCGAGCGCTTCAATCAGGCCTTCGCCGCATATTTCAACAACGAGTTGGTCCGGGCTGGTCCACCGGCCCTCGGTGCGAGCCTGCCCTCTACGGGCGACGGTGTCGCGCCTGCACCCGCGAACGTGCCAGGCGGGCTGACCCTGCTCCAGCCCTGGCCCGCCGGCGTCAGGGTGGTCCATCTTGCCTACTTCGATCACGCTTACCCAACCGTTGACAGCGGCGACGACGGCAACGGCGTGGTGGTGAACCACCTGGGGCAAGGAAATGTGCAGTACGATGGGCACGACGGCCACGACTACTACTTTCCCGACCAGCCCATCGGCACGCCCATCCTCGCCGCCGCCGCCGGGATAGCCTATGCCCGCACCCGCCCCGACAACGGCGTCGTGATTGTCCACCCCGGCGGCTACGAAACGATCTACTGGCACCTGGGAGGATTTGCCCCGCTCTTCGAAGGCCGCATCAATACGAGCCAGGGTCTGCCCGTGACGGCAGGCGCCTTCCTGGGCGTCAGCGGGCCGAGCCGGCTCGCCGGCGGTACACCCCATCTCCACTTTGAGGTGCGGCGCTTCGGGAGACAGATTGATCCCTACGGCTGGTTCCGGCCAGGGCCGGACCCCTGCGCGGCCTACGCTGGCTGTCTGCCGGGTGAGTGGCTCTGGGCGCCGTCACTGGTGGGCACCTACGACTTTACCCCGCCCGGCGTTGTTGCCCCCCTGCTCAGCAGCCAGCTCCTCAGGCCAGACCAGACACCGCCATCGGCGGCGATCACCATTGCCCCCCCTGATGACCTGCTGTTCGCGGCCGGGTTTGACGGGCACCCGGTTCAACGGTTGGGGCGGGGCTTCCCCCAGATCAAGGGCACGCCCCGCTTCGGGCCCGGTCACGCCGGACAGGCGCTCGACCCCGGCCCGGCGGAGGTCGCCTATCCTCTCGCCGGCAACCTGGACCCGCGCGCGGGCACGGTGAGCCTCTGGGCCGAGCTGCCTGGGCGCTATCCCGGCGGTGCCATCCCCCGGCACTACCTGTTCGCCGCCAGCGCCAATCCCGACGGCGCGCCGGTGTATAGCCACACCCTGGCCCTCCGCCGTGACGCCACCGGGCCTGACGGCGGCCCGGCATGGGTCTTCTGGACAACCGGCAGCACCGCGGCCAGCCGCGATCTGCTCGCTGCGCCCGACACCCTCGGCGCAGGCTGGCACCACCTGGCTATCACCTGGGACGTCGAGGGGGGACACAAGGCGCTCTACCTGGATGGGGTGCTGGTGGCCCGGGCACAGGGCATCGTGTTGCCGACCGAAGTGGGGGAGGTTGTGCGGCTGGGTCGCTTTGCCGCGGGGGGTGGGCACAGTGGGGTACGCCTGGACGAGCTGATGATTTACAACCGCGCCCTGGGTCCGGCAGAGATCGCAGCGCTTGCTGAAGCGCCGCCGGATGAGCCTGAAGCGATAGTGCGGCTCAGGCAGCGCACGCTGCGTATTGACACCAACGCCCTCGACGACCAGGGCGGGATCATGGCCGTGCAGTTCGGGCTGAACGGCATCTTTGAGGACCCGCAACCCTACTACGACGCCTACCGCTGGACCTTGCCGGTCAGCGTGGGGCGACACATCCTGGCGGTACGCTTCAGCGATCGCTGGGGGAACACCACAACCCTGACCCGGACGATACAACTGGAGGGGCGGCACCAGGTGTTGTTGCCACTGCTGAGGTGAAGCAGGCCGAAGCGCTGGTGGGGCCAGCGCTTCGGCCTGAGGAGAAGCACGGAGCAGCCGGAAGGGGGCGCCTAATCCAGGTAGCCTTGCAGGCGCGTGCCCACGCTCGGGTGGCGCAGGCGCCGCAGCGCCTCAGCCTCGATCTGGCGGGTCCGCTCGCGAGTAATGCCAAAGGCTACGCCCACCTCTTCAAGGGTGCGACGCTGGCCATCAATCAGCCCGTAGCGCAACTGCAAAATCTTGCGCTCGCGCTCGGGGAGATCGTTAAGTGCGGCGTTCAGCTCGGCGTGGAGCATGTTCGCCGCGGCGATCTCCATTGGCGTCTCCTGATTTTCGTCGGCAAGAAGCTCGCCGACCCGGCCCTCACTATCGTAATTGAGCGGTTGCTCGAGCGAGACCGGCTGGGTCGAGGCGCGCAGCAGGCGCTTCACCTTGCGCAGGCTCATTCCCATCGCGTGGGCAATCTCTTCAGGCGTCGGCTCGCGCTCAAGCTGCTGCTCCAATTTGTAAATCGCGCGGCGCAGATGCACAATCGACTCACTCAGATGCACCGGCAAACGGATCAGGCGGCTTTGTTCGGCGATTGAGCGCGTGACCGCCTGGCGGATCCACCAGGTTGCGTAGGTGCTGAAACGGTTACCCTTGGTGTAATCAAACTTCTCCACGGCACGCATCAGGCCGATGTTGCCTTCCTGGACAAGATCCATAAAGGCCATCGGGCTGCCAATGTATTTCTTCGCCACGCTGACCACCAGGCGCAGATTGGCCTGGATGAGCTTGCGCCGGGCCTCCTCGCCGCGAGCCACGTCCTGCTCGAGGCGGAAGCGCTCGTGGCCCGAGGCATACTCCTCATTGTTGAGGCGCTGGCGCGCTTCTTTACCACGAGCAATCTTGATGGCCAGATCGCGCTCTTCTTCTGCGGTCAGCAAGGGAACCTGACCAATCTCTTGCAGGTAGAGCTGCACCGAGTCCTCGACTGGCTCGATGTCCGAGGCCTCAGGCTCATCAACTTCGAGCTCAAGCTCTTCAGCTTCAAGCTCAGCCTCTTCAGCGTCCCACTCCTCAGCCTCCTCCGGCTCAGTGGTGGAGGGATTGAACGCCAGTGCCTCATCGGTATCAGTATCTGTGGATCGGCGGAAGACCTTCACGGTTCGTTCTCCTGAATGACGCGGGCGGAGCCTACAACAGACGCGGTCCGTTGGCGCCGTTGCCAGAGACTTGCCGCTTTGCGGAGCGGAGGATCACTTGATGCTTTTGACCTGAGACATCTGGAGCCTCGACCATTGAAGCATCACTATTTTCACCTTTTGCACAGGTTTTGTCAAGCACCGAATTTGACCACCTTCAGCAGGCGTCGGATCTCCATTGATGGGCATCAACGATCTGGCCGGTTACTCCGCGCGGGGGCAGGGCGGCCAGGTCAACGGCGGCGGCGGTGATCGTCTCAGGGGCGAGGAGGCCGGAGCGAACCTCAGGCACCGTCTCGCGCACGAGGCGCGTATCGGCGAAGCCACCTGGATGCACGGCATTGACATTAATGCCGAAGCGGCGCAGGTCTCTGGCCATAACGCGGGTAAGGCCATCAACGCCGCACTTTGCCGCATAGTAGGCGCCGAAGCCGGGAACGGCGATCCGCTCGAGTGGCGCGCCGATGGTGATGATATTGCCACCGCCGAGTTCGATCATCTGGGGGATCACAGCGCGGCAGGCAAGGAACGTGCCCTTGAGCAGCGTATCAAGGACCGCGTCCCACTGCGCTTCGCTGGTCTCGTGGATTGGAGCGCGGAGACCAATGCCAGCGCTGGTCACCAGCACGTGAATCGGGCCCAGGGCCTCACGGGCGGCAGCAACCATCGAGGCGACCTGGCCAGCATCACGGACATCGGTGGGCAGGGCCACGGCGCGAGCGCCCTGCTCGGCAATCAGCCAGGCCGTCTCGGCCAGTTCATCGGTGCTGCGCGCGGCAATCGCCACTGCGGCCCCCGCCCGGGCAAAAGCTATGGCGATGGCCCGACCGAGCCCTCGTCCACCCCCGGTGATCAGTGCTGTCTTCCCTGCGAGCTTCACCCCTGGACCTCCCTCACCGTGCAATAACTGTGCAAAGCATTTGCAATAGTTGTACCACAGCTCTGGCCCGTTGGCTAGACCCGGGGCGAAAAATGAGAGGGCTTTCATTTTTTCGGGGCTGAGCGTTGGGGGAGTGGGCGACGGGGATGTTCTGTGCGCCTGCTCACGTGGGGGAGTTGGGCGGGCACAACTCTCCCCGCTGGGGGAGGGAATCAGGCGCCTCCCCCCACTGGGGGGAGGCTGGCAGGGGGCAGAATGCGGCAAACCCTTCTCGTGGGCAGGGGGATGGGGAAACCTGATTTCCCCGATGTTCACCTCAGCCGTCCACGCGGCTGCGCCGCGCGACGACAGAATGAACATACTCGTTCCTGGGAGGGCGTAGCCCTCCCAAACCCTCCTGACGGGAAGGGCTTGCGAGCGGCGTCGGCCCTGGAGATCAGGCCTCCCGGCTGATGACGAAGTAGGCCAGGTCTTCCAGGGTCTGCAAAGCCAGTGAGGGGGAAAACTCAGCCAGCTGGTCATTGGCGCGGGCAACGAAGCGCCGCGCCTCGGCCATGGCCGCCTCGACGCCGCCAGCCGCGATCACTTCGTTGACCGCAGCGCGCACCTGGCTCTCACCGGGGTTGTCCTGGGCCACGATAGCCCGGAGATGCGGGCTGTCGCTGCGGGCCAGGGCATAGATCAGCGGCAGGGTGATCGTTCCCTGGCGGAGATCGTTGCCGGCGGGCTTGCCGAGGGTCTGTTCGTCACCGACGAAATCGAGCACGTCGTCTACAATCTGGAAGGCCATGCCCAGATCGAAGCCATAGCGTCCCAGTGCGGCAATCTGCGCGTCGCTGCCGCCGCCGGCAGCCATGCCGGCTTTACAGGCCGCCTCGAAGAGCGACGCGGTCTTGGCCCCGGTTTTGTAGAAGTACTGGTCAAGGGCCGTATCGAGCGGTTCGGCCACGAGCACGGGGCTGAGTTCGCCCTCGACGATTGTTTGCACTGCCTGGGCGTAGTAGGTGATGATGCGCGGATCGGGGCTGAGGGCCATCTCGCCTGCGGCCAGGGCAAAGAAGTAGTCGCCTACCATCAGGGCGACGTCATTATCCCAGCGGGTATGCACGGTCACCTGACCCCGCCGGCGTGCGGCCTGGTCCACCAGGTCGTCGTGGACGAGTGAAGCCGCCTGGATGAGTTCGACGGCTGCCGCGGCATGGATCACCCGCGACAGGTGATAGACGCCAAGACGTGCGGCCAGGAGGGCCAGGGCGGCGCGCAGTCGCTTGCCGCCAGCGCGGACGGTATAGGTGCTGGCAGCGGCGATCAGCTCCGAGCGCGAGGCCGTCCGGCGTAGTAACAACTCCTCGACGGCGCGGAGATCAGCGCTCAGCTCGGCCCGGGCGAACAGTTCGGCCAACCCGGCGATCTGGCCGGTAGACGGAGGGAGGGATAGGGTTTCGGCGCTGCTCATACGCGCGCCAACCGCCACGGCGCTCTCGGTCGCCGGGGAGGAAGTATGGTGCCCGGCCATCAGGCTATTCCTCTTCTAGGGCCTGTCGGCGATCGGAGCGGTTCCTGGGCAGACACAGGCGAAGTGAGGAGAACACCTGCTTGTGATTTTCGCCACGAACTGCACTATAGCACATTCCAGGCCACTGTCAAGCTCTATCAGACGCCCGTGCGGCACAGCCGCACAACAACGCGATGCAAAGAAGGTTTCCCGGGAGGGCGCAGCCCGACTGTACCTGCTCCCGAGCGGGGGCATGGGGAAATCCAGTTTTCCTGGCGCCGCTTCGCGGAAGGCGTGGGCGATCTGCGCCCGTCCAGACCTGCCCCCGGGCAGGGCGGGGAAACCCGGTTTCCCCTGCGTGGGCATGCCCGGTAACGCACACCTCCCTATCAATACTTTGCACAACTTTGTCGGGGCTGTCTGTAACCTGCAACACGCTGTATCAATATAATACCGCATGCTGGCCGTCTGGTCACGATTCGTACGGGGTGAGACCAGTTGGAATTGAACAGGCCGCATCCGCACGCCCACCAGCGCGCATTACAACGCCCCTGCGGCAATCTGCAATCTGAAATGGTATGAGATGGCGACAGGACCGGGGTTACCCGAGCTCTGAGACATTATCGCCTGTGAGGTGGCACGCCCTTCAAAGGGGTGGTAGCGCGAAGAGGTCCTGGGAGCGGGACGCCTCGCCATCGGACGGCTACGAGGGCGAGACACCCTCGCTCCCAGGTCGTCCCAGGACTTCTTCGCGCGGACAAAGGGTTTCACCTGCTCTGGGATGGGCTTCCTGATGCGGCAATACGCCTCTACGCCAACAAATGGGAAACGAATAAACGCACGCGGAAGGCATGCCCGACTCTTCCAGGGATGCGCGCCAACCCATCAGCTATGCGAGCATGAGCGCCATTGATCCTCGCGTGCTGTGAACGCGACGGTCTCGAGATGCCCTTTGAAGTGGCGCGCCTCTCGTACCGTGAGGGCCTGGGAGGGCGCAGCCCGCCCAGGAGAAGCGCCACGCTGGGAGCGCAGGGCGCTTGCCCGCCTCCAGGGCATTGCAGACGTGGGGCCCGCGCAGCCGGGGTGGCGCCCTGGCCCAAATGGGAACAGGTACGCAGAAGGATCGGATTGACGCGGCATCTCGTGTATAATACAGGCTGCCTTCACCCGCAGCGGCGCGCGTGGCGATGCATCCACAATGCCGTGTAGCTGCGTATTAATCCCAGAGGGGCTCACTTGGCTGTATCCCCGGATCCTGATATCGAGGGAGAGGTTCTCAGCGACGAGAATCTGATCGCCAGGGTTGCTGCCGGCGATACCCGGGCGATGGAGTACCTCTACACCCGCTATGCCCGCGTCGTCTATGGCCTGGCGCTGAAGATTCTGGCCAATGCCGAACTGGCCGAAGACGTGGTGCAGGAGACGTTCTGGCGCGTCTGGAACCGCGCAACCACGTTTCAGGCTGGCAGTGGCGCGTTTGCGGCCTGGCTCTTTGGCATTGCGCGCAATCTCTGCATTGACGAGCTGCGCCGGCAGCAGGCCCGCCCCAGCGCCCCCGGCGCTGGCAGCGATGCCCTGGCACTCGATGCCATACCGGATCCGCAGGCCGGTATGGACGAGGTCACGTGGGAGGCCGAGCGCCGACGTCTGATCACCAGCGCCCTTAGCGAACTGCCCGCCGACCAGCGCCAGGTGATCGAACTGGCCTACTTCGGCGGGCTCTCGCAGCGCGAGATCGCTGAACACTTGAATAATCCGCTCGGGACCGTCAAGACGCGCGTGCGTCTCGCGTTACAGAAACTGAAAACGCTCCTGCAACATCAGGGCATCGGTCTCGATGACCGCTAGAACTTCTGGACCATCAATGATCGCTCACGACCACGACCCATCTTCTACCGCGAGCCAGATTGGTGCGTATGCGCTCGGCGCCCTGGATCTCGAAGATCGTCTCGCGCTTGAGACTCTTCTCGAACGCTCGCCCGAACTCCAGGAGGAACTGCGCCAGTTACGCCAGGTCATCGCCCTGCTGCCCTATGCCGCACCGGCGGCCACACCGCCCGCGCGGGTCCGGGAGCGTCTCTTTGCCCGAATTGCCGCCGCGCAGACCGAAGCCGCCTCCAGTCGCGCGGCTCCGTCACCAACGGCTGCGCCGACGCGGCGGCGCTCTGGCTGGCTCATGCCCGGCCTTGTGGCTGTGCTGGCCGCCCTGGTTATCGCCCTCAGCGTGGCGACCCTGTCGCTCAATGCTGGCATGGCCCAGCTCGACCGGACGAACCGTGAGCTTGTCGCCAATCTGGAGCAGTTGCAGCAAACCCTGGCCGAGGCGGAGGCCCGCCAGGAGCGACTCGCCGCGCAACTCGCCGCCGGTCAGGAACAACTCGACAGCCTCGCGACCCGCCTGGCCGCCAGCGAGGAGCGAGTCGCCCGTCTCACCGCCGACCTGGCGCGGGACGACTACGTTATTTCCTTTATCAGCGCGCCTGGCGTGGCCACGCGCCAGTTACGCTCGGCCCGTTCTGGCGTTGTGGCCCAGGGTGAGATGTATATGTACCCCGGTCATTCCAGCGCCGTGGTCATCTTCAGCGGGCTGCCCCCCCTGGCGCCCGGACAGGTCTACCAGTTCTGGTTTGCCGATGAGACTGGCCAGGTGGCGGGAAAGACCTTCGAGGCCGATCCGACGGGTATAGGCTACATTATCGTCGAGGCGCCGCGTGAAGTGAACGCCTTTCGCGAAGTGATGGTCACCGTCGAGCCATCTGGCGGCAGCGCCACCCCCAGCCAGAATGTCATCCTCGAGGGCGCTCTGTAGTGGCGCACGCGCCAGGCTATTTGACAGGCGCCATCGGGAAACCGGGTTTCCCCATGTATTCACCTCAGCCGTCCAAGCGACTGCGCCGTACAAGGCCAGAATGAAGATATTTGTTCCTGGGAGGGCGTAGCCCTGCCAAACCCTCCCCTCAGGGAGGGGCATGGGGAAACCCGGTTTCCCCAATGTTTTACATCAGAACCGCTCCGTGTCTCCCCTGTGCTCGATGCCGGCCAATCCTGACGATCCCGATTCGCAAGTTGCCCCAAAAACCGCCTCTGCGCCGTTCTAGTCTCATGCCACGATCATCGGCACTCTGCCGGTGTGCCCACCGGTGGCACTCGCACATGCGACTGCCCACCCGGACGATCATCCGATCGTGGGTTCCTCGGTGTTGAAACTGCTCCTACCACCACAAATCGTACGCGTTTGTCATCTTCCGATCATCCTGCGCCCTTCTCACCTTCTGAGCCACACCCTACAATCAAGCTCATAGAAACGGTGGCCCTTACGAGCCGCCCACCGGGCCTGAGACCGCACGCCGTGCTCCGCGCGAACCTTCGTCTCCGCGGAACAATCGGTGAAGGTGCTGCCCATACCTGTGCGCTGGCTCGTGATCACGGAGATGCAGGTTTCGCGTTCCGCGCCTGCTGGTCAAACGGCCAGCGCGGCCCGCGAACCGGCGCCTCGTGGGGCCCGTGGACGCCGTCTGAGCCGCAGCTTTCCCGACAAGCCGCCGGCATCACGCGCAGCAAGAGAGTTGAGGAGGCTATGATCACCCAGCCGATCGAGACACTCCCCCGCAACACTCTGGGCCTGTCGCCCAGCCCTTGCGCTTACCCCCGCACAGGTCGCGGTTTGGCAACTGAACTGGACGCTGCCGCTCTGGCGGCCATGGATTTGTCTGCATTGATGCAGCACTGCGCCGTCGAAAGCGAGCGCTTTTATCGGGGCCAGCAGCACGATACGCGCTTCAGCTACGAGCTGTTCCGCCGGGCGCTGGTCGAACGGGATGAAGCGGCCTGGGAGCAACTGTACCAGCACTACAATGGTCTGGTTGAGGGCTGGATTCGGCGCTGTTCGGCATTCCCCAATAGCGGAGAGAGTAGCGAGTACTTTGTGGTCGGCGCCTTTGCCAAGTTCTGGCGTGCCCTTTCCCCGGAACGTTTTGCGGCGTTCCCGACCCTGGCCTCGCTGTTGCAGTACCTGCAATTGTGCGCTACGAGCGTGGTGATCGACAACATTCGCGCCCAGTCCTGGTCGGGAAGCAGGTTGGAAGAGACGATCACGCTGGAACGCGACCCCACCACTGCTCCCGACGAGGAGGCTATGAACCGGCTGGATCGAGAGGAGTTCTGGCGCTTCATTGACGCGCAACTCCATAGCGAGATCGAGCGAGTGGTCGTGTATAGCTCCTTTGTCCTCGGCCTGACCCCCCGCGCGATCTATGCGCGACACCCCGATCTCTTCGACACGGTGAACGATGTCTACAACGTCAAGCGCAACGTGCTGGGGCGCTTGAGTCGCAACCAGCAACTGCGCCAGTTGATTGCCGGCTAACGTCGCCTGGAGCGGTAGCTGCTCCAGGATGCGCGCCTTCCGCCGGCGATGCTCCCCATAGCCGGGCGCCCTCACGACACGCCACGTGAGGGCGCCTCGTTGTCAGGAGCGTTACGATGGGATTCACGAGCGGGTATGTCAACAGTACCGTTGCTTGACAGCTCCGCAGCGCTCCGCCTGCATACCACTGGCTTGTAGAGCTGAACGCCAGCCGTCTATACAGCTGCGCCGCGCGCCACAGGCATGAAACGAGATTCTCCTGGGAGGGTACAGCCCTGCCGGCGCGGGGGGCGCCGCGCCCGTGAGGAGGGGTATGGAGAAACCCGGTTTTCCCGTACCTCGACCGCCACACGGGGTCAAAGAATGCGCTATACTACAAAGGATAAAATTGTGTAAAAAGTGTATGAAACTGCGTTTCATACAGTACAGACGGTGCTGGGAACCGGCCGTGAGCTCAGGAGCGCGGAGTATGACCAACGACGAGGAGTGGGAACAGCGGTGCACCTGTTCACCGCCTCTAGGCGGCAGTGCGTTGATCGCGGCGGCGGATGGCGAGGCGGACGAGGCGACCCTGGCACATCTGCAGGTCTGTTCGGCCTGTACGGCACGCGTGATGCATCTGCGCGCGCTCCAGGCGTACCTGCTGCGCCGGCTTTACCGACTCCACTGTCCGTCCACCGACACACTGGTGGACTACTGTCAGGGCTTGCTGGATCCGCGCGTGGATGCTGCGGTATCGCACCACCTGGCGATCTGCCCGTACTGTGCGGCAGAGGTGAAGCTGCTCGAGGATGGGCCAATTCTGACACACGCGGTTGGTTGTCTCCCCAGGGGCAGTCCATGTCCACGTTGACCCACGAGGATGGGCCGATCCTGGCACGCGCGGTTGGCCGCCGCGGGCGCACGCTGGCCCCCAATCTCTGAGCGTTGAACGCAGACGGGGGCGCAGTCCTGCACCCCCGTTGTGTATTGGAGAGGATGTGGGCGGGCTTAGCCCTCCCAGGAAAACGGCGTTATTTGCGGAGTGAGGGACGTTACCGCGCAGGTGTAGCCGGCCTACTCGAAGTGGTCGGCGAGGTAGGCGGTCAGGTCAGCCACACGCACCGAGTAGCCCCACTCATTATCGTACCAGGCGATAATCTTAAAGAAATCGTCGCCCAGGCTGTGGGTCAGTGGCAGATCCACGACGGAGCTGTAGGTTGTGCCAATAAAGTCGCTGCTCACCAGTTCGGCCTCGCTAACCCCCAGAATACCCTCCAGTTCTTCACTCTCACTTGCTTCGATGAAGGCCTGGTTGATCTCCTCGACGCTGGTGGGGCGGTTGAGGAGTACCGCGAAGTCCACCACGGAGACGGTGGGCGTCGGGACGCGAATAGCGTAGCCGTGGAACTTGCCTTTCAATTCGGGGATAACC
>JBDNDG010000020.1:0-23198 GCA_046719255.1 Chloroflexaceae bacterium
TCTCGGGTCAATACCCTTGGCTTCAAGGGCCCGGGCAGCAGCGGCGGCCACCCCCGCCAGGTCCATTCCGGGGCGACTGGCTTCAACTGCCGCCAGCACGGCCCCTTCCACCAGCGGCGCCCCGCTGATCAGGTACGGAACCTCTGACGCTTCCAGGGCCATTTCGGTGCTCATCACCGCGCTCCCCAGGTCTACCAGGGCGAGTACGCCGTCCACTCCCCGCAGCGATTCGATCGCCGCGGCGATCAGGTCCACCGAGGTGCCCAGGGCGCCGTCGTGGGTTCCGCCGGCTGCGGCGATCCGCGTCTGGCTCCCGGCCATCTGCTCGGCCAGGACCTTCACGCCGTGGGCCACCTCTACGCTGTGGGAGACGATCAGGATTCCGATCATAGAGCCTCGACTCTACCAGGGAGCCATGGTCGGAGATTCGTCTGGAAGAGCTGCACCCTCTCACACCCACCCGCAGGAGGAGGGCGCCGGACGCCTTCCCTCGGCGGGGGACCGAACGCCCATACCCTCCCGCCGGGGCTGCCAGGGTTGTCCCGGGAGGGCGTAGCCCTCCCGGACTCTCGCGGTGCAGCTTGTCTGATCCCCCTCACAACAAACCAAGCTTCCCGGCGACGTAGACCACCTCGGCCCGGTGGTGGACGTTCAGCTTACGCATGATGTTCCGCAGGTGGAATTTTACCGTACTCTCACTGATAGCGATCTGCTCGCCAATCTCGCGGTTGGAGAGACCGCAGGCCAGGAGGCGCATGACCTGGTGCTCACGTTCGGTGAGCAAGGTCTCGCGGGTCTCGCCGGGGTTGGAGAGGCTCTTCATGACCAGCGAGGCGGTGCGGGTATCGAGGGCCGACTCGCCGCGGTGAACGGCGCGGACGCTCTTGATAAGGTCAAAGGCATCCACGTCTTTGAGCACGTACCCCCGCGCGCCGCTGCGGATGGCGCGCAGAACCAGCTGGTCATCGAGGAAAGTCGTGAGCACGATGACGTTCGTCTGCGGATAGCCAGCGCAGATCGTCTGGCACAATTCGAGACCGCCCTCAACCCCCTGCGCGCCCAGGCTCAGGTCGAGAAGGACGACATCGGGATGCTCCTGGGCAATCAGGGCCAGGGCCGTGCTCGCATCGCCGGCCTCGCCGGCAACCATGATGCCTGGTTCCAACTCCAGGATCGAGCGCAGACCATGGCGCACAATGGCATGGTCGTCCACGATCACCAGCCGAATGGGCTTGTTCATACGCACCTCCCGGCTCGGGCCTGCGGATGCGGTGTTCACGACCAGGGCGCGAAGATGATAGAAGCTCCGGGATCGCGGAAGGTTCTCCGTGCCCCGGCGCGCGGGGTTAGCGGGCATCCCGGCGCCGGGTAGATTCGGGTTACCCTGGCGGATCGTGCAGCGGGACCATTACGCGCACTTCGGTTCCGCCAGCGGGGTGCCGCAGAATGGCCAGTGTGCCGCCCAGTTCCTGGACACGTTCGCGCATATTGCGCAGGCCGAAGTGCTGCGCCGTGGGCTCGGACGCGACAGCGTTGAGAGCCTCTTCGGCGATGCCAACCCCATCATCGGCGATGACCAGGTGGGCAGCGCCGCTGTGGAAGTGGATCGCGATGCTGATCTGCCGGGCGCGCGCGTGCTTGTAGGCGTTGAAGAGCGCCTCCTGAGCAATGTAGTACAGACCGCTGGCGAGTTGAACGCTCACCATGGGCGGCACGTCCGCCGTATGCAACTGCACGTTCAGGTTGGTGGTCTTCTCAAAATCGATCGCCAGTTCGCGCAGGGCGGCCACCAGGCTTGACTGCGCCCCATTGACGGGCGTGAGCTGGAAAATCGTCGCGCGCATGCGCGTGACCGCACTGCGGGCCATCTCCTTGGCATTACAGATCCGCTCATAGACCGGCGACTGCGGGTCGAGTTGCACGCGGCACCACTCCAGGTTCATGCCGATGCTGATCAGGTGCTGGGCGACGCTATCATGCAGGTCGCGGGCGATGCGGGCGCGTTCGCTGTTGAGGATCTCGTTCTGGCGCGCGGCGGCCAGGCGGTAGCGGGCTTTGGCAAGCTGGCGGTTCTTCTCCTCCAGTTCGGTCTTCTGGCGCAGGGCGTCTTCGTAGAGCGCCACGGCCTGCGCGCGCAGGCGTTCGCTCTCTTCGTAGAGGCGCGCATTCTCTACCGCCACGGCGGCCTGGTTGGCCAGGGTACGCAGCACCGAAAGCTCACGTTCGTCCATGGCGAACCCGGCTTGCAACACCACCACCAGCGCGCCGACCACCTGGTCGCTCAGCAACATCGGCGCGCCGAGGACGCGCATCCCGGCGCCAGCTTCGTGCATGACCAGGCCGTGCTGGGCGAGTACCTGAGAGATAGCCCCTTCGATGGCGGCCAGATCGGCACTGGAGTCCAGCGGTTCAACTCCGCGAGCGGTACGGCGCATCCCCCAGCGGGACGTTTCGGGGGCGTTGAGCACCAGCACGGCCAGCGAGGCATCGAAATGCTGGAGTGCCACCTCGACCACGGCCCGGGCCAGGCAGGCGACGCCGCTGGTCGTATTGCAGAGGGCGCCGGAGATCATGGCCACCGAGGCAATCGCCCGGTCGAGTCGGCGTTCATTCTCGCGGTACTCGCTGTAGTAGGTCCGGCGCGAGGCACTGACGCCGATCAGGCTCTCCAGCAGATGCTCACGATCGCTATCGTCCATACCGCGCACCTCACATTGCGGCGTAGAACAACTCCATCACCGCTTCGACACTCGCCTCGCGTGGATTGGTGGCCATACAGGCGTCGTGCATAGCATTGGCGCTCAGGGTGGGCAGATCGCGCTCCTTGACACCGAGATCGGCCAGGCGCTTGGTCAGACCCACATCGGCGATAAGGGTGCGCACGGCTTCAATTGCCATCGCCCCGGCCTCCATGGGCGCCAGGCCGGTGACGGGCAGGCCCATCGCCTCGGCAATGGTTGCGTAGCGTTCGGGACAGGCGGGGAGATTGTACTCCATCACCGTGGGTAACAGGATGGCGTTCAACTCGCCGTGGGGCTGGTCGAGCAGGCCGCCGACCTGGTGGGCCATAGCGTGGGTTGCGCCAAGAATGGCGTTGGAGAAGGCCATGCCGGCGTGGAGACTGCTGCGGGCCATAATCTCCTTCGCCTCCAGGTCGGACTGGCTGGCAACTGAGCGGCGCAGCCCGGCAATCGCCAGGGCGATGGCGCGCAGGGAATGGACCTCGGTGAGAAAAGTTGCCGCGAGCGAGACATACGACTCGATCCCGTGGGTCAGGGCGTCCATCCCGGTGCTCGCGGTGAGCCAGGCGTCTTTGGTTGTGAGCAACAGCGGGTCGGTGAGGGAGATGTCAGGGATGAGCGACTTGCTGATCAGGGTCATTTTGACGCGCCGGCGCGTATCGGTAATCACCGCAAACTGGGAGACATCGGCGCCGGTGCCGGCGGTGGTGGGAATGGCGACCAGCGGCGGCAGGGGCCGGGTAATGCGGTCGATCCCCTCGTAGTCGTGGATGCGGCCGCCGTTGGTGCTGAGCACGGCGATGCCCTTGGCAGCATCAATGCAACTACCGCCGCCGAGGGCCACCAGCGCATCGCAGCGCTGCGCGCGGTAGAACGCCGCGCCCGCTTCAACCTCGTAATCTTTGGGGTTCGGCGTAACACCGGTCCAGATCGCAAAATCGAGGCCTTCTTGCTCGATGACCGGGAGCATCTGCTCGAGCCAGCCTGCGGCAATAATACCGGGGTCACTCACCACCAGCACCCTGGTGGCACCGAGGCGTCGCGCGGCCTTCCCCGCCTGTTCGAGGACGCCACAGCCTACAATGATCTCTGGGAGCGTAAACTTGCAAACCTGCATGATAGCCATCCTGGCCAGGCGATGTGCCGGGCTAGGCATCGGCAGCGTATGCTCGTGGCCCGCCGCAACCCACCCTTCGACGCGCCTCCGCTGTGCTCAGGACGGGCTCGGGCGCTCCTCAGGGTGCTGCAAGCAGCGAACACAGGTCATACGCTACCGGTGCTCCTCAGGGTCATGCGCACACCGAGCCTGCCTGTCACCAGGAGGCTGACCCTGGCAGCGTTCCTGCGCCGAAAGTGCCCAACACGATCGCTCGTGCGCAACGTCGCGCATCCTCCACGGCTTACCGGCGTGTGCCGGGTATACCACCGAACCCTGGCAGCGTTCCTGCACCGGAAGTGCTTGACAGGATTGCTCGTGCGCAACGTCGCGCATCCTCCACGGCTTACTGAAGTCTACCGGGTATGGCCTGGATTATAGATACTTTCGTTCACCCTGTCTAGTCGGACAGGGTATTCTTCTCACCAGTTGTTCAGGAGGGCTTTGCACGGTCAGGGGATGACAGCCGACCACATTTTCTGCTAGAGTGTAGGCTATCCAGATCTACCGAAGTGCAACACTACACCAGAGATGCCCGTGGGCATGTCGCGCCGTGGGGCGCGCGAGCGAAGGAGGTCGCGTATGGAAGGTAATCCCGTCGGCCTGGAGGAGCTGGAAGTGGCGGTCGAGAGCGAGGAAGGGACCGCCGTGGTTGACGTGGCGGAGGCGCCCCTGGCTGAAGAGGATGCGCCGGAGATCCTGGCCGAACTGGTGGTCGAAGAAGTGAGCATTGATGGGATGTGCGGAGTCTACTGATGTGAACGTGTGGGGAAACCGGGTTTCCTCACGCCCCTGCCTGCTGGGGGGCCATGCGCCCCCCGACACCGGTTGGGGGATGGGGAAATCGGGCTTCCCCGCGCCCCTCCTCGCGGGGAGGGTTGGGGAGGGCCGCGCCCTCTGCTGGAGCCTGTCGTTGTGCAGCGAAGCCATATAGCCAACCGATGAGCACCTATGCAGCGACTCGAAGGTAAAGTAGCACTGATCACCGGCGCCGCGCGCGGTCAGGGGCGGGCGCACGCTCTGACCCTGGCCCGCGCCGGGGCCGATATCGCGGCGCTGGATATCTGTCACGATCTGCCGTACCCGCGCTACCACCTTGCAACCGATGAGGACCTGGAAGCGACCGTGGCAGAGGTGCGCGCCCTGGGCCGCCGCTGCCTGAGCCTGACCGCCGATGTGCGTAGCGCCTCCGAGATGGAGGCAGCCGTCCGCCACACGATTGACTGCTTCGGGCACATTGACATTTTGATCTGCAATGCCGGCATCGCCGATATGGCCGCCACCTGGGACATTACCGAGGAGTGGTGGGACATCATGCTCGACGTCAACCTGAAGGGATGCTGGCTGGCGGTCAAGTATGTGGTGCCGCACATGCTGGAGCGTGGGCAGGGTGGGCGGATCGTGATGACCTCGTCGGTGGCGGGGCTGAAGGGGATGGCCGGTCTGGCCCATTACTGCGCCGCCAAGTGGGGTGTGGTGGGGCTGGCGCGCAGCCTGGCGCTCGAAGTGGCCCACGCCGGCATTACCGTCAACACCATTCACCCGACCGGGGTTGATACGCCGCTGATCACCGGCATGGCCCGGGCCGCCGGCATGCTCCGGCAGGAACTGGTGGATCAACTGCGTGAGGATAACCTGTTGCCCGTGGCCCTGGTGGATCCGCAGGACATTGCCAATGCGGCCCTGTGGCTGGTCTCCGATGAAGCGCGCTATGTTACCGGGTTGGAGCTGAAGGTTGACGCAGGCCAGATGGTCAAGTGCCCGGCCTAGCCGGATGAGGGCATCACGACAAGGTTTTCCCAGAAAAGGCAGACAGCCGATGGAACTTACTGCAACCTACCGGCTCGCGCCCTACGCGGCCGTCCGTGCCGAGCGCTTTGGCGGGCTAATCTACCGCTACGACAACCGCCGGCTCTACTTCCTGCACGCGCCCGATCTCGTCAGGCTGCTCCATGCCCTGGACGGCACGACGACCCTGGGCGAGGTGCTCGAGGCCCTGGGTGTGCCGGAGCCGGCCCGTGGCCGGTACCTGCGCGCCCTGGCACACCTCGAGCACCTGGGCGTGATCGTCGGGCCAGATACTACTGGACCACCTGCTTTGCCCGCCGTCGCAGCAAGGAGCGCGCCGGCCTGATCACCGCTTTGCGGGAGAGGGCTGTCATGGAAGACGCCGATCCTCACAAGGCAAACACCCCAATTCGCATCGTCGTTGCCGACGACTTTGAACTGATGCAAATCGGGTTGTGTACGGTACTGGATGCCGAGCCGGATTTGAGCGTCGTGGGGGTTGCGGCCGATGGTCAGGAAGCAGTAGCCTTGTGCGCCCGGCTGCGCCCCGATGTGGTTGTTCTCGATGAACGCATGCCGGTGCTGGACGGGATGGAGGCGGCCCGGCGCATCAGGCCGCTGGGGGTGCGGGTGATCGTCCTCTCGCCGCATGGCGACCGGCTCGACCGGGCGCGGATGGCCCGCTACAGGCTTGATGGCTGGTTGCTGAAGAACATCACCCGGGCGGCCCTGGTGGAGGCTGTGCGCCAGGTGCGCCAGGGGCAGACGCTGATCAGCGCACCTGATGAAGCAGCGCGCCTCAGTCAGATCTACAGCCCAGCGCCAGCAGGGCAGGAGACGCTGACCCCGCGTGAACTGGATGTCTTGCGTCTGCTGGCCCAGGGCAAAACCAACGCCGAGATCGCCAATCATCTGGCGCTGAGTCGCGGCACGGTGAAAGCCTATGTTGAGCAGATTATCGCCAAGTTGCACGTCAGCGGGCGCACGCACGCGGCGGTGCGCGCCGTGGAGATGGGGTTGCTGCGCGAGGCTGACGAGTGAGGTGTGGAGGTGCGGCAATGAACGCAGGAGGATGGTACGCGCCTCTACACCTTGTGAATGCCTGGAGATTATGACGCAGTGCGAAATCAATTTTGACACAAAATACCTGCCATATGGCAGTAGGCAAGCCTTTTTAACATTAACTATACTCAAACCGCCCTGTTAAACGTTCGCAATTCCAACCACCTCGAACATATAACGCAAAGCCCGCCCCGCTGGAGCAGGTGGCGAGGTTCAGGCAGTGTTTTCCGTTCTCCCGCATGGCCGGCGGGAGCTGGTTCGATACAGCCCGGCGCCGTGGTTCGGTCCATCTGCGCAGAGAAGTCCGGTTCGCAGCCAGGTCTGGCGAAGTCCCGATGATGGGTTGGTAAGGTATGGTTCAGGTTCGCCTGTCAGGTTGATCCGCGCCGCTGCGGATACGGTTCCGTGGAAGTGTGGAGCAACGGTCAGGGGGAGATGCCCTGAGCCATATCCAGGGGAGAGGCGCGTTGCCTCGCCCACCGCCTCTTGAACAAAGGAGTCAAGACGAATGGAAGCGCACAAGCTCTGGCAGTTCCCAATCAAGGAGTTCCACCCGTTCCCACGGGGGCTGATCGGTCCGGGAGCCTATGAAATGGTAGGCGTCGAGGCGAAGAAGCTCGGCTTCAAACGCACGCTGCTGATGACCTCGGGCATCCGTGGCACCGACCTGGTGGAAGACGTCGCGGCAAAGCTCCGCTACCAGGGCATTGATGTGATCATCTATGATAAGGTCGAGTCGAACCCCAAGGACTACAACTGCATGGAGGCCGCCGATCTCTACATGCGCGAGAAGTGCGACAGCTTTGTCTCCGTCGGCGGCGGAAGCGTGACCGATGCAACGAAGGGCGCGCGCCTGGTGGTTGCCCACGATGGGCGCAATATCAATGAGTTCGATGGGTTCAACAAGTCCGACCCCGACCGCCAGAAGAACCCCCCGCACATCGCGATCAACACCACCGCCGGTACCGGCTCGGAGACGAGTTGGGCATTCGTGATCACCGACACGACCTCCGAGCGCGCCCCGCGCAAGTGGCTGGGCTTCGATGATAGCTGCATTGTGACCCTGGGGATCAATGACCCCTATGTGTTCAAGACGATGCCGCAGGATCTGACCGCTTTCTGTGGCTTCGATGTGCTGGCGCACGGCTCGGAGCCGTATGTTTCGCGGCTCGACTTCCCCGCCAGCCTGGGCGGCGCGCTGAAGTGTATCGAGCTGGTGGCCCAGAACTTGCGCGAAGTGGTCGCCAACCGCAACAACTTCGAGGCCTGGACGAACATGGTCTGGGCGCAGTACATTGGCGCGCAGGCCTTCAACAGCGGCGGTCTGGGCATTATCCACTCGATCTCGCACGCGGTCAGCGCCTATTACGACAGCCACCACGGTCTGAACAATGCCATTGCCCTGCCGCGGGTCTGGGCGTTCAACCTGCCCTCGAACTACCGGCGCTACCGCGACATCGCCCGCGCGATGGGCGAGCGGGTGGACGGGTTGAGCGACGTTGCGGCTGCTGAGCGCGCGGTTGAGGCGGCCATTCGCCTGGCTAAGGATGTGGGCATTCCACCCAACTTCAAGAGCGTCGGCGAGTACAGCAAGTCGCGCATGGGCAAGGGCGTGTACGAGAAGTGGAGCGGCCCGCGCATCGTCGGCGATGATAATGACGTTGACCGCGTCTCCAAGCACGTCCTCGGCGATGGCTCGACACCCGGCAACCCGCGCGAGGTGACCTTCGAGTCGGTCTGGCCGGTGGTGGCCCACGCGATGCGCGAGTCGTACTACTAAACGCGAGCCTTTCTCGAAGGGGGTGCGGAGAAACCTGGTTTCCCCACCCCCCTCCTTGCGGGCAGGTGTGAGGCTGTGCGGTGGAGCCGCGCGGGCGCCGAATGGAGTACATACGTGTTTGAAACGATCGACCAGGTGGTGACACTCTTGCGCCAGCAGCGCTACATTTGTGACCGCAAGCTGGCGACGGTGATCTTCCTCGCCCTCAAAATGAACAAGCCGGTGCTGATCGAAGGGCCGGCGGGGGTTGGTAAGACCGAACTGGCCAAGACGGTGGCGCGGGCACTCAACCGGTCGCTGATCCGGTTGCAGTGCTACGAGGGGCTCGACGAGGCCCGGGCGCTGTATGAGTGGGAATACGGCAAGCAGTTGCTCTACACGCAGATCCTGCGCGAGAAGATTGGCAGTCTGTTCGCCGAGATGGAGGACCTGCGCGCCGCAGTGGAGTATCTGCGTCAGCACGAGGATGTGTTCTTCTCCGAACACTTCATGGTGCGCCGCCCGATCCTGCAAGCCATTGCCTCGCCGGAGCCGGTGGTGTTGCTGATTGATGAGATTGATCGTGCCGAAGAGCAATTCGAGGCCTTTTTGCTGGAGGTGTTGAGCGACTTCCAGGTGACGGTGCCCGAAATCGGCACCATCGTCGCCCGTCACCCGCCCCTGGTGTGCATCACCGGCAACAGCACCCGCGAGTTGAGCGACGCCCTGAAACGCCGTTGTCTGCACCTGGCGATCGGCTATCCCGACGAAGAACGCGAACTGGAGATTATTCGCCTGAAGGTGCCAGAATTGCGCGAGACCCTGGCCCGTCAGGTGGTGGGGCTGATCCGCCGCATCCGCGCCATGGATCTGCGCAAGGCGCCCAGTATTAGCGAGACCCTGGATTGGGCCCAGGCCCTGGTGCTGCTCCATGCCGAGCGTTTGAACCGCGAACTGGTCGAGGAGACGCTGCAACTGATCCTCAAGTACGACCGCGATGTGCAGCAGGTGAGCGCCCAACTGCCCGTGTTGCTCGAGGGCGCCGATGGCGCTGCGCGGTTGACCTTCGACAACATGGATCTGCGTGAGCAGCAGGAGCGCTACCGCAGTAACGAACGCGCCTATTTCAGCTCACGCCGGGAAGAGTAAGGCTGGCCATGGATGTTCCGATCACCCGCTTCGTAGCGCTGCTGAAGCGCCACGGTATAACCATTTCGCCAGCCGAGGCGATTGACGCCCTGCAGGGGTTGGCCCTGGCAGGCATCGATGACCGTGAGACGGTGCGCGTGGTGCTGCGCAGCACGCTGGTGAAGCAGTGTCAGGCCATCGCCGAGTTTGACCGGCTATTTGATCTGTTCTTCCGCCTGCCGGCATCCCCCGATGGATCGTCGGCAGCCGGTCCGGACGGTGCCACCACCCTGCTCCAGCCCAACGAGAACGGCGCCGAGGCGCCGGCACTGCCAGAAGGGGCGCACGCCGAGCTTGCGCCTGTCGAGATCGAAACCGATCGAACCACCCGCGCCCCGGTGACGCCGGAGTACGAAGGCGTCGATCTCTCGCTCTTCGGGCAGCACCTGCTGTTGCAACAGCGCCGGGAGCCGGGTGAAACCGGCTATAAGCCGACTTTTCACGTCAATGCCCGCCACAATCCCGGTCTGCCCGGGGGCGGGGAGTTGAGCGCGGGCGATGCGGGCGATGAGATCGATCTCGGCGGCGCGGTTGAGGCCCTGCTGGCCGACCTGCGCGCGCTTGAGGTGGACGAGGCCCTGCTGGAGCAGCTCGAGGCCCAGCTCGCCGGGAGCCTCTCCCGACTGCCCGATCTGCTGCGGCGCTACCGCGCGCGCGACGCAGCACTGCAACGCCCCCCCAACACCGCTCCGGCGCCGCTCCGGCCCCGGCGCAGCTACCGCTTCAACGACCACGAGCGCCGCCAGATGGACGAGATCATCCGCCGCCTGGGACGGCAGATGCGCGGCGCACTCTCGTACCGCAAAACCACCAACCGGCGCGGGCGGATCAACGTCTCGCGCACCATTCGCAGCAATCTGAAGTACGACGGGGTGCCCTTCTTCCCGGTGCTCTCCAACCAGCGCGAGGAGCGCCCGCGCCTCACGGTGATCTGCGACGTCAGCCTGTCGGTGCGCACCACTGCACGCTTCATGCTCCACCTGGTCTACAGCCTGCAATCGCTCTTCAGCCGGGTGCGGAGCTTTGTCTTTGTGAGCGATCTGGCCGAAATCAGCGCCGAGATCGAACGCTCCAGCCTGGAGGAGACGATCGATCGCGTCTTCAGCGGCGAGATTATCAATACTGAAGAGAACAGCAACTACGGCCGGGCACTGGAGATCTTCTACGAACGCTACCGCTCGGCGGCCACCAGCCGCACCACGCTGATCATCCTGGGCGATGGGCGTGGCAATCGCAACCCGCCTAACGCCTGGATCCTGGAAGAACTGCGCCGGCGCTGCAAACAGGTGATCTGGCTGACGCCGGAGTCTCGCGGGAGCTGGCACCTCGGCGCGTCGGATATGCCGACCTATGCCCCGATCTGCCACAAGGTCGAAGTAGTGCGAAACCTGGATCAACTGGGGCGCGTGGCCGAGAACCTGGTGCGGAGCTCGTTTGCCAACCGGAGATAGCCATGGTTCCTCTGTTTCTGTCACCCTGGCGGCACCCTGTCCTCACGGCTTGCCTCGCGGCAAACCTCGGGGCGACGGCCGGTAGCCGGCATTTTACGATCTACCGCCTGGAACCGGCCCGGCACATCCCCTCCGCCGGCCCGGAACTGGTTGTGGTACACACCTTTCGCCCCGAACAGATCGACAACAATCTGGGCTTCTATGTGGCCAACGAACTGCTGCCGCTGCTGAGCGCCGCGCGGGGCCGCCTGCCCGAATCTGCGCCCACGGACGACCCGTTCGCCCACGACCAGCAGACACTCTTTGAGCAGTGCGTCGGGGCGATTGTCCGCTCGATGGACGGCAACGAGGGTCGGGCCTGGCATCGGTTTTATGTCAACTCCCTGACGGCCCTGGAGGGGGCCATGCAGCGCGATCAGCCGGCCAGTGATTTTATTGGCCCCTTCGGGGTGATCTACCGCCGTTTGATGGGACTGGCGCGTGGCGCAAGCCTGCTCGATGCCGGCACCTGTTTTGGGTTTCTGCCCCTGCTCCTGGCCCGCCGGGGCGCGCCGCCGCACACCATCGTCGGCTGCGACCTCGACGGGGCCCTGGTTGGCTTCGCCAATGCCTATGCCCGGCTGGCAGGGCTGGGAAACGTCAGTTTCACCGTCGCCGATCTGCTCGGTGATGACCTGGCGCGCCTGGGACGCTTCGACACCGTGACCTGCGTGCACGTCCTCGAGCACCTGGAGCCGGCGCAAACACTGGTCGCCCTGCGCGCCCTCTGGCAACTCACCGCGCAGCGCCTGATCGTCACCGTGCCCCTGGAAGAGCAGCCCGATCCGCGCTTCGGCCACCGCCAGACCTTTACGACCGGGCGCCTGGAGATGCTGGGCCGCGAACTCGGGGGGCGCTTTCAGACCTTTGAGTTGCACGGGTGCTGGCTGGTTGTGGATCGCTGATATGGGGATGGGGAAACCAGATTTCCCCATCCCCCTGCCCGCCGGGGTGGTGCGCCTCCGCGCCGGAGGGTCCGGGCGAGTGCAGCCCTCCCCGGGGAAGCTCTCGCAGGAACACGGAGAAACCCGGTTTCCCCGTGTTCCTCCCGGTGGGGAGCAGAGGCGCAGCCGCATGGGTGTCTGGCGTGAACGGAGGCGAACCCCGGAGTACCCTCCCCGCCCGACAGTGAGCGAGGATTGCAGAGGATCATAATGAGCTACGAAATCTTCCGCCAGGGCCTGGACGCGCCGATCTGTCTGACCTGGGAACTGACCTACGGCTGCAATCTGCGCTGCGTGCACTGTCTCTCGTCGTCGGGCCGGGCGCATACCGGCGAGTTGAGCACCGCCGAGGCGCGCCATCTGATTGACGAGTGGGCAGCCATGAAAGTATTTTATGTCAACGTGGGTGGCGGCGAGCCGATGAGCCGGCCCGATTTCTTCGAGTTGATGGATTATTGCCTGGAACGCGGAATCGGGGTGAAGTTCAGCACGAATGGCACCTTGATTGACGCCGCCGCCGCGGCCTGGATCGCTGCCCGCGACTATCTGGACCTGCAGATCAGCCTTGATGGTGCCACGGCGGAGACGAACGACCCGGTGCGCGGCACTGGCGCGTTCCGGCGGGCGCTGCGGGCGATGGAACTGCTGGCGGCTGAAGGCTTTCCCTTCAAGATCAACACCGTGGTTACGCGCCAGAACGCCCATCAACTCGATGACCTCTATGCCCTGGCGCAACGCTACGGCGCGCACCTGCGGGTCACCCGTCTGCGTCCCTCCGGGCGCGGCGCGGAGGTGTGGGAGCATATGCGCCCGACCCACGCGCAGAACCGCGCCCTCTACGAGTGGCTCCTGGCCCACCCCGATGTGATGACCGGCGACTCGTTCTTCCACCTTTCGGCCTATGGCACACCGATTGATGGCCTGAACATGTGCGGCGCGGGACGGATCGTCTGTTGCGTGGACCCCGTGGGCGAGGTGTACGCCTGTCCGTTTGTGCTGGCGCCCGAGTTTTCGGCGGGCAATGTGCGCGCGACGGGGGGCTTCACCCACATCTGGCGCCATGCCCCGCTCTTCGCTCACCTGCGGCAGTGGCAGGTGGGCGGCACGTGCCGGCAGTGCAATGCGTATGCCCTGTGTCACGGCGGCTGTATGGCGGTCAAACATTTTACCGGACGCTCGCTCGACGACCCCGATCCTGACTGTATTTTCGCTGGGGAGACGGCGGCGCTGCGTACCGGGTTGATCCCCTTGCAGCAGTGGTAGCGCGCAGGGGGTCGGGAACGGTCGGGTTCCCGGGGTTTCAGATAGTCGGCGCTTCTGGAAAGAGGAGATCATGGCTGAACTCTTCGCCCCGTTATTCCAACCCCTGCGCCTGGGGCGGAAAACGGCGCCCTCGCGGATTGTCTTCGCCGCGCACCAGACCAACTTCGCGCGCCACAATCGCTTCGACTCACGCCACGCCGCCTACTACGCGGCGCGCGCCCGGGGCGGCGCGGGGGTGATCGTCCTCGAAGGCAGCGTGGTGCATCCCTCCGACTGGCCCTACGAGTACGCGATCTTCGGCTATGACGAACGGATCGTGCCTACGTACCAGATGCTGGTCGAGGCAGTGCGCCTCCACGGCACGCTCCTGCTGGCCCAGTTAACCCACAGCGGGATGCAGGGCACCAGCCACTACTCCCAGGCGGCCCTCTGGGCGCCCTCGCCTATTCCCGATGTCAACAGCCGCGAGATGCCCAAGGAGATGGAGCCGGAGGACATCGCCGCGGTGGTTGACGGCTTTGCCACAGCGGCGCGCTACGCCATAGAGGGCGGTCTGGACGGGGTGGAGATCAACGCCGGACCGGATAGCCTGGTGCGCCAGTTCCTTTCCCCGCTGACCAACCAGCGCCAGGACGAGTATGGCGGCTCCTCCGAGAACCGCATGCGCTTCGCTCGCGAGGTGATCGCCGCGGTGCGCCGCGCCGTCGGCGATGAGGCCGTGGTGGGTCTGCGCCTCAGCGGTGACGAGCACGCCCCCTGGGCGGGCATCAAGCCCGGCGACGCCGCCAAGATTGCCCGTATCCTCAGCAGTGAGCACCAGATTGACTATCTCAGTGTGACCAGCGGGAGCATCTACACACCGCACCTGACCCGCGCCGGCCTGTTTATGCCCCCGGGCTATGCCCTGCACCTGGCCGCCGAGATCAAGGCTGCCGTGCAGGTGCCGGTCTTTGCCCAGGGCAGCATTGTGGACCCGCGGCAGGCGGCGATGGTGCTGGTGGAGGGCCGGGCCGACGCGGTAAAGATGACCCGCGCTCTGATCGCCGACCCTGACCTGCCGCGCAAGGTGCGTGAAGGGCGCGCCGAGGACGTGCGCCAGTGCATTCTCTGCAACCAGGATTGCGTGGTGCAGAGTGTGCAGAATCCGCGGCTGAGCTGTTCGATCAACCCGGCAGCCGGCCACGAGGCCCACACCGAGTTCACCAGCCTGCCCCCGGCGGTGCGCCCGAAGCGCGTGATGGTCATCGGCGGCGGCCCGGCGGGGATGGAAGCGGCCCGCATCGCTGCCCTGCGTGGTCATCGTGTAACTCTCTACGAACAGAACGAGACCCTGGGAGGCGCGCTGCTCCTGGCCTCCGCCGAACCCGGACGCAAACGCCTGGAGTTGATCGGTCAGTGGCTCGAAGCGCAGATCCGCAAGCTCGGCGTAACCATCCGACTCGGGGTGACGGCGACCTTCGAGACCGTGCGTGCCGAGATGCCCGACGCGGTCATCGTTGCGGTGGGCGGTGTGCCGGTACTCTATCCGGGGGTTGATTTCGACAACAGCGTGCCGGTGCTGAACGAGCGTGACGTGCTGGGCGGAGCACCGCTGCCGCCCACGGGCAAAGCCGTGGTACTCGACGAGATCGGCGACCACGATGGCATGGCCGTAGCCGAGTGGCTGGTACACAAAGGCTGGCAGGTTGAGATCGTCACCCGTGACATGTTCTGCGGCCAGCGCCTCACCGCCACCCAGGAGCTGACCGCCTGGAACCAGCGGGCCTGGAGCAAAGGGGTGATCTTCCATCCCCAACAAGAGGCCGTGCGCGTCACCGGGCGGACGGTGATCATGGTTGATCGCTTCAGCCGTGAGGAGCAGCGGATCGAGCAGGTGGACCTGATCGTTGACGTGACCTACGATCGGCCCGACGAGACGCTGTACTTCACGCTGAAGGAAGCCGGCTTCGGCACCGAGGGTATGCCGGCTCTGTATCGCGCGGGTGACTGTGTAGCCCCGCGCCGGATCGGGCAGGCCGTGCTCGAGGGCTATCGCGCTGGAAGGGCGGTGTGAGATGAACCAGGGCGCCCGTCTGCTCTTTACGCCGATCAAAGTCGGCAGCCTGACACTTAACAACCGGATCGTCTTCTCGGCGCACCTGACGAACTACGCCGAGGGATATATGCCCTCCGAGCGCCACGTCTACTACTACCGCGAACGGGCGCGTGGCGGGGCGGGCCTGATCATTACCGAGGAACACTCGACCCATCCCACCGATCACCCCTACGAGAAGCTGATCCACGCCTTCAACCCGGCGGTGATACCCGGCTACCAGCAGATCACCGCTGCGGTCCACGCCGAGGGGACGCCCATCCTGGCCCAGATCAACCACAACGGCGGCCAGAGCAGCGGGATGTTCACCCGGCTGCCGGCGTGGGCTCCCTCGTCGGTGGCCGACCCGATGTTCCGTGAGGTGCCCAAGGCGGTCGAGCTGGAGGATATTCAGGAGATCATCGCCGGGTACGCGCAGGTGGCCTACCACACCAAGCTCGGCGGCTTCGACGGGGTGGAGTTGCAGTGCTCGCACTCGTCGATCGTGCGGCAGTTCCTCTCGCGCCACAACAATCTGCGAACCGACGGCTACGGTGGCGGGCTGGAGCAGCGCATGCGCCTGCTGCGCGAGATCATCGCTGCTATCCGCGCTCGTGTCGGGCGCAGCTATGTGCTGGGCGTGCGCCTCTGCGGCGATGAACTGATCCGCGATGGCATTGTGCTCGACGAGGCAGTGGCCGCGGCGCGCATTCTGGAGGCCGATGGCCTGATTGACTACATCAACACCAGCATCGGCACCGCCACCCACACCCTCTACATGATCGAAGCCTCGATGCACATCCCCCCGGGCTACGCACTGTTCATTTCCTCGGCCATCCGCAAGGCGGTGCGGCTCCCGGTGATCGGCGTGGGACGGATCAAGGATCCCATCCAGGCCGAGCGAGTGTTGCAGGAGGGCCATGCTGACCTGGTGGGGATCGTGCGCGCCCAGATCGCCGATCCCGAGTTCGCCCGCAAGTCGCGCGAGAACCGGGTGGAGGACATCCGGCTGTGCCTCTCGTGCAACCAGGAGTGTGTCGGGCGCATGGGGCTGAACCGCTGGATGGGGTGCATCGAAACGCCCGCAACCGGCCGCGAGAAGGAACTGGGCATCGGCACGCTCCAGGCCGCGCCGCGCCCCAGGCGGGTGATCGTGGTCGGCGGCGGGCCGGCCGGTCTCAAGGCTGCGGTTATTGCCGCCCGGCGCGGCCATCGCGTCACCCTCTACGAGCGGCAGCCCGAACTGGGCGGCCAGGTGAATCTGGCGGTTAAGGTGACCAACCGGGCCGAGTTCGGCGATCTGGTGCGCAACCTGCTCCACGAATTGCACCAGCTCGACGTGACGGTGCACACCGGCGTGGCCGCCACCGCCGAGATGGTCCTGGCCGGGCAACCCGACGCCGTAGTGATTGCCACCGGCTCTACGCCCGACCGGAACGCCTTTCCGGGCGCCGATGGCCCCGAAGTGGCCGATGTCACCGACATCCTCGCCGGGCGGGTCACTCCGGGCCGGCGGGTCATGATCATCGATCGCCTGGGCTTTCACGAGGCGACCAGCGTGGCCGAGTACCTGGCCGAGCAGGGCTGCCGAGTGGAGATCGTTACCCCAACCCTCTACGTCGGTCAGGACCTCGGCATCACCCTGGATCTCGAAAACTGGTACCGCCGCGCCCGGCAACTCAAGATCGTCTGCACCCCGAACGTCTCGGTGCTCAACGCCGCCGACGGTGTGGTAACTGCGGTGCACAACTACAGCGGACAGATCATCACCTTCGATCCAGTGGACACGATCGTGCTGGCGGTACAGCGGCGCGCCGACAGCGGGCTGTACTTTGCGCTGAAAGGGCGCGTGCCGGAACTGCACCGCATCGGCGATGCCCTGGCGCCGCGCCGGGCCCACGCGGCGATCATCGAGGGTGAGCGGGTAGGGCGAGCGCTGTAGACTCCTGGGAGGGCTGCGCCCTCCCAAACCTTCCCCTCAGGGAGGGGCGTGGGGAAACCCGGTTTCCCCACGTGTTCACGTTAGGAGGAAAAGGACCATATGCAACTCGTCGTTATCGCTGAGACCGAGCACGGCGCGGTGACGCGTCCAGCGCTGGAGTGCGTCGAGGAGGCGCGCGATCTTGCCGGCGCGCGCGACCTGCGGGTGCGGGCACTGCTGCCGGGCGCCGGCCTGGAAGAACAGGCGGCCACCCTGGCGGCGCACGGCGCCGACGAAGTGACGCTGATCGAACACGAGGCGCTGGCCCGGGCGAGCGCCGACGCCTGGCTGGCGGCGCTGGAGCCGGTGATCCGCCCCCTGAGCCACCGCTCCTACGGCGGGTTGCTGCTCCTGGCCCCCGACACCAGTCACATACGGGCGTGGCTGCCCCGGCTGGCCTTGCGCCTGCACGCGCCGCTGGTGAGCCACTGCCTGGAAGTGCGCCAGGACGGCGCCGACCTGGTGTTTGTGCGTCCTACCTACGGCGGCGCGCGTCACGAGCACCTGGTCTGCCCTGGAGCAACGGTCATCTGCGCTACCCTGGCGCCCAACTCCCGTGGCATCGGGCGGGGTGACGTGCGCCGGCGCCCTCAGGTGAGCCACGTCACGCCCACCATTGACACGGCGCGCCTCCGCGACCGGCCCGTGCGCACCATTCCCGCCGATCCGCGCACGGTTGACCTGCGCGAGGCCGAGCGGATCGTCGCCGGGGGGCTGGGCCTGGGCGGCCCGGAGGGCGTGGCCCAACTCTGGGAACTGGGCAACCGGTTGCAGGCGGCCGTAGGCGGTACGCGTGTCATCTCCGACCGAGGGTGGCTGCCGGCCGATCGCTTTATCGGCACGACCGGCAAGATCGTCGCGCCCAGGCTCTACCTGGCTCTGGGGATCTCGGGGGCCAGCCAGCACACCTCGGGTATGAACGGGAGCGAGACGGTGATAGCTGTCAATCTCGACCGTACCGCCCCGATCTTCGGCCTGGCCGACCTGGGCATCGTGGCCGACGTGCGGCAGCTTATTCCCGCCCTGCTGGAGCGCCTGGCGGCAGAACCGCAGCGCGACGCGACAAACAATGACCATAGTCGCCAGGTGGCGGCCTGAGGTGAACATCCGGGGAAACCAGGTTTCCCCACACCCCTGTCTGTGGGGGCGGCAAACCCTCCGCACAGGGAGGGTTTGAGAGGGCGCAGCCCTCCTGAGCATAGCCTATGAAGGATCCGCTATGGCTTTGTTGAGCAAAGAGGCCTCTCTGGCGCTGGTGCAGCAGGTGCACCGCCTGATCGGCATGAAGAACGGCGTCGCCCCTCACGACGCGCCGCGACCGCGGCCCCAGCGCAGCGCGCCGCGCCCGGGCGCCGAGCGCTTCGATGTGATCGTCGTTGGCGCCGGGCCGGCCGGGAGCGCTGCGGCGCTGGTGGCGGCGCGCGCCGGGCTGAAGGTGCTGCTCCTCGAGCGCGGTGAGTACCCCGGCGCCAAAAACGTCTCTGGCGCGGCCTTCTACGGCAGCGCCATTCTCCACGACCTGATTCCCAACTGGTGGGAACACGCCCCGGTCGAGCGTTACCTGACCCGGCGCGTGCTCGCGTTTATGACCGCCGAGACGTCGGTGGCAATTGATTTTCGCACCACCCGCTTCGCCGAGCCGCCCTACAACGGCTTTAGCATCCTGCGCCCGAAGTTTGACCGCTGGTTCGCCGATCAGGCCGTTGCCGCAGGCGCCTTCCTGCTCAACGCTGCCGTGGTGGACGAGGTGCTCTGGGAGGATGACCAGGTGGTGGGGGTGCGCGTGCGCCGCGACGAGGGCGACCTGCGCGCCGATGTGGTGATCGCCTGCGATGGCGCGAATTCGTTCCTCGCCAAGAACGCCGGCCTGCAACGCGAGTTCCACGCCCATGAGATGTCGCTCGGGGTGAAGGAGGTGCTGGCGCTCGATGAGGCCGTCATTCGCGAGCGTTTTCATCTCCACGACAATGATGGCCTGGCGATTGAGTATATCGGGGCCATCACCGAAGAGGTCAGCGGCGGCGGCTTTCTCTACACCAACCGCGACAGCCTCTCGCTGGGTGTCATCGGTCAGATCTCCTCGCTGGCTGAGCACAAGCGCCGCCCCTACGAGTTGCTGGAGACCTTCAAGCGTCACCCCTCGGTGGCCCCGCTGGTGCGTGGCGGTCGGGTGCGCGAGTACTCGGCCCACATTATTCCCGAAGCCGGCTGGAAGATGCTGCCAAAACTCTACACCGGCGGCATGCTGGTGGCGGGTGACGCAGCGGCGTTATGCTTCGTGGCCGGGTTGTACCTCGAAGGCATTAACTACGCCATCAAGTCGGGCATTGCCGCAGGCGAAACCGCCGTGACCGCCCATCAGGAGCGCGATTTCTCGGATCGTTCACTGGCCCGCTACGTCGAGCGTCTGCGGGAACGGCACGTCATCACCGATTTTTCCAACTTCCGCCACGCCCCGGCACTGGTCAACAGCCCGCGCCTGCAGAACCTGTACCCCGAAATCATTGCGGCCGGTGCCGAGCAGGTCTTCCGCGTGAACGGCGGTCCCAAACGCAAGCTCCTGCCCATCGCCCTCGACGCCCTTCGCCGCGCCCGGGTCTCGCCGGTACACGTGCTCCAGGACGCTTTGCAAGCAGGGAGGTCATTCGGATGGTGAGCATTCCTCTGGAAGAACGCATGCGCACGGTGCGCTTCAAGGTAGACGATCGGCCGCACATTGTCGTCAACGCAGCCGTATGCGCGAAGTGCTCCGTGCGCGCATGTGTTTATGTCTGTCCAGCCAATCTGTTCGTGCCGCTGGACGATGGGGGCATTCTCTTCAACTACGAGGAGTGCTTCGAGTGTGGAACCTGCTACATCGCCTGTAATCAAGAGGGCGCCATTCAGTGGTCGTACCCGCGCGGCGGCTATGGCGTCACCTTTCGGGAGGCGTAATGCGTATTGCCGTCTGTCTCAAACAGGTGCCCGACCTGGCCACGGTCGAGGTTGATCCGCTCACCGCGGAGCTGGATACGCGCCGGATGCTCTACATCGCCGGTCCGGCTGACACGGCGGCCCTGGAGCTGGCCCTGCGCCTGGCCGGCGCCACGGGTCAGGTCAGCGCGCTGTGTGTCGGCCCACCCGCCGCCGATGCCGTGCTGCGTATGGCGCTCGCCGTCGGCGCGACGGAGGTGCGACGGCTCTGGGTGCCGCCGTTCCTCTCCCTCCAGGCGCCAGCGCAGACCGCGCTGTTGCTGGCTGCGGGGCTGCAACACGAGACGATGCCTGACCTGGTGCTCTGTGGCACCCGCAGCAGCGACCAGGGCAGTGGCCAGGTGCCGGCCCTTCTCGCCGAGTTCCTCGACTGGCCGGTGGTGTGCGATGTCACGCAGATCGCTGTGGAGGGCGAACGGGCGCGGGTGCAACGTCGCCTCGACCGCGGGGCGCGCGAGGAACTGGAGGTGCGTCTGCCCGCGGTGCTGGCGGTCGAAGCCAACCTGGCCCGCCTGCGTCATGCCAGTCTCCCCGGGCTGATGCGCGCCGAGCGCGCCAGCGTTCCCGTCAGCCATCTGGAGGATCTGGGGCTCGAGCCGGCCGATCTGGCCTTTCCGACCGCAAGCGTGCGGGTGGTGACGCCGCCGCGCCCGCGCACGCGCCCGATCTTCACTCCCGACAGCACCCGCCCGGCCCACGAGCGCATTACGCAGATCATCACCGCCGGTGTGACCCGCAAATCGGGCAAGGTGCTCGAAGGGCCACCAGCGCAGATGGCCGATGCTGTGGTTGAGTTCCTGCGTGAGCGCGGGTTTGTGTAGGATGGGGAACCCGGGCTTCCCCACACTCCTGGCCCGACGCGCGGGTTGCAGATATGTGATGGGTGGCGCGATGGCCGAACCGTCCAATCTGGCACATCTGACCTGGCCCGAGGTGGCGCGCGCAGTAGCCGAAGGCGCCACCACGGTTATTCTACCCCTGGGGGCAACCGAGCAGCACGGGCCACACCTGCCCCTGGGCACCGACACGATCCGCGCCGAGGCGCTGGCCCGGCGGCTGGCGGCGCGGCTGCCGGGGGCACTGGTGGCGCCGGTGCTGCCCATCGGCTGCTCGGACGAGCACGCGGGCTTTCCCGGCCTGTTGAGCCTCGACGCCGCTACCCTCGCCGCCGTGATCGTTGATTGCGCGCGACGTATGGTGGCCTGGGGCGTTACCCGCCTGGTACTGCTCTCGGCCCACGGTGGCAACGGTCAGGCCCTGGCCCTGGCCGTCGAACGCCTGCGCCACGAACTGCCCGCCCTGCGCGTCTGGCTGCCTGAGGAGACGCTGGCGCCCGACGATGCCGTTCTTGCCGTTGCTACGGGCGCGGGGATCTCTCCCCAGGAGTTCGGGCTCCACGCCGGCGAGGGCGAAACCTCGGAAGTGCTCTGGCTGCGCCCCGACCTGGTGCGCGTCGGGGCCGCCGCGGCCGGTTACTGTGGTGATATGGCAACCATCCTCGATACCCTCCGCCACCTGGGGCTGAAGGCCGTCACCCCCAACGGCGTGCTTGGCGACCCCGCGCGCGCCATGGCCGCGCGCGGCAACCGTTACCTCGACGCCCGGGCAGGCGCACTGGCAAAGGAGTTGCTCGCGTGGTAGCACCGTCTCCAGCCCTTCGGGCCACCCGCCGCCAGCGCTGGGCCGCGGCGCTGACCCTGCCCGGTCAGCCCGACCTGGCGCGGAGCCTGGTGGTCGAGCTGGCCGCGTTCCTGGAGCAGCCGGTGGAGGAGGTTGAGGCCCGCTGCCGCCTGGCTGCCGGCGATCTGGCGCGGACCTGGCGCAACGTCGCGCCCGCTACCCCGGCAGCAATCACCGCCTTCTACCGCGATACCGATGCCTATCTCTACGATCTGACCTGGTGGCACGCCCTGGTGGAGGACGAGAGCGCGCTGGTGCAGGTAGAGGCCCTGGAGGCAGCCCTGGCCCACCACGCCCGCAGCGCGCTCGACTTCGGCGCCGGTATCGGCTCGCTGGGGTTGCTGCTGGCCCGCCACGGTCTGGAGGTAACCCTGGCCGATGTCAATGCGCGCCTGAACGCCTATGCGCGCTGGCGCTTCGCGCGACGGGGTCTGCGTGCGCATGTGATTGACCTGCCCCCAGGCGTGCCCGATCTGCCTGTCGCGGCCTTCGACTTCATCAGCGCGGTGGATGTGTTCGAGCACCTGCCCGAGCCGGGAACCACCCTGATGGCCCTGGCCGCAGCGCTGCGCCCCGGCGGCGCCCTCTTTATCCATCTGCCCGGCAACGCTGACGCGGGCCATCCCATGCACCTCTGGCGCCAGCCGGCCACCCTCCTGCGCCACCTGGAGGCCGCCGGTCTCTGGCTGGAAGGCGAGAGCAGCCAGATCGAGCGCGGAGGCAACGCCCGCCTGCTGCTGCGGCGCGGCCAGGGCCCGCGCTACCGGCTCAATCAGGGGTTGGAGCTGCGCGCCGATCCCGCAGGCGGAACGTTGCTCTCCTTGCGGCCCCTGGTGGCGCTGCGCCTCAACCAGCAGGCCTTTGACACCCTCGCCACCCTCAACGGCGGTAGCACCGCCCTTGAAGTGGTTGCGGACCGGCCCGAGCTGTCTCTCCCCAGCACAACGACGTTCCTCGACTCTCTGGCCCGGCGACGCCTGCTCATCAAACAACCCGCGCCAGTGGAACACCTGCTCTCCGTCTCGGCGATCGTCCCGGCCCACGGCCGCCCGGAGGCGACGCGGGCCTGCGTGGAGTCGCTGCTGGCCCAGCACTACCCGGC
>JBDNDG010000200.1:0-7946 GCA_046719255.1 Chloroflexaceae bacterium
GCTCCAAACCTTCCTGGTGCGGAGGGCTTGCCACCCCGGCAACCTGTATCGTACAATCGAACCACAATATTGCATGGCGCACGCGGCTGTTGAACGGGAGGGTCCCGGAGGGCAAAGCCCTCGCAGAACCGCTCTTCTCCGGCTTATGCGGCAACGTGCCGGATGCGCCGTTAACAGGCGACGGAGGTGGGGCAATGCAGATCGTGCATGTGCATGTCCACGTCAAGCCCGAATTCGTCGAGGCTTTTCGCGCGGCAACATTGGAGAACGCCCGTAACAGTGTGCAGGAGCCTGGAGTGGTGCGTTTCGATGTCATTCAGCAAGAGAATGATCCGACACGCTTCATCCTGGTCGAAATCTACCGCGACGACGAGGCTCCGGCAGCGCACAAGGCCACTGCCCACTACGCCGCCTGGCGCGACCAGGTAGCCGGGATGATGGCGGAGCCACGCAGCAGCGTGCGCTACCGCGCGGTGTTCCCCGAACCTGCCGGGTGGGAGTTGCCGCGATGAGGTTCGAGTTTGCCACCGCGGGCCGGATCATCTTCGGCGCAGGGGCGCTGCGCGAGGCCGGAGCGCTCGCCGCTGCCCTCGGCCGCCGGGCGCTGGTTGTGGGGGGAGCTAACCCCGACCGCCTGGCGCCGCTGCTCGAGACCCTGCGCGCCACCGGGGTCGCGCTGGTCACCTTTGCGGTGGCCGGCGAGCCGACGGTGGAGGCTGCCGCCGCAGGGGCGGCCCTGGCCCGCGCGGAGGGCTGCGATCTGGTCGTGGCGATGGGCGGCGGTAGCGCCCTCGACGCCGGCAAGGCCATCGCTGCGCTGGCAACCAACCCCGGCGACCCGCTCGACTACCTGGAGGTGGTGGGGCGCGGACAGCCCCTCGTCGCACCGCCCCTGCCCTGTGTCGCCATTCCGACAACTGCCGGGACGGGTTCAGAGGTGACCCGCAACGCCGTCCTCGGCGTGCCCGCGGAGAAGGTCAAGGTGAGCCTGCGCAGCCCGCTGATGCTGCCGCGGGTGGCCCTGATTGACCCCGAGTTGACTTATGGTCTGCCCGCGGCGATCACCGCCAGCACAGGCATGGACGCCCTGACGCAATGTCTGGAGCCCTTCGTCAGCCCGGCGGCCACGCCGCTCACCGACGGGCCCTGTCGTGAGGGACTGAGGCGGGCTGGGCGTAGCCTGCAGCGGGCCTGCTACGACGGCAGCGACCGGGAGGCACGAGAGGACATGGCCCTGGCCAGCCTCTGCGGCGGCCTGGCGCTGGCCAACGCGCGGCTCGGCGCGGTCCACGGGTTCGCCGCACCGCTCGGCGGTATGTACGCGGCCCCGCACGGGGCGATCTGCGCGCGGCTGCTTGGCCCGGTCATGGCCGCCAACATCGGGGCCTTGCGCAAGCGGGCGCCCCACTCGCCGGCCCTGGCGCGCTACGCCGCAGCGGCGCGCCTGCTCACCGGCGAACCGGCAGCAACCGCGGAGCAGGGCGCGGTGTGGGCCACGGCCCTCGCCGACGAGCTGGGCATTCCGCGCCTGGCAGCCTATGGCATTAGCACCGGTGACTTCCCCGCAATCGTGGCCCGCGCCAGCCGCGCCAGCAGTATGCAGGGCAACCCCATCACCCTGAGCGATGAAGAACTGACGGCGATCCTCCACGCTGCGCTGTGATACGGCAAACGGCCACGCAGGCGGCCGGCACACTGGCGCGGCGGATAGGCACCATGCCCTGCCGCTGCGCGCGCTGCGGCCCGGTACCGGTTCCCCTTCTCCTGGGTACGCGGGCAGCTTGCCCGCATCCAGGCCATTGTGGGCGGGACGCCCCGCTCCCCGGCCTGTATGGTTCCTCTCACGCTGAACATCGTCACGGCCGGGGCTGATGCAACATCCGCCTCCGGCGGTGGGATGTGGGATGGCTACGCCGCCCCACGAGAAAACCGGGGTTTGGGGCTTACCCCAACGGCGTTGCAGCAGCCCTGCATATACAGCTTTTTCGATTTGCGCCTCTGGACCAGCTATGGTATACTATGCGGCGGTGTATATTAACCCATTCCCCGATAGCTCAACGGTAGAGCGGCTGACTGTTAATCAGTAGGTTCCTGGTTCGAATCCAGGTCGGGGAGCCAGCATATACTTCATCAGGAAGCGCCCGGCGAGTTTCGCCGGGCGCTTTCGTCCGGGGCCGTGCAGGCAGAGCCTGGCCGGCAGCAGCCGAGGGGAGCGGATGCCCTCTCAGCAGGAAGCCAGCAATGGTGGGGGCGTGGCAGCCGACGTGAGAATGATTTGCATCATCCTTGCCAGACCAGCACCAGCGTATACAGCGCCCCAAAGCCTGGCCGCCCCCCATGGAAGTGCAGATCCCGCAACGCTTCGTAGTCGTGGCGGACAAGCGGCTCAGTGTGGGCGGCGTGATTGCGCAGCCGGGCGATGAGGCTCAGCACTTTGCTGATGCAATCGTCGAAGCTAATGACCCGCTCTGGGTTGTCCAGGTTCGGCTGGTCGTTCCAGAGCGCGGCGGCACAGGCGCTGATCCACACCCGGTTACCGTCCGGTCGTCGCTGCGTTGCGGGTACGGCAGCACGCCGAGCGTCTGGCGCCCGGGGTTGGCCAGGTCGCTAACAAGGCCGGGACAGGCGAAGATCCGCCGTTTGACTTCGCTCTCAATCAGGCTTGAGAGGTGGATCGCTGGCGCCGAGTCGTCGTTTGCATGAACCTTGAAGAGGCGGTCGGTCAGGAAGATCGCCAGTGCCAGATACTCTTGCTCCGCCGACCTCAGCAGCGCAGCCTCGACCGGCCCTGCGCCGGGCATCGCCGGGTCGGTTTCCGCCTGTAGCCAGAGCGCCTTCAGCTGCGGGGCATAGAAGTTACAACCTTACTCAGGCATGAGCGCGGCGCGGATCTGTGCGATCTGCCGGTCGAGATTATGCATGCCAGGGTTGGCATGCAACGTGAAGGCCATTCGCCGAGCGGATCGCCCCGGGGTGGCACCGGATCGGCGTCCAACCATATCTTGAGGTCATCTAGACTCACAGAGTCAAACTGCGCCACATTCAACGCCTCCTCTCGTTGGCCTGCTCCCCCTTCTGCGGTTCCTGCTGGATACTCGTGGCGGTATCGGTCAGTTCCTCTTTATCAACGACAGCGTCGCAACTCCCGGCGCAACTCGTGAGCGTTGTCTGGATGATCTGCATGGCAGAAGACCTTGCCGGCGGCGAGCCGGGCCTGACTGAGCGGAGCAGGTCGATCCCGCCAGGAGCGTACACCAGTCTGCCATCACTGGCAAGGCAGCGCGAAGCTGAGGATGCATTGCTCAATGCCTTATTCTGGCCTGCGCTGCCCCGGATCGCGCACCGACGGCGGGCAAACGGCCTCAGCGGTGGCCCCCACCACGGGCGCAGCCGGCCGCACCTGGTGCGCGAAGTAGCGGCGCTGGAACCAGAAGGCCACGTTTACCAGGCTAATCATCACCGGGACCTCGACCAGCGGGCCGATCACGGCGGCAAAGGCCGCGCCCGAACTGATGCCGAAGACTGCTACCGCCACCGCGATCGCCAGCTCAAAGTTGTTGCTCGCCGCAGTAAAGGCCAGGGTCGTCGTCTTGCTGTAGTCGGCGCCGATGCGATGACCCAGCCAGAAGCTGATCAGGAACATGATCACAAAGTAGAGCAGCAGCGGGATGGCGATCCGCAGCACATCGAGCGGAATCTGCACAATCAGCTCCCCCTTGAGGCTGAACATCAGCACGATTGTGAAGAGCAGCGCGATCAGCGTCAGCGGGCTGATGCGCGGCACAAAGCGCTGCTCATACCACGCGCGCCCTTTTGCCCGCAGCAGTACAAAGCGGGTCAGAAAGCCAGCAATCATTGGAATGCCGAGGTAGATGAAGACGCTTTGCGCGATCTCCACGATGCCGATCTGCACCACGCTGCCCTCCATGCCGAACAGCGGCGGCAGGAGAGTGATGAACACCCAGGCATAGACACTGTAGAACAGAACCTGGAACACACTGTTGAAGGCGACAATCCCGGCGGCGTACTCGGTATCGCCCCTTGCCAGTTCGTTCCAGACGATCACCATCGCGATGCAGCGCGCCAGACCGATCAGGATCAGGCCGACCATGTACTCCGGGTAGTCGCGCAGGAAGGTGATCGCCAGCAGAAACATGAGCACCGGCCCGATCACCCAGTTCTGGATGAGAGAGAGGCCCAGCACCTTCCGATTGCGAAAGACCTCACCCAGTTCCTCGTACTTGACCCTGGCGAAGGGTGGGTACATCATCAGCACCAGGCCGATCGCGATCGGAATGTTGGTCGTGCCGACCTGGAAGCGGTTGATCAAGCCTTCAACCGCGGGGAAGAAGTAGCCCAGCGCCACGCCAAGCGCCATGGCGAGGAAGATCCAGAGCGTCAGGAAGCGATCAAGTACGGATAACTGACGGGCGATACCGACTGGTCGGGGGGATGCACTAGCTGTTGCCTGATTGGCCATAGCGCCTCTCCTCTGCTCTGTGCTGTCTGCAAGCGCCAGCTCGAGAACGGGAAGACCTTGTGCTCGCGCGTGCGTTGCCAGACCAGGCTCCCATCGGGGAGCCTGGTCGCCTGTAACGGAGGTGTTCACCCTTCTCCTGGGAGCGCGGTGAGCGTGCTAGATCAGAAGATTGAACAGGTAGCCGATCACAACAATACCGAGTGCGACGACGCCGACGAAGATGGCAATCAGGCGCAGCTTGAGCACTCGACGCAGAATGATCATCTCCGGCAGACTCAGGGCCACCACCGCCATCATGAAGGCCAGGACCGTGCCCGGTGCCGCGCCCCTGGCCATCAGCGCCTCGACAACCGGGATAATACCCGCGGCGCTCAAGTAGAGCGGCACCCCTAGCGCCACCCCCGCTGGCACTGACCACCAGGCGCCCTTGCCCAGGATGTCCGCCAGCGCATCCTCCGGTACATAGCCGTGGATACCCGCACCCACCGCGATGCCGATGATCACAAAGAGCCAGACCTTGCCGACGATCTCACGGGTGCTCTGCCAGGCCAGAGCGAAGCGCTGCGCCCAGCCTGGCCGCTCCTCGGCCACGGCACCGTCGCCGCCCTTGATCTGCCAGACGAAGTCCTCGACGTGCTGCTCCAGCTTGAGGCGGCCAATTACTATCCCGGCCACAATCGCGATGCTCAGCCCGGCCAGCAGGTAGAGCGCAGCGACCCGCCAGCCGAAGATGCCGAAGAGCATCACCAGGGCCACTTCGTTCACCATCGGCGCGGCAATCAGAAACGAGAAGGTCACCCCCAGCGGGATGCCGGCTTCGACGAAGCCGATAAAGAGCGGCACCGCCGAGCAGGAGCAGAAGGGCGTTACGACGCCCAGGCCCGCCGCGGCTACGTTCCCGAGCCCCGCGCGCTTGCCGCCGAGCAGCGCGCGCGTGCGCTGCGGGCTGAAAAACGACCGTACCGTGCTGATGGCAAAGATCATGCCGGCCAGCAAGAGCAGGATCTTCGGTACGTCGTAGAGGAAGAAGGCGACGGCCTCACCCAGATGCGAGCCGGGCACCAGGCCCAACAGCCCGTAGGCGAGCCAGTTGGCCAGGGGCTGGATCAGGTTGTAGGCGACGAGCCAGAGGACGGCCGCAGCGGCCACCAGCAGCCAGGCGCGCGCATTGGCGCGGCGGGTCGCAACAGCCGGCGAGTGCAGGGTTTGCTCCATCGGAAGCTCCCGCGGTATGCAAGGAATTGAAGGTGGTCCTGAACAAAGCGGGGTGGTGCATCCACCCACCTCGATGGCACGGCTACTTCGTCAGCCAGCCGGCGATCTCGTCCTCGTTGGGGATGCGCCCCGCCGCGACCAGCACATCGTCGACCACCAGGCCCGGCGTCGCCATGATCTTCCAGCGCATCATCTGGGCGTAGTCGGTGACCTTCTCGATCTCCACCGCAAGGCCGCGCTCGTTCACCACTTTGCGGACCCGCTCCTCCAGGCGATTGCAGTTGGCGCAACCCGAACCAAGGACTTTCACGTTCAGCATGGGATCTCCTCGGTGTGCAGCAGAGACACAGACGGTGCGGGCGCGCAGCGTGGACACGGGCAGGCGCTGGGCCTGGCATCGGGTGCCGCGCTATCCTCGCCGGCAATGGCCTGCGCCGTGTCGAGCAAGGTCAGCACTTCGGGACGGGTGATGCGGTAGAAGCTATTCGGCCCGTCACGCCGGTCGGCCACCAGGCCGGCCCTGCGCAGGATAGCCAGTTGCTGCGAGACGTACGCCTGCCGCTGGCCCAGGTGGGCCTCAAGGTGGCAGACACACTGCTCACCGCTGCGCAGCAGATCGAGGATCTGCAGCCGGACCGGGTGCATCAGGGCTTTGAAGAGACGCGCGTACCGCTCGGCGCTAGCATTGTTCATAGGGATAATATATTCCATTTTTTGAATATTTCAAACCTGCCAGGCAACGACGCGAGTAGAGATACCGCAACCGTATGCGGCTGCGCCACACAACGAGACGATGGAGATGGATCTTATGCCGCCAGTGACCGGTGAGCGAGGGGCGGCGCCGTGTCGAAACGGCGCGCCCGGTGAGGCCGGCAGAGCATGCGAAGAGCCACCGCTCTGTCGTCGGTCAGAGCATCTCGCTTCCCCCCTCGAGCAGCGCCGCCACAATGCACGCGACCAGTGCATTGACCCCCAGGATACTGTGGTAGACCCCTCTGGTGATCGCCGCCTGGATGTGCTCGATCCCCCGAACGGGCGCCGCCAGTGGGCCGAGCAACCCGAAGGGCGCGTAGACCTGGTCCAGGATGGTCAGGTGAGCCTCGGCGATCGCGCCGACAGTGGCGCCAACCACGTCGGTGGCAAGCTCGGCCGCGCCACGTAGCTGCCGCAGTGTGTCAGCCTCCATCAGCCACTCCTTCCTCGTCGGCGCACCACCGACGGATCTGCTGGCACACCGCCGGGTCACGGGCCAGCCGCAGGTGGCCGGTCCGCGGAAAACAGGCGATCCGTTCACGCACGATGGGATCGGGGCCGGTGCCATCGGGGGGTGTCGTCGGCATGCGCGGCACCAGCACCAGCCCGTCGCCAAGCAGGATCGTTGCGAGGTGCTGAGGGTCGTCGCCCAGCGCGCCGACGACCAGGTAGTGCCGGGCGGTCATTAGCCAGGGCACCACCTGCTGCGGCGCGGGCACCTCGGCGGCGGGGTGACCGTGAGCGTCTACCAGCGGGGCGCCGCGCAGATCCTTGATGCCCTGGCTACGCAGGTTGAAAATATCGCCGATGAGCTTCGTAATCGGGTTGGGCACGGCCACAAGTACCTCGGCAGCGATGTGGCTGAGCAACGCCAGAGGCGCGCCGTCGTGGGGACTCCCCAGGTAGAACACCCGGCGAACGTGTCCCACCCACGGGGCCTGGTGTTGCGCGGCGTAGTGGCAGGCGTACCTGATCACCAGCCCGCCCATGCTGTGGCCGATCAGGATGATCTCGGTGACTGGCAACGGATAGGCTTCCACCAGAGTGGCGAGTAACGCGGCAAACAGCCGCCCATTCTCGGCGATGGCCAGCCCGCTGTTGTAGCGCACAAATAACGGTGTGTAGCCAGAATCGGCCTGGAGCGCCGCGCCATAACTGGTCGCCTCCGCGGGTCGAGCCGGGTCCCGGTAGGTCCAGATGCCTTCGTTGCAGCCGAGACCGTGGACAAGGACGCAGAGTCTGGTGGTGGGGTGGGGGTAGGCCTGGAGGATGGCCTGACGGTGCAGCGGTAACGGACGATGGTGGTGGTAGAGGGCCATGGTGATGCCAAGGCCGTTCTGCTGGGCGTGCAGGTAATCGCCGACAGCGCCGTTGACGATACTCTGGGCCCAACTCGTCCAGGGCGTGACGCCGCTGGCAGCGGGCGGTCGTTGATCGACCACGGGCGATCTCCTTGCGTCGTAAGGGGAACCGTCCCGAGTGGCAAGGCAACGGACGG
>JBDNDG010000201.1:0-7945 GCA_046719255.1 Chloroflexaceae bacterium
CTGAACGCTGGGGATGTCCTGGAAGACAGGTACTCGACGGTGTAGAAGTTAGCTCGGGATGGACCCGGCCACGCTTCGCCGGCTCGAGCGAACCATGTCCGCTGATCACGCTGCAACACGGACAGGCGATCATCGAGCGCGACGTAGTCTTTGACGTGTTCTGGCTGCTAAGTGGGCAGGAAGAGTACCAGCGCCCGCGGGGCCGGCACGGCTATCTCGACCTTAGCGGCACGGCGACGCTGGAGCTCGGGGTCCTGCGGCAGGCCCTGGCTTCGGCCATCGGGCAGCGTCTTGAGGCCCAGCTCATCGAGCTGGGCCACCGGCCAGGCGCGCCGCGCTGGCCGCACGGCGCGCGCCTCGCGGCTGCGTGCGGCCACGATGTGGATTACCCGGAGATCCTTCGCTGGCTGGAGCCGCTGCGCATTCTGACGCGCCAGGGGTTAAAGGGCGTGCGCGTCGCCGCCGCGGTGGCGCTGGGCAAGCACAGCCACTGGCACTTTCGCTCCTGGATGGATCTCGAAAGCCGTTTCAACACACGCTCGGCGTTCTACTTTGTGGCACGCAAGGGCTCGTTGCTCGAGTACGCCACCGGTCTGCCCGACAGCTTCTACGACATTCGCGCGCCGCGCTTTCGCGCTCTGTTCCGCGAACTGGCTGCTGAGGGCTGGGAAATCGGGCTGCACGCCAGTTACCTGGCCCACACCAGCGCTGAGAAGTTTGCCGCCGAACGCGCACTGCTCGCCGAGGTGAGCGGCCAGCCGATCCAGGGCAACCGTCATCACTACTGGCACCTCGATCCGCAGAACCCGGAAGATACGCTGCTGCTCCACGAGCGGATTGGCTTTGCCTATGACGCCTCGTTGACCCACAACCGCTACCTGGGCTGGCGGCGTGGCTCAAACTGGCCGTTTTACCCCTGGCATCAGAGGCAGCGCCGGCCCCTGCGCACCCTGCAACTCCCCACGGTATGGATGGATGACCACCTGTTCGGTCAACGCGCCGATAATCCTGGCGATCGCCGCGTCCTGCTCCAGCACCTTGTCGAGACCACCGCTCGTCAGGGCGGCCTGTTGCTGGTGGACATACACGATTATGTCTATGATGACGCGCTCTTCCCCGGCTGGGCGGCAGCGTATCGGGAGCTATGGGAGCAACTCTTCGCCCGTGGCGATGTCTGGTTTGCAACGCCCGGCGCGATCGCGACCCACTGGGCAGATCGCCAGGCCACGCTCGAGCAGGCCAGCATCGGGCTTGAACCGTTCGCTCAACCGGTGCTGTTCGAGGTAGGAGTTCGGCGTGTAGTGACCAGCACCGTTCGAGTACGGTCATGATACCAGCCTGAACTGAGCGAGCCGTCCACGCGCTGTGGCCGGAGCAGAACGGAACGTTATCGCGTCCATCTACGATCCGAACTCTGCACTCTGAAATGATATGCGTTTTCGTACCCTGGTCTTTGCCCTGCTCTTCGTCCTCCCACCGGCACTGAAGCCATGGGTGCTGCGGGTGTGCTGCGGTGCCCGGATCGGGCGCCACGTGCAGATCGGCTGGTTCGCCAGTGTGATGGGCCGCCACATCAGCCTGGGTGACCACTGCGCGATCCGGGCGCTGACCCTCATTCGCTGCAACGGCGACGTGGTCATTGGCCCCTACGCCCTCGTCAGCAGCTTCACGCTGGTCTACGGGGCCAGGGGCCTGCGTCTGGGCGCCCATAGCTACGTCGGTCCCCAATGCCTGATCAACACCGAAGAGGAGGTCCGCATCGGCAATTGGAGCGCGCTGGGCGCCCGCTGCATGGTCTACACGCACGGCTCGTTTCTGCCCTACACTGAGGGCTACTGGGTACGCTTCGGCAGGGTCACCGTGGGCGACTATGTCTGGTGTGCGGCCGGGGTCTTTTTCCAACCCGGCGCCGAGGTGGGCGACAACAGTTTTGTCAACTCACGCGCGGTAGTGAGCGGCGCGCTGCCCCCCGGTAGCGTCGCCGACGGTCACCCCGCCCGGGTCATCAGCCCGATGGAGCGGATGCGTCGCACGCTGAACCCGCGCCAACGCGACACGGCCGTAGCCCAGATGCTGCACCACTTCAGCGAGCTGATCCTCAACGACGTTATGAGACTGGCCACGCGGGCGGAGCGGAACGAGCTCCGCTTTACCTATCGCCGGCAAGCCTACCGGATCGCCATAGCTCCAGCCCACGGGCCCCTGCCAGCCCTGGACGCCCCCGGCGAACGAACCATCTGGCTGGTCAATCGTTCCGACTGGCGCCCGCCGGAGCCGGGCCTGTGGCTGGATCTGGAGCGCAAGCGTATGACTACAGGGCGTGATCATATCTACATCGAATTGATGTTGTTTCTCAAACGCTATTACGGTGTTCAACTTGAGTATGAAAAAGGGGATTGATGTATGTCTACCGTCCTGACCGTCCTGGGCACACGCCCGGAGATTATCAAGCTCTCGCCGGTGATTCCACTCTTGGAGCAGCGGTTTGAACACGTACTGGTACACTCGGGCCAGCACTATTCATACGAGGTAGACGCAATTTTCTTCGAGGAACTGGGACTGCCGGCGCCGCAGCACACCCTGGGGGTTGGTTCAGCGAGCCACGGCGAACAGACTGCGCGCATTCTGGCACGGCTGGAGCCGATCCTGCTGGAGCGGCGCCCCGATGTGGTGCTGGTACAGGGCGACACCAACACGACTATGGCAGGGGCGCTTTGCGCGTCCAAGCTGGGTATTCCGGTCGTTCATCTGGAGGCAGGCGGGCGTTCATTCAACCGGGCCATGCCAGAGGAACAGAATAGAATCATCGTTGACCACATCGCGGACCTGCTCCTGGCCGCCGATGACATTGCGGCCAACAACCTGCGCCGCGAGGGATTGCCGGAGGAGCGGATCAGGATCATCGGCTCGACAGCGATTGACGCCGCTCAGCGCCACCGGGCACGCGCCGAGCAGGCGCCGATCCTCGAACAGCTCGAACTCCAACCCCAGACTTACCTGGCGCTGACCATCCACCGGGCCGAGAACACCACCCCCAACGTCCTGCCCGGGATCGTGCGCGCCATCAACGCGCTGGCTGAAGAGCATGTCATCATCTTTCCGGTGCACCCGCGCACCCGGGTGGCCCTGGATCGCCAGGGGCTGGCCCTCTCGCCGCGGGTCCGCATCTGCCGGCCCCTGGGCTACCTTGACACCCTGCGGCTTGTCGGTGCCGCCCGGGCCTTGCTGACCGATTCGGGTGGGTTGCAAGAAGAAGCGGCGGTACTGGGCACCCCGCTGCTGATTGTCCGCAATGAAACCGAGTGGCGCTACCTGGTAGATGCCGGGGTAGCCGTGCTACTCGGGAACACTTTCGAAGCCATCACAACCGGCGCTCGAGCCTGGCTCGCTCCCCAGGCCCTTGCGCGCCTGCGCGAGGCGCCTGCTCCCGTACGCGCCGGAGCCGCGGAACGGGCCGTGGAGGCCATTGCCGACCTCGTGAGCGGCTCGCACCGGCCCGACGGCGTGTAACAGAACTGTCAGCCTTCGTGCGCGTTGGATTTAGCTAATCGTTAGAACCCTTCTGTATCGTAATTGTCCGTACGGGGCAACCAGGGCCACCGGCAGGTTGTGAAGGTGCCACACACACAAGTGCTTCGACGATAGCCGCTACACGTGCTGCGCACTCATCAGCCACCATTCACAACCGAACGTGGCAGCGGTCTTCACAACGGCTCGGGAGTTTGTTACCGATGCGCAATCAGCTCAATCTCTACCTCTCACGGCAGGCCACCTCGCTCCCGCGCTATGTGCTCGAGCAACTGATCCAGGCGACGCTGGCCTGGGTACCCGGATTGCCTGGCATTGGTCTGCGGGCCATGGTCTACCGGACAATGCTTCAGATGGACGGCGTCGCCGCGATCGAGGATGGCGTGCGCATCCGCTACGCCGACAACGTGCGGCTGGGCCGGGGAGCCTACCTGGATCACGGGGTGTATCTGCACGCCTGCCCCGGCGGGATCAGTATCGGCGCTGATAGCCTGGTGATGAAGAATGCCATTCTGCACGTCTATAACTTTCGCGATCTGCCCCACAGTCACATCACCATCGGAGCGCGCTCGCTGATCGGAGAGAGCTGCATCCTGCGGGGGCAGGGCGGAATCACGATCGGCGATGACGTCTATTTAGGCACGCTGGTCCAACTCCTGGCTGTCAATCATGTTTTCAGCGACCCCAGCCGGCCCATCAGCCACCAGGGGATCACCGCTCAGGGCATCAGCATCGCCGACGGCGCGTGGATCGGCAGTGGGGCGATCGTCCTCGATGGCGTGAAGATCGGCCGCAATGCCGTGATCGGGGCGGGTGCCGTCGTAACCAGAGATGTCCCTGACTACTGCGTCGCGGTGGGGAACCCCGCCCGGATAGTGCGTGATCTGCGTCGAGATCCGCTACCCGCGTCGCAGCCTGAGCTGGTCATTTATTAACCGTTACCCCGGCCGTGCAGGCCGGGCGTACAGAGGAGCGGCTCATATGCCCACACTCTCCGTGGTGATACCTGCCTATAACGAAGAAGACGGCATTGCAGCCATTGTTGATCGCGTTCTGGCGATCCGGCCGCACCTGGTGGCGGTCGGCGTCGACGACCTGGAGTGCATTGTGGTTGACGACGGCTCGACCGACCGCACCGCGGCCATCGTGCAGGGGTATGGCGACCAGGTGCGCCTGATCCGGCAGCAGAATCGCGGGTACGGTGGTGCCCTGAAAACTGGCTTCAGTGTGGCCCGTGGCGAGCTGATCGGGTTCCTCGATGCTGACAGTACCTACCCGCCCGAGCGCTTCCCGGACATGTGTCGTCTGGCCCTCGACGGCGCCGAGATCGTTATCGGCAGCCGCATGGCGGGCGAGCATAGTGAGATGCCCCTGGTGCGCCGCATCGGTAACACGATCTTCGCCACTATGCTCTCGCTGGTCTCAGGCGTGCGTATCAGCGACAGCGCGAGTGGCCAGCGCGTGCTGCGCCGCTCGGTGTTGCCGATGATCTATCCGCTGCCCAATACGCTCGACTTCACCCCGGCGATGAGCACGCGGGCACTGCACGAGGGAGTGAAGATCGTCGAAATGCCCATCCCCTACAAAGAACGCTCTGGCCGCAGTAAGCTCAGCGTGGTGCGTGACGGGCTGCGCTTTACCAAATCAATCGTCTGGACCGCGCTGACCTACAACCCGGTGCGGATCTTCGGTGGTATGGGGCTGGCACTGCTCCTCGTGGCCATGCTGATCGTCAGCGGCCAGGTCGCGCTGCAGGTGGCCGCCGGTCAGGCTGCCTGGTCCTTTCCGATGCTCTTTGGCGCCCTGGTGCTGGCGGTAGCCGGAGTAACACTCTATACTACGGGCACAACGTTCAGCTATGTGGTGGCCCTCTTCCATCGCCGGCCAATCCGCCAGGGGCTCTTCGGGCGCCGGGGTAATGGCCGCCGCATCGAGAAGCACTACTGGTGGCTGGGCCTCCTGGCGATTGCTGGCGGCTTTACCACTTACATCGCTGCCGTTCTGTTTGACCTGACCAACCCGGCCCTGGCTGCCTCGTGGTTCGCGCCTGTGGTCAGTGCGCTGCTGGTGCTTACCGGCGTGCAGCTGGTGAGCGCCTGGAGTCTGGCGCGCGTGCTGGCCGAACTGAGCCGGCGCGAGGTAGAAGCCGAGGCCGATCTGAACTGGAGCTATACCCCCGCGCCGGCGTTGCGAGGTGAGGCGGCACTCTGATGGACCTGCTGCGTGGTCTACTCCAGACGTTTGAGCAGTGGAGTTATGCCAGCTTCGGACAGTGGCACTACGTCCTCGGGTACAGCATCGTTCTGGTCAGTCACAACTGGCCGATTATGCTTGCAGTGGCACTCAGCGCCTGGTTCGGGTACCGGGCCTACGTACAACCGAGCCGGCTCAACGTGAGCTGGTTGCTTAGCGCTTTGCTGCTCGGTCTCCTCTACGAGTACGCTAAACACATCGCCGTCGAGTTGCATGCAGCGATAGACTTTCTGTTCGGGTTAGAGATCGCTCATTTGAACCGATCATTGCACGTTCTGGTCGGGCCGGCAGCCATAACCATCTTGCAACTCAGCTTCCTGGGGATGCTGGCCCAATCACTCAGGCTCTCCCTGGCCGCGCGACGCGCCAGGAAGCGTGATAGCATAAGGCCAATTCAGACCGAAGATTTACAGGATACACCAGACAACCTATCGCGCCCGACGCGCGCAACAAGGAGAACTTGCAGATGAGCGAGCATGTGCATGACACCACTCCCACACCTGGCGACAACGGTGCCGAGAAGCGGCTAGCCCCCGGCGACAAGACCAGCGGCATCAAACTGGTCGCTCCGGCCCGGGCCGACGAGCGGGCCGGCGAGATCCGTTTCGTTGAGATGCCACGCGAACGCCCGAAGCGCCTTGATGTGCTGGTGCTGAACCCACCCTCACCCGACGGCGATCTGTTCCTGCGCGACATTGCCCGCGTCGGGCGGCGCACCCGCGACGGAATCATCTGGCCACAGACGGCCCTGGCCCAGATCGGCGCCGTGGTTAAAGAGGCCGGCTACACTGTCGAGGTGGTTGACGCCATCGGCCTGATGATGGACTGGAAGTCGTTCGAGAAGTACATGTGGGAGAAAAAGCCGCGTTACATGATCATCCACGCCACGGCACCCACGCTGACGAACGATATGCGCACCACGTTCATCGGCAAGGCTGTCGGCACCGTCACTATGGCGATCGGCACCCATGTCACGCCGATGAGCCGCGAGACGCTGGAGGCGTACCCGACGCTCGATATTGTCGTGCGGGGCGAGCCTGAACTGACCATCGTTGACGTGATCAAGACGATCGATCGGCAGGTGGAACTGGAGAAGGCAACCGAAACGGTCCCCGTTGGCAATCCCGATCTGACTGCCCCCTGGCGCAAACTGCCTTTCCCTGACGCTTCGTACCTGACGACGCGGGGACGCTTCCTCGGCGTCTATCCACAGGTTATTGCCCGCGCCCTGCGCGAGACCCTCGGCATCGCCTACCGCGACGAGCACGGCGAGGTTCGCATCAACCCTGACCGGCCCTTCATCGAGAACCTGGACAGCCTGCCCATCCCCCTGCACGATCAACTGCCCTGGCGCAAGTACAAGGTGCCGATCGTCGGCGGCCCCTACACCTTCGTGCTCACCAGCCGCGGCTGCCCGGCCGGCTGTCGCTACTGCATCAAGCACGTCACCTACCAGTCGAGCGTGCGCCACCGCAGCCCCGAACATGTGCTCCAGGAGATGATCATGCTCAAAGAAATGGGCATGCATCATATCCACTTCGAGGCCGATCTCTTCACGGTGAAGAAGGAGTTCGTCTACGACCTCTGCAATACGATCATCAAAGAAGGCCTGCAGTTGCGCTGGAGCTGCAACAGCCGCGTGGACTTCGTTGACGAGGCTGAGTTGCAATTGATGCGGCGAGCGGGCTGCTTTATGATCGCCTGGGGCCTGGAGAGCGGCAGCGAGACGGTGCTCAAGCGGGCGCGCAAGGGCACCACCGTCAAGCGCATCGAAGAGACGATTGCCGCCAGCCACCGCGCCGGAATCATGAACTGGGGCTACTTCATCATCGGCCTGCCTGGCGAGACGGTCGAGACTATCCAGCAGACGATTGCGCTCTCCAAACGGATCCCGGTGGATATCGCACTGTTCCACATCGCCACGCCCTACCCGGGCACGCCCTTCTACTACGAGGCGGTTGAGAACGGCTGGATCCAGATGAACCAGTGGGAGGATTACGATATGTACTCCCACACGGTGCTGAACTACCCGCACCTCTCCTCGAAAGATCTGGAGTACTGGGCCAGACGCGCCGCCCGCGAGTGGTCGCTGCGGCCCGGGCCGATCAAGACCTTCCTCAAGGGCGCGACCAGTCCTGACACGCTCGGCCAGCAAGATTGGGGA
>JBDNDG010000202.1:0-7940 GCA_046719255.1 Chloroflexaceae bacterium
TGAGCGCGGTCGAAGGGGAAACATCTCGGTCAGGACCTTTCGCCGCGCTCAGGGTGACACGGAAGGTGCCGGATGTGCCCGTAACGTAGTGCATCGGCCAGGTTGTCTGGACAGTGTAAAATAGGGAAACCTGGTTTCCCCATGGTATATGTGGGAGGGCGCAGCCCTCCCAGACTCTCCCCGGTGGCTTTTTCCGGGAGGGCCGGGCTGTCCCGGACCCCTCCCGCCGGCGGGGTGTTTCCCGGGAGGGCCAGGCCCTGCCGGACCCTCTCGATGCGAAGGGCGCGCCACCCCGGCGGGCAGGGCATAGCGCCATTGTACCCTCTGGAGACACGTATGCGCAATCTACTGGTCTGCCTGGGCGAGATCCTGATTGATTTTTTGCCGCTGGAGAGCCACGGCGAGCTTACGGGCTTCACATTGCATCCCGGAGGGGGGCCGTTCAACGTGGCGGTAGGGCTGGCGCGCCTGGGCCAGCCTACCGCATTTGTGGGCAAACTCGGCGCCGACGTGTTCGGGCGGCGTCTGCGCCGCGCCGTGCGCGCCGAGGGTATTGATGACACCTGGCTCACCGATGTGCCTGCGCCCACCACCCTGGCCTTCGTCGCCCACGAAGACGGTGAGCCGGTCTTTACCTTCTATGGCGCAGGCGCCGCCGATACGCTGCTAACCCCGGCCGACCTGCCCCTGGCGCTGTTCGAGCGTGCCGCCGGGCTGCACTTTGGCGGCATCAGCCTGTTGCGTGGCTCCACGCCTGCTGCGGCGCTGGCCGCTGCCGAGAGGCTACGCGGCCAGGCCCTGGTGTCCCTCGACCTCAACGTGCGCCCGCGCTTGATTGACGATCCGGGCGCCTATCGCGCGACACTGGCTCGCGCCATCGCTACGTGCGACCTGTTGAAACTCAGCGTTGCCGATTGCGCCTGGCTGGCCCCTGGCCAGGACCCTGTTCAGGTTGCCTCTGCCCGGCTCAGAGATGGCCCGGCGCTGGTGGCGCTCACCCGTGGAGGCGCCGGCGTAACTGCCCTGCGGCAGCGCGACGGTCAGGTTGAAACCCTGCGCGTCGCGGGCTTTTCTGTGGCGATTGCCGACACTGTCGGCGCGGGCGACAGCTTCAGCGCCGGGTTGCTTGCAGCACTGGCCGAACGGGCGGCCCTGACGCGAGAAGCGCTGGTGGCGCTGCCCGTGGAGGAACTCACCGCTGCCCTGCGCTTCGCTGCGGCGGTTGCCGCCCTCGCCTGCACCCGTCCAGGCGCCGATCCGCCGCGCCGCTCCGAGGTCGCTGCGTTCCTGGCCGCACAGGATCATTAAAGCCGGTTCAGTTCCGTGTAACTGTTGCTCCCATCATGATGGATGGAAGAGAAATCGGTTCGCCGAACGCTCCGGCACGTGAGCGCCCGGCGCGGAGTGGCAGTGTGCTGGTGAGCGTCTTCGATCCTGGAAGCACCGCGTCCCCCGGCAGGAACACACGCGTCGCGAAGAGAGTTGGGCCGCGCTGCCAACCAGAGCCACGGCCCCGGAAAGGGTTTCCTATGTCCCTGCCTGCTCCCCGCTTGATCCGGCTTCCCTCTGGCTATCTGGCTTACCGCCGCGCCGGAGTGGGTCCGCCGCTGGTGCTGATCCACGGTTGGGGCGGCTCATCACGCCACTGGCTCGGCGCCTTTGTGACCTTGAGCGACGAGTACGATGTCATTGCCGTCGATCTGCCCGGTTTCGGCGCTTCGCCACCACCGGGTCTGCCGGCGCGACTGCGCACGCTGACCACGGCGACCCTTGAGCTGATCGAGGCCCTGGATCTTACCGATATCGCTCTGGGCGGGCATTCCCTCGGCGCGGCGGTGGCGTTGCTGGCGGCCACGGCACGCCCCGACCTGGTCAATCGTCTGATTCTAACCAGCTTTGGCCTGCCCCGCAGCCCGGCTGAGGCCGAACTGATGAGTTTCCTGCATGTCCAGTTGATTATCGGTTCTATGCTCTGGGCGCCCTGGCTGGATCTGTGGGGGATATGGCAGGCCGCACTGCGCCCACTGGCGCAGGCCGTCTCGGTCATCCCGCCCGTGCCACACCTCGTGGCGGGACACGTCGTCCACGATGTTAGCGAGGTGCCCTATCCTGCCCTGGCGGTCGGCGTGGCCGATCTGGTGGCGATGCACGCGCGGGTGGGCCTGGAGGCGGCAACCACGACTGGCGACCCCACGGTGATCGGCGCGTCACGCGCCGTTGCCGCGCCCACGCTGATCATCGGCGGGCGCGAGGATCGCATCTTCCCCCCTGACTCGGCGCGGGCCCTTGCCATCGCCCTGCCCCGCTCCGGCCTGGTGCTCTTCGACCGTTGCGGGCATGTACCCATGGCGGAAACGCCGGGGCCCTTCTACGGCACCCTTGGCGCGTTCTTGCGCGCATAAAGCGTGTATCATGTCAGCAGCCGATGCGGCTGCGCCACACAACGCCAGCATGAAACGTGTAGAGACGCAGTGGCGCTGCGTCTCTCACCCCAAACCTTCCCAAGGAGGGGCGTGGGGAAACCTGGTTTTCCCATACGTTCACGTCAGCGCGAAGGAACCGCGAATGCATGTCTTGTTAATTGATAACTACGACTCATTCACCTACAACCTGTTTCAGTACCTTAGCGAACTGGGCGCGCGAGTGGAGGTGCGTCGCAACGATGCCATCAGTGTTGCCGAGGCTGCGGCGTTACGCCCCGACCGTATCGTGGTCAGCCCGGGGCCGTGCACACCCGCCGAGGCAGGTATCAGCATCGCCCTTATCCGCGAACTCGGTCCCAACATCCCCACACTTGGCGTCTGTCTGGGTCATCAGGCCATCGGCGCGGCCTTTGGGGGCGCCGTGGTGCGTGCCCCCAGAGTGATGCACGGCAAACTTTCGGCCATTCACCACTGTGGCGTCGGGGTCTTCGCCGGGTTGCCTGACCCCTTCGTCGCCACCCGCTACCACTCGCTGATCGTGCGCCGTGACGATTTGCCCGCTGAGCTTGAGGTCACTGCCTGGACCGACGACGGGCTGATTATGGGTCTCCGGCACCGCGCTTATCCGATCCAGGGTGTGCAGTTTCACCCCGAGTCGATCCTCACTGAGAGCGGCAAGCAGATTCTGCAAACCTTCCTGACGTGAACGCAGGGAACCTACGGTTCCTCACGCCTCTCCGGGGAGGGATGAAACCGGGCTCCTCCCCTCGCCGGGGGAGGCTGGGAGGGGGGCGGAACGCTGTTTCTCCGCGTCCCTGCACCTCGGGGCGCCAGGCGACCCCAACCGCGGTTGGGGTCGTGGGGAAATCCGGTTTCCCCACGTCCCTCCCGGTGGGGCGGGTGTGGGCGTAGAGGCGAAGCTATGGCAGTAAGGCCCCGCCCAGCGCCGTCACCCCCACGACCAGCCAGGAGGGCGCCTTCCAGACCTGGAGCAATCCAAAGGCCGCCAGGGCCAGAGCAACATCGTAGGGGTGGCGAATGGCGCTGGTGATCACCGGGTCGTAGAGCGCGGCGAGCAACAGACCAACGACAGCAGCGTTGACACCCTGCATCGCTGCCTGCACCCTCGGGTTCTGCCGTAATCTGCCCCACAGAGGTAGGGTTGCCCAGAGGAAGAGGAACGAGGGCGCAAAGATCGCCACGACCGCCAGCGCCGCCCCGCTCCAGCCATTGGGCGGCAGGGCGCTGATTGCGCCCAGAAAGGCCGCAAAGGAGAGTAACGGCCCCGGCACGGCCTGAGCCGCCCCGTACCCGGCCACAAACTGATCGGTGCTGACCCAACCGGGTGCTACCACAAAGCGTTCCAGCAGCGGCAATACCACGTGGCCTCCGCCATAAATGAGTGACCCGGCGCGAAAAAAGGCCGAGAACATCGTCACGGCCTGGCTTCCCGACGCCGTAGCCAGCAGCGGCAGACCCAGCAGGCAGATGGGCAGGGCGACCGCGCTGGTCCAGGCCAGCGCCCGTGGTATCGCAATCCGCACCACCGGAGCCCCACCGATGGCGGGCCTGTCCAGCAAATGCCAGCCCACCAGGCCGCCGGCAAGTATCACCAGAATCTGGCCCGGGCCGGTTGGCCAGAGCAGCAGCAGCACTGCCGCCACGAGTGCGATGGTTGCCCGCGGTCGATCGGGGGTCAGACGCAGGGCCATACCCCATACTGCCTGGGCCACTACAGCTACGGCGACCACCTTCAGCCCGTGGAGCCAGCCGGTGTAGGCGCCAGTGCTCATAATGTTCAGCCCCAGGCCGAAGAGGGTCATCGCCAGCGCCGAGGGAAAGGTAAAGCCCAGCCACGCCGCGACCCCGCCAGCCAGACCGGCGCGCGTGGTGCCCAGCGCGATGGCTACCTGGCTACTCGCCGGCCCGGGCAGAAACTGGCTCAGTGCCACCAGGTCGGCGTAGGTTGCCTCGTCCACCCAGCCGCGCCGCGCGACGATCTCCTCGCGGAAGAAGCCCAGGTGGGCCACCGGCCCGCCAAACGACGTCAGGCCCAGGCGGAGGAAGACGGCCAGCACCTCTGCCAGGCTGCCTGCGGGTTTGCTTGCTGGCGCAACGTCCGGTCGGGCCATGGATGCTCCTCATCACTGACGTGAACACATGAGGAAACCGGGTTTCCCCGTACCCCCTGCCCGTCGGGGTGGTTGTGCTCGCACCGGCGATTAGCCTTGCGTTCATCCCGCCGGGGCGTGGCGCCGCTGCCGGTACCATCCGCACACCGGGCGCAGTGGACAGCCGTCGGTGCGGCCGAGGTAGCTCTCGCGGCCCTCCTGGCGGCTGTAGACCCGGCGCGCGGGCGGCCCGTCGCAGCGGGGTCGCGTAAGGCAGTAGCGTACACACACCTCGTTGATCTGGGCGTGGTACTCGGCGTACATGGCCGCGGCCCGGTCGGCGCCGGGTGGCCCTGCGTGCAGCAGGCTCTGGTGCAGGTCGGTTTCGATGATCCGGCGCAAGGTCTCGTAGGGCCGCCGCCAGGGGTGCGGAGCGGGTGCCGAGCCATCTGCGGTGCCGGGGCTGAGCGCAGGCGCAACCCGTTCAAACAGGCGCCGGGTGTAGGCATCGATGACAAATACCGGGTGACCGCCGCCGTACAGGAGGATCACATCGCAGGTTTCCGGGCCGATGCGGGGCAGGTGCAACAATTCGGCGCGTACCTGAGGCGTAGGGCGCGCCAGCATTCGCGTGGTGTCGCCGCCATAGCCAGCGACAATATGGCGGGCGATGGTGACCAGGCCTGCCGCCTTCTGGCCGTAGAATGCCGCGGGACGGATCAACCCGGCCAGGGTCGCGGTAGTGGCCTCGGCTATTGCCCGGGGGCTGAGCAAGCCAGAGGCGAGGAGACGCAGAATGGCCCCTTCGACCGTTTCCCAGCGCGTCTGTTGCACCAGCACGGCGCCGACCAGCATCTCGAAGGGGGCGTCGTTTCCAAAAATCGGCCACCAGGGGCGTGCGGCCTCCGGCCCGGTGAGCGGGCCAAAGTGTGCCTGCAGCCGGGCGAAGATTGTGCTTAGCGGCGCCGCCCCGTTGAGCGTGGGCGGCGCCGCCTCCAGGCTGCGCGGATCCAGGCGTTGGGCCATGGGCTACTTTACCGGCACGCCGTACCCCGCCGCCGGCAGGTAGAACTGCTCGACGTACTCGGTCAGCATGCGGCGCAGGCTGAACGTCGGCGCAACCGTGGCGATGGCCTCCTTGCAGATCTGCACCCAGGCCGTCGGCACGCCATTGGCATCACGCCCCTCGTAGTAGCGCGGCGCAATCTCGTGCTCCAGCAGATTGTAGAGCGACTGGGCATCGATCCAGTCCTGCTCGTCCTGGCTCATATACTCGCGTTCTTCGCCAACCGCCCAGCCATTCTTGCCATTGTACGCTTCGGGCCACCAGCCATCGAGCACCGAGCAGTTGGGAACGCCGTTCAGACTGGCCTTCATACCGCTGGTACCACTCGCCTCGTAGGGGCGGCGCGGCGTATTCAGCCACACGTCCACCCCCTGGGTCAGGGCGCGGCCCACTGCCATATCGTACTCTTCGAGGAAGACGATCCGCCCCGCCAGCCCCGGCTGCATGGCTAGCTGGTACACCTGCTGAATAAAGTGCTTGCCGGGATCGTCCCTGGGATGAGCCTTGCCTGCAAAGACAATCTGGATGGGCTTGTCGGGTCGGTTAAGGATATACTTGAGCCGCTCCAGGTCCTTGAACAGCAGCGTGGCACGCTTGTAGGTCGCAAAGCGGCGCGCAAAGCCCAGAGTGAGCACCTTTTCCTCCAGCACCGGCCAGATCGGCGCGCTCTGACCGACGAAGCGGTAGTGCGCCTGGAGCCGCTGGCGAGCGAAGGCGATCATCTGGCGCTTCAGCTGCTGGCGTGCATTCCAGAGCACCTCATCGGGGATCTGGTACACCTTGCGCCAGACCTTCGGATCGTCGAGATTCTCTTCCCAGTTTTTGCCCAGGTAGGCATCGTAGAGCGCGCGCAACTCGGGTGCGAGCCAGGTTGCGGTGTGCACCCCGTTGGTAATCGCGCTGATCGGCACCTCGTCCTGGCTCTTGCCCGGGTAGAGCCACTGCCACATACCCCGCGCCACGTGCCCGTGCAGCTTGCTCACCCCATTGTGGTACTCCGAGAAGCGCAGGGCCAGCGCCGTCATGGCAAAGGTTGGCCCCCACTGCTGCTCCTGGAGCGCCAGGGCCATGAACTCGTCACGGGTCAGGTTCAGCTGCGGCCAGTAGCTCCAGAAGAACTTCTCCATCAGCGGCAGCGGGAAGGCGTCGTTACCGGCGGGCACCGGGGTGTGGGTAGTAAAGACGCTGTGCGCCTTCACCTGCTCCATAGCCTCCTCGAAGGGCACGCCCTGGTTAACCAGTTCGCGGCAGAGTTCGAGCACCAGGAAGGCCGAGTGGCCCTCGTTCATATGCCAGACCGTCGGCTTATAGCCGAGGCGGCGCAGCGCCCGCACGCCACCCACGCCCAACACCAGTTCCTGGGAGACGCGCATCTCCTGGTCGCCGCCGTAGAGCCGTGCCGAGAGTTCCCGGTCCTGAGGACTGTTCGGATGAATATCGGTGTCCATCAGGTACAGCTTGACCCGGCCCACCTGGAACTTATAGACCTTGGCGTAGATGGTGCGTCCAGGCAACTCAACTTCGACCACCACCTCGCGGCCGTCGGGGTCCAGCGCCGGGATGGCGGGAACATCGGCGAAGTTCAGCTTGTTGTACTCGGCCTGCTGCCAGCCGCTCGGGTCCAGCCGCTGGCGGAAGTAGCCCTGGGGATAGATGAAGCCAACGGCCACGAACGGGAGCCCCATATCCGAAGCTTCCTTCACGTGGTCGCCGGAGAGGATGCCGAGACCGCCCGAGTAGATCGGCAGGGACTCGTGGAGGCCGAACTCAGCCGAGAAGTAGGCAATCTGCACGTCAGCGGCATCGCCGTGCCGTTGGGTGTACCAGGTCTTCTTCGCACCCATGTAGGCGTCGAGGCTCTTCATCACCGCGTCATAGCGCTGCAGGTAGGTTGGGTTGGCTGCGGCCTCCTCCAACTTGCGCTGGCGAACGTCGCGCAGGAACTCCACGGGATTATGGTAGTCCAGTTCCCACAGATCGGGGTCAATCTGCCGGTAGAGATCCTGCGCCTCGGGATGCCAGGTCCACCAGAGATTGTAGGCCAGTTCGCGGAGGCGAACGATCCGCTCAGGGATCGGGGTGAAGAGGATATCCTGTTCCAGCCGGGCCATGTGCGCTCCTTCACATGCTGCGCGCGAACAATCCGTGGCGTGAGACGGTCACCGGTGCTTTGCGCTTGCGACAGTTCGCATTGTAGCCGTTCCGGTTAAAACTGTCCAGGCTTTACAGCGCAGGGGAACTGGATTCGCGTGTTCGGGGCGAAACTTCCTGTGCCCGGGGGAGGGCAAGGAAGCGATGGTCCCGGGGGCGCCCGCCCCCGGGGTGCGCGTGACGGGGGGT
>JBDNDG010000203.1:0-7868 GCA_046719255.1 Chloroflexaceae bacterium
ATCTCTATGCTTGCAACAATGAGGGCATACTCGGCTTTCTATGCAAGCGCCCCGGCAACGGAGAACCGATACCCCCCGCGGAGAGTATCATGGCCTTTATCACCCTCTCTCGCCTTCACCGCAACCTGACCCTTCAACAGCGCCTCCGGCTGGCCTTTGGCGTCCTTGCTTTCCTGGTGCTTGTGTTGACCATCGCTGCTCTGATAGGCATCGGGCATATCCAGTCCGCAGCCTACCAGGCCATCAGCGTTGACGCGCACCTGAGTCAACTCGCCAACGATGTGGCGCTCAAGGTCCAGATCGCCCGTCGCTACGACCAGAGCTACTTTCTGCATCTCGAAGATTCGAAACTCCGCGATCAATTTTTGCAGAGCTGGGGCATCGCAGTCACTGATGTTGATCGGGCTATTGATGCATTTGCTGTCGCTGCCGCTACCGAGGCTGATCAACGCCAGGCGCGCCTCTGGAGAACCTCGTTCGACTTCTATCACCAGGGCTTCCGGCGCATTACCGAAGCCGTCGCCGAGGGAGAGATCCAGACCTCCCGCGAGGCGGTGCGGCGCTTCGCGGTGTACCATCCCAACATCCAGTTTCTGTCGGATCTCTCCATCAAAATGGCCCGCGAGAAAGCCGCCCACGCAGAGCGGGCCGGCCTCGATGTCGAACAGTCGGCGGTTGTAGCTAGAACCGCCTTCGGGCTAGTCAGCACGGCCGCGATGCTCCTGGCTCTCCTCTGGAGTCTGCTCCTGCCTTATGGCCTGACTCGCCCGATCTCGCGCCTGAGCCAGGCTGTCCAATCCCTGGCAAATGGCGATCTGTTTGCCCGCACCGGTCTTGCCGGCAGCGATGAGCTTGGTCGGCTGGGGCAGGCTTTCGATCACATGGCAACGCTTATCGATCAGCGCACCGCTGAGTTGCGCGCACAATTTGTGATTGCAGAGCAAGCGCGCCGCGAAGCCGAAGAGTCTCGCACTCAAGTGAGCAGGCAACTCGAGACGATCACCGCTCAACAGGAACTGATCCGCCAGATGAGCGTCCCGGTGCTCCCCGTCAGTGATCGCGTGCTCGTCATACCCCTCATTGGCGCCCTGGACAGCGCGCGCCTGGCCCTGGTTCAGGAACGCGCTCTCGAGGCTATCGAACACAAACACGCTGGCCGCCTCATTCTTGACGTGACCGGCGTGCCGGTGGTTGATGCTCGGGTAGCCAGCGAGCTTATTCGGATCGCCCGCGCTGTCAGTCTCCTCGGCGCACAGGCCATTCTTGTGGGCATCCGGCCCGACGTGGCGCAGGCCATGGTCAGCCTGGGCATTGACCTGAGCAGCATCATCACCTATGCCACCCTCCAGAGCGGCATCCAGGCTACTCTCGCCCCGGCTGCAACGGCACCCCCGAAGGGCAGACCCGCTCCAGCCAGATGATGCCGGCCACTCCTGCCGCGACCAGGGCGCCGGCCACCACATACGCTTCCAGCGGACGGGCCTGGGTGAGATAGACTCCCACCAGCCCGCAGGCCCCCGCCAGCAGGTAGCAGGTCAGCACGGCCTCGCGCCTGGTAAGCCCCAGGGCGTGTAATCGGTGTGAGAGATGGTCCTTCCCCGCCGTGGTGAACGGGTTCACCCCCCGCCGCAGCCGCGACACCAGCACCAGCGCCGTGTCGAAGAGCGGCAGCGCCAGCACGCACACCGGCACCATCCACGTGACCAGGGGGATGTTGGTCAGAAAGCGCAGCTTGATCGCGAGCGCCGCCAGCACAAAGCCGATGAACAGGCTGCCCGTGTCGCCCATAAAGATCGTCGCCGGGTTGAGGTTGTAGCGGAGAAAGCCCACGCAGGCGCCGATCAGCGCCGCGGCCATGGCACCAACCAGCACCTGGCGGGGCGTGTTCATCGCCGCGAGCAGCAAAAAAAAGGCCGCCGCGATTGTCGCGACGCCGCCCGAGAGGCCATCCATATTGTCGAGAAAGTTGAGCGCGTTGGTAATACCCACCACCCACACGATGGTCAGCGCCCAGTTGATCCAGGGCTGCGGGAAGAGCTGCACCTGCGTGCCGCCCAGCACCAGCACTGCCCCCGCCAGCGTCTGGCCCCCCAGCTTGGCCAGCGGCCCCAGGCCCCAGCGGTCATCGGCGAAGCCGAAGAGCGAGATCAGTGTGGCGCCGAGCAGGATGCCCACCAGTTCCCGGATGTAGAACCGGTCGCCGAAGAGCAGCAGGGCCACCACGAAGGCCGCGTAGATCGCCGCCCCACCCAGCAGCGGCACCGGCGCAAGGTGGATGTCCCGCGTCCGGGGCACCGACACCACCCCGGCGCGCAGCGCCACCCGACGCATCAGCGGCGTGGCAACTATCGAAAAGGTGAGCGCGACCAGCGCGATCAGCGCGATCTGGATCATGGCCAGGATACCACAGGCTGCCTATCCTCCCGACCGCGCCCGCTCAATCATCTGAATCAGGCGCCGGGTTATGGCAACTTCCTCTTCCGATCCGGGTTGCCCACGCAGCGTCTCCAGCGCCCGCTGCACCTCGGCCAGCGCTTCGTCGTAGCGCAGGGTGTCGCTCAACACAATCGCATAGTTGCGACGGTAATTCGTCTGGCCTGGCTGCAACTCGGCGGCGCGCCGATACGGCTCCACCGAGCCGTGCATGTCCCCTGCCCGTACCGCGAGCAGACCGGTGGCACTGTGCAGCAGTGCCACCTGCCGCCGCAACCCCTCGACATCCGCCCCCGGCACCCGTCCGGCTTCTGCAGCGGCCAGACGCTCCTCCTGTTTCGCCGCCTGGCGCGCGTAGGCGTCACGTAGCTGGATCAGCAGATCCGGGCGATCGGCCAGACCATCGGCGACGCGCTCGATGGAACCGGCGACCAGTGTCCCCGACAACTCGATGGCTTTGACGTAGGCCCCTGCCGCCGCCTCGGGGTCGTTGTGCTGGAGGCGCGCCAGATCGCCCTGACGCAGGTACGTATCGGCATAGCGCGGGTCAAGCTGCTCGGAGTAGCGCAGCAACTCGGTGGCCTGCTCGTAGAACTGGCGCGCCTGCTCCCGGTTGCCGGTAGCGGCGTAGTAATCACCCACCGAGATGGTCACGCCGGCCCGCTCGTTGAGCAACGTAACGTCGCGGGGCGCAATCGGCGTGACCCGCTCGTACCACTGGAGCGCCGCGCTCAGGCGGCGCGGATCGTAGCTCCAACTGTACCAGTAGCTGTTGAGACGCCCGAGATTGGCAAAATGGTCCTTGTTCAACGGGTTAAGGTCGTGGGCGCGGAGCAGCACCGCTTCGGCATAGCCCATCATTTCTGTGGGGCTGGTACGCTGCACAAATCCAACGATTGCCGCGCGGCCCTCAAGGCCGAGCAGATCGTTCAGGTCAACGCTGGCCGGAGCCTCGGACGGCGGCACACCGGCGGCGCGCAGCGCATCGGCGACGCCCATCAGCGTTCGCCCCAGGTGCAGGTAGTAAAAATCTTCGCCAGGATTTCGGCGCACCGTCTGGAGGTATTCGTCCAGCGCCTGCACCGCCCGATCCAGGTCGAGATTGCCTTCGCTCAGCCCCTGGCCCTGTTGGAAGTGCATATCAGCGATGATGGGCTCGACGCTCAAGCGCCAGATCGCGCCAACGGTCACCACGGCAATCAACCCCAGCACCAGCCACGATCCCGGATTCACGGGCGCGGCGCGCGCCGGTGGTGCAGCGGCGCGTCCAGCGCCTTTGCCCGCCGGCGCGGCCCGGCGACGCCTGGCGCTCGGCGTATCGCGGGCGTCCTGCGCGGCCCCGGTCTGCTCCACCACCGGCTCGGCCGCCGGCGCCAGCGAGTACTGGCCGCTCAGGGCCCCGCCGGTCACTACCAGAGCCAGCGTCACCCAGAACATCATCAGGGTCGAAACGATTGGAATGCCAGTCAACCCTTCAACAAAATGGGCCACAATGACGCTCAGACAGGCGATATAGAGCACCTGCCAGCGCCACTGGTCGCTCGCGCGCATCAGGCGCCAGGTCAGCACCACTGCGCTGAAGACCAGGAACAGGTAACTTGCCAGCCCGAGCACCCCCCTGGTCACCAGTTCGTCGAGCAGGGCCTGGTGCGAGCGGTCCGGCGAAGCCCCCCGCGCCTCAACATTTGCCAGCGAGGGCGGATAGAAGCGATTGAAGGCCACGAACATACTCTCCGGCCCCCAGCCGACGAACATGCGCAGCCAGTCGCTGGTGACCAGCGCCGTCGCGCCACCGGCGTGCTGGTCGCCGAACCAGATCAAGCGGCGCACCAGACCGGTGTCGCGGTTGACCTCCAGCAGCCGGCCCATGCGCCCGAGGTAGGGCACCTCGCGCAGATGCTCGAAGAACGGCGCCTGGGAGAGATTGAACACCAGCAAAAAGATCGCCCCGACCGTCGCCACCGCGATCCAGCCGAGCAGCAGCGCGCGCAGGCGGCGCAATCGAGCGGTATTTTCGGAGGCGCGTGCCAGGCGCATCGCCTGCCACAGCAGCAGCGAACCGAAGACAAACAGCCCGGCCCCCAGCCCCAGCCAGGGACCGCGGCTCTGGGTGAAGAAGATCGCCGTCAGGAGCGCCAGCGCGGTAACCCCGCCCTCCGCGGCCAGCACCAGGCGCCACACGCGTGAAGGCTGCTCCGGCAGACCTGGCAGCGCATGGGCCAGTGTGTAGGCGCCCGCTGCCATCAGGGCCGCCAGGGCAAGCCAGAGCCACCAGTCCAGCGCGCGCGCCCCCGCGCTTCCCCCCACAAAGATCTGCGCTCCGGCGCTAGCCGTGGCCACGAACTGTACGCCAAAGGCCAGCAGGTAGCCGAGCAGCAGCAACCCTGGCCACCAGGGCAACCGTCTGCCCACCCGTTCGTAGCCTGTCGTCAGCAGCCACCACAGTGCCGTCGCGCAGACCACCGCGCCCGGCAGCGCCCACCAGTAGCGAAAATCAACCGTGCGTACCGCAGCCCCGAACTTGATCAGGGCCAGCACCAGCATCAAGCCGGCACCAAGCAGCAACACCCGTGTGAGCGCCCAGAGCCACTCGGTGCGCGCCCGGGCCGGTGCGGGCGCCGTGTACGCGGCGCTACGTTCCGCCACGAGCCGGTAGAGCGCCAGGGGCACAACCATGATCATGTAGGCCGCGACAAAGATCGAATTGCCCATGGTCGAAGCCACGCGCGTGATCACGTCGCCACGCCAGGGCAATGGATCAAGCCCCAGGTGTTGCACGATCCCGTACCCCGCCACGACAACCCCCGCCGCCAGGCTCATAGTGATCACCCGCTCGATCTGTTCCGGGCGACGCAGGGTGGCGATCATGGCCACGAAGAGGGCGATGTAGGACAGGTGGGTCAGGGTGCCCTGCATGCGCTGGTAGGACCCCCAGAAACTGATGCCGGGCACAACCGAGGTCACCGTCGTCAGGAGGTAGACCAGGGCATACAGCAGCACTGGCACAACCAGGGGCAGAGCTGCGACGCGCCGCCACAATGGAGGGGCGGTCGCCGGCGGCGCTGCGCTGGCGGAGCGCGGTTCCCGGGTGAGGAGGGCATCGAGCCAGCGCACCAGCACCGCAGCGATGGCGATCAGCGCCAGCGAACGGAGTAGCGCCGCTTTATCTGGCTCGAAGTGGCGCGCCGAGTAGAGGTTGAACACGATCGGTACCATGGTCAGCGCGAGCAACCAGCAGGCTTCGGTTACCCACGCGCACCACTGGCCGATGATTGTCTGGCGAGGCATCATAACGGAGAGGGGAGGGCGCCAGAGGGTCACGGTTAGCGACCATAGCGGGCCATTAGCGCAGACGCCTACACGGGAGCGATACTGCCACGCTGGCTGGGCCTCGACGGGGACGGACCCTGGCGATGGTGTTTCCATTGCTGCGCGCGGGCAAGAATGTCACGCGCATTGGCCCGGCTGTGTTCATTCGGGGTGCCGTCAAGCATAGCGGCGATCTCATCAACGCGCTGGTCCTCGTCCAGGTGCGTAACGCTGGTGCGGGTGCGTTCGCCGGTGAATTCCTTACGGATTTGAAAGTGTGCATCGGCAAATGCCGCCACCTGCGGCAGATGGGTGATGCAGATGACCTGATGGTTCTCGGTGATCGCCCAGAGCCGCTGGCCCACCACGTTCCCGGCGCGACCACCCACGCCGACGTCAATCTCATCAAAGACCAGCGTGGCAACCTCGTCCACTCGCGACAGGATCGACTTGAGCGCCAGCAGCAGGCGCGCGCTCTCGCCACCCGAGGCAATCTTCGCCAGTGGCTTGAGCGGCTCGCCCGGGTTGGGGGCAATCAAGAACTCAACCCGGTCAATCCCGGTGGGGTCACACGCCAGGCGGCGGCCGGCCAGGGGAACACCTTCGGGATCGTCAACCTGCTCCATCTGGACCGCGAAGCGCACATTGGGCATGGCCAGATCGGTCATCGCCTGCTCGATCTGGTGGGCGAGGTCATCACCGACGTGGCGGCGACGCCGCGACAATTCAGCGGCAAGCCCGGCCAGTTCAGCCAGGGCCGCTTCCTCTTTCTGAACCAGCGCCGCGATATGTTCTTCGCTATGGGTCAGTTTTTCAATCTCTGCCTCGGCGCTGCCAGCCCGAGCGATCACCTGAGCCAGATTGCCAGCGTACTTGCGTTGCAGATCGCGGAGCGCGGTCAGGCGGTCCTCGATTGCGTCGAGGCGACCCGGTTCAAAATCCAGACGCAGACGATAGCTGCGCACCTCCGCAGCCAGTTCTTCAAGTTGATAGTGCAGGTCGCTGGCGGTGCTGGCCATAGCCGCCACACCAGGATCAAAGCGGGCCAGTTCCGCAAGATTGCCGGCGATGCGGGCCATAGCCTCGACCATCGAAAGGGCAGTGGAGCGACCACCCTCGCGCCCCTCGTAGAGCATCGTATAGACATCGTTGGTCAATCCCGTAATACGGGCGGCATTCTGCAACACTGCCCGTTCGCGCAGCAGTTCGTCCTCTTCCTCGGCCCGGGGTTTAACCGCACGCACGTCCTCCAGCAGGTAACGCAGTTCCTCGATCCGCTGCAAGCGACGGGCCTCGCCACGCCGCATATCGGCCAGTTCCTCGCGCAGCACGCACAGGTGGTCCACCTTCGTGGCAACCTGTTCGCGCAGCTCGAGCAGATCGCCGAAACGGTCGAGCAATTCGAGGTGGGTGCGCGTATTGAACAGCGAGAGCCCTTCGTGCTGTCCGTGGATATCGAGGAGTCGGCCGCCGATCTCGCGGAGCACGCTGAGGCTCACGGCCTGCCGGTTCACGCGTGCCACGCTTCGGCCCGTCTCGGCGCTGATCTCACGGGTGAGGATCACCTGCTCATCGTTGTCGTCGAGCAAGCCGTATTCCCGGAGCAGAGGCACCACGCGCACGCAATCGTCGAGGCCAAAAACTCCCTCGATCCGCGCGCGCGCACAACCAGCGCGCACGAAGGAGGGGTCAGCCTTCTCCCCGCGCAGCGTCCCCAGGGCATCAATGATGATCGACTTGCCAGCGCCGGTCTCGCCGGTGAGAACGTTAAACCCGGCATCAAAGCGCAGGTGCAGCCGATCGATGATCGCAAAGTCGCTGATCTGCAGCTCAAGCAGCATAGGCCAGAAAGATGCGAACATCCGAGCGTGATTTTTTCGCCACGCTCTGCATTGTACCACAGCCGCTCCTGGTGTGAAAATCGGCGAAATCGGGTTTCCCCGCGCCCCTGCCTGAGGGGAGGGTTTACCGCGTTCTGCCCCCCTCCCAGCCTCCCCTCAGCGGGGAGAGGCGCCCGGTTCCCTCCCCCGGTGGGGGAGGGAACCGGGAGGGCTGCGCCCTCCCGGGAAGCAAGCCCCTGGCGGGGAGGGTGTGGGCAGGCGGAGCCCTCCCAGGGCTACGGTCGG
>JBDNDG010000204.1:0-7864 GCA_046719255.1 Chloroflexaceae bacterium
GCGGCTGCGCCGCATTGGCATCACTCGTCCGCCCTATTGTAGCACATGTGTGCGTATCTAACAAGAAGCAAACTAGAAGGGCATGATCCAGGGTCCGCCGCCGGGGGTGGGGCGCAGGGCGGCTACACCGCCCCACGAGGGGTTGGGGCCTGGCCCACCAACGTTGCATCGGCCCTGGCACACATGGTATTACACGCGCAGACCCATCCCATGTACAATAATCCCGAAACACTTCAATGCGCGCGCAGCGCAGAAAGGCACAGGAGTGATACCCATAGGCGACGAAAATCCCACGCGCCGGGCTCCCGTTGTGACGCGGACGTTGCTGTTCATGAATGTGATCGTGTTCGGTCTCCAGTTGCTGCAGGGGGTGGAGTTCACGCTGCGCTTCAGCTTCGTGCCGCTGGAGTTGACGGCGTTGCTGCAGGGGCGCGGTAGCCCATGGGTGCTGGTAACGATCTTTACGGCGATGTTCCTGCACGGGAGTCTCGGGCACATTCTGGGTAATATGCTCTTCCTCTGGATCTTTGGCGATAATGTCGAGGATGTGTTTGGCCGTGTTCCCTACGTGCTCTTCTACCTGGTCTGCGGTATCGCCGCTACGATGACCCAGTATGCAACCGGGCCGCTCTCGCCGATCCCGAACCTGGGGGCCAGCGGGGCCATCTCCGGTGTGCTCGGCGCCTATGTGCTGATGTTCCCGACAGCGCGGGTTAATTTGTTTATCTGGCCATTTTCGATCTTTTTTGGCACCTTTGGCATCGCCGCGTTTCTCTGGATCGGCTTCTGGTTCTTGATGCAACTGTTTCTGGGGATTCAGGATCTGGGGGAGATTGCTGAGGGCGGCGTCGCCTTCTGGGCCCATATCGGCGGCTTCGTGGCCGGTCTTGGGCTTACGCTGATGATGCCGCGCCGACGACGACGGGCCTATCCCGCGCCCCGCACCTACCGTTGACCTCGTGACTCGATTGATCTTCGTAATACGACACGGCTATCATAGCACGTGACGGCCAGAGGCGATGGGCTGTCCGGGGTGAATCCAGGGCGTGAGCAGCGTTGCTGGGGCAGGCCCCAGAACCCGGTTTTCCGGTTCGTTTCTCCTGGAAGCGACAGTCTTACCTGCGTGCGGGGACCAATGAAGTCTGCAACCCACCATCCAGGCCTGCCCGCAACGCTGGTTACGGCATTGAGCAGTCTGTCGGCACGGATCGTTCTCTGGATCTATTTTTTGTCGGGGTTTTGCGCACTGCTCTACCAGACGGCCTGGCAGCGGCTCCTCGGGTTGTTCACCGGGGCCGATGTGCGCTCGGTGACGATCATTGTGGCGGCCTACCTGGCCGGCCTGGGCGCCGGCAGTCTGATCGGTGGCGTGATCGCCGATCGGCTCTCGAGCCGCGCGGCGGTTCGCCTGTTCGGGCTGTGTAATCTGGGGATTGCCGGCTTCGCGCTGGTTGCGCGGTCGCTGTTCTACGATCTGCTGTTCTTGCGCCTGCATACGCTCGCCGCCAATCTGGCGGGCTTGATGGCCGTTTCGTTCCTCACCCTGCTGATCCCCACCACCCTGATGGGCCTGTCCCTGCCGCTTCTCTCACGGGCGCTGGTGCGTTCCCTCGATGAAGCGCCGCATGTCATCGGGCGCCTGGAGGCGATCAACATCATCGGGGCAGCCCTGGGCGCGCTGGTGGGCGGGTGCCTGCTCATTGGCGTGCTGGGCTTTGATGGCGCCTCCTACAGCGGCGCCGCCCTCAGCGCCCTGGTCGGCGTGGCGGCCCTCGCCGTTGCGCCGGCCTTTGCCGCCAATGATCGCCGTCAGCCGGAACGGCAAGGCGCCCCTGCCGGCCGTTCGGCGCGCCTGTGGTTCTGGAGCGCGCTTGTCTTTCTCTCTGGCTTTCTCGCCATCGGCTTGCAGGTGGTCTGGTTCCGCCTCCTCAGTGTGCCGATTGAGTCCCTGGCCTACACCTTCGCCATCCTGGTGGCCCTGGTGCTGCTCGGCGATGGAATCGGCACGGCCCTCGGCGCCCACCTGGTGCGGCGCGTCGCCGATCCCCGGCCCTGGTTCATGCTGACCCAGTCGGCGATGATGCTCTACGTGCTCGGGTCGGTCCTGGCGCTCTGCGTTCTCTCGACCCGCCTTAGCAATCCCGACTCCGGCACCCACGCTCTTGCCGCTCAGCCCTTCACCACGCAGATACTCCTGCTAGTGGTTCTGCCGCTGGCCCTGCTGCTGCCCCCCAATCTGCTGATCGGCCTCACGCTGCCTTTCGTGCAAAAAGCGGTGCAGACCGAGACGGCCAGCGTCGGGCGCAACGTTGGCCTGCTCCAGATGGCCAACCTGGTCGGTAATGTGGCAGGCGCTACGCTCACCGGCACGCTCCTGCTCGACGCCTTCGGCACCAGCGGGGTGCTGACCATGTTTGCCCTGGTCGGCCTGGGCTTCGCGCTGGGGGCGCTGGCCTGCGCCTTCCCGCGACCGCGGGTCGCGCGCTGCGCCCTGCCCCTCACCCTGGCTCTGGCGCTGGCCGCACTTATCGCCCTGATGCCCTCGAACAGTCGCCTCTGGGCCGCGCTGCACGGCGGCGGGCCGGCCGGGGCGACCGTGGTCGAGGACTCCACCGGCGTCACCGCAATCATCGCCCGCGGCGAACGGGCAACCCTCTACTCCGGTGGCAGCGACCAGGGCCAGGTACCCTTCCTCGACGTGCACGTCGTCCTTGGCGCGCTGCCCGCCCTGGTGCACCCGCATCCACACGACCTGCTGATTATCGGGATCGGCTCCGGAGGCACCCCCTACAGCGCCGGCTTGCGCCCCGAAACCCGCAGCATCCTGGCGGTCGAACTGGTCGGATCGCAGCTTCCGGCGCTCACGGACTTCGCCCACAACACTGCCAGTGCTCCACTCAAGGCGTTGCTCACCGATCCCCGCTACCAGCTGGTCGTTGGCGATGGGCGGCATACCCTGGCCCATACCACCCGGCAGTATGACCTGATCCAGGCCGATGCCATCCGGCCCTGGCGCGCGGGCAGCGGCCTGCTCTATTCGCGCGAGTTCTTTGAGCAGGCGCGGGCGCGCCTGGCCCGGGGCGGCATCATGGCCCAGTGGATGCCCACCGAACGCACCGCCGGTACCTTTCGCCAGGTCTTCCCCTACGGCGTGCAGATCGGCAACTTTATGCTCCTCGGAGGCAACGAGCCGATAACCTACCAGCCGGAGGCGCTGCACCAGCGCCTCGAGCAACCGGACGTGCAGGCGCACCTGCAGCGGGGCGGGATCGACCCCGAACTGGTGCGACAGTTTATCCTTACGCAGCCGGTAGTCTTCTGGACGCCAGAAACGCCGCGCGACGGCGAGATAAACACCGACCTGTTGCCGCGCGATGAGTATTTCCTCAACAACTGAGGGCGTGGTACACTACTGGCGGTTCCAGAGCCTGGTGGTCTCACTCCACCTGCGTGTGGGCGCGGGCGGGGCGCGAGGGGAGCTTCGTCCTGCCCGCCCATCCCTCTCAACGCGGCGAGGGCGCTATCTCCCTCGCCGCTGCGCGTCGTTAGCAACGCCTGCCGCTCCCAGAGCGCCGGAGAGAGCCATGAGCGAACTGCGCGAACTGCTCGACTTCGCCAACCAGATCGCCATTCATGCCGGAAAGATCACCCTGCGTCACTTCCAGCGCGACCTGGTTGTGGAGCGCAAGGCCGACGCCTCGCCGGTGACCGTGGCCGACCGCGAGGCCGAAGCCTATCTGCGCGAAGCCATTCGGGGGCGCTACCGCAGCCACGCCGTCCTCGGCGAAGAGGAGGGCCTGAGCGGCGCGCCCGGAGCAACCTATCGCTGGGTGCTCGACCCGATTGATGGAACCAGATCGTTCATCCACGGAGTCCCGCTCTACGGGGTCATGATCGGCATCCTGCGTGAGGACGAGCCGGTAGCCGGCGTGGTGCACATGCCGGCCCTCGGCGAAAGCGTCGCCGCCGCGCGCGGCCTGGGTTGCACCTGGAACGGGCGCCCCTGCCGCGTCTCGAAAGTCGCCACCCTGCGCGAGAGCCTGGTTGTCGCAACGGTTGCCGGGGGCTACGAACGCTACGGCAAGGCTGAGGCCTTTGCGCGCATCCTTGGCGCAGCGGGGCTGTTTCGCACCTGGGGCGACTGCTATGGCTATATGCTGGTCGCCACTGGTCGGGCCGAAGTGGCCCTCGACCCGGTGATGAACGTCTGGGATGCTGCGGCGCTGCTGCCGATCCTCACCGAGGCCGGCGGCACCTTTACCGACTGGCAGGGCACGCCGACGATCGAAGGCGGTGAGGGCATCGGCACCAACGGCGCCGTGCTCGATGAACTGCGACGCCTGATTGGAGCATAAAGCTATGGACGCCAACGAGTACCAGCGCCTGGCCCTGCACACCGAGGCCTCCGGGCGCGATCAACACGCGCGCCTGCTCAATGCCGCCCTCGGCCTCACCGGCGAAGCCGGCGAGTTCAGCGAGGCCCTCAAAAAGCACCTCTTCCACGACCATCCCCTGGACGAACGCGCCCTGCGCGCTGAACTCGGCGACGTGCTCTGGTACGTGGCCCTTGCCTGTGATGCGCTGGGCATGCGCCTCGGCGACGTGATGCGTGAGAATGTCGAAAAACTGCGCCGCCGGTACCCCCATGGCTTCAGCAGCGCCCGCAGCCTCCAGCGCGAAGCCGAGTAGCCGGAGGCGCTCCTATGCAACCACCCCGCACCGCCACCGTTGACCGCGCCACCGGCGAAACGGAGATCACGCTCAGCCTCAACCTCGACGGGAGCGGCCAGGCCACCGTGAATACGGGCATCGGCTTTCTCGACCACATGCTGACCCTGTGGGCAAAGCACGGCCTGTTCGACCTGCAGGTGACCGCCCGCGGCGATCTGCACGTTGACGAGCACCATACCGCCGAAGACACGTGCATCTGCCTGGGGCGCGCCCTCGACGCGGCCCTCGGCGAGCGGCGCGGCATCGTGCGCACCGCCCACAGTTTCGTGCCGATGGACGAAGCCCTGGCCCTCGTCGCCGTGGACCTGGGCGGGCGGCCGTACTGCGTGGTGCAGGCCGAGTTCGTGACGCCCCGCGTGGGCCAGCTCGGCACCGATCTGATCGCCCACCTCCTTGAGAGTATCGCCATCCACGGGCGGCTGAACCTGCACGCCCGGGTGTTCTACGGCCACAACGATCACCACAAGGTCGAGGCCCTCTTCAAGGCCCTCGGACGGGCCCTCGACGCCGCCACGCGCCACGACCCGCGTCTGGCTGGCGCCGTTCCTAGCACCAAAGGAGTGTTGTAAGCCCCTGCCTGCATCTACAGAACAGCACCACGTCCTGGAGTGTCGCCCTATGCCGTTTCTGATCGCCATCCTGCTCAGCTTCGCTCCCGCACTGATCTACGCCACGATTGTCTACTGGCTCGATCGCTTTGAGAAAGAACCGCTCCGGCTGCTCGTCGGGGCCTTTGGCTGGGGGGCCTTCGTCGCCACTCTTGGCGCAATCATCTGGAGTTCCGTGCTCCAGCTGGGCATCGAAATCTTCATCAGTGATCCGTTCCTGATCGACCTGAGCGGTGCTGCGCTGGTTGCGCCGGTGGTGGAAGAAACCCTCAAGGGTCTCGCCGTAGCGATTATTTTCCTGGCCTTTCCCCAGGAGTTCGACTCGATCCTCGATGGCATGGTCTACGGCGCCATCACCGCCCTGGGCTTCGCGGCTACCGAAAACCTGCTCTACCTCTACTTTCTGGGGTATGCCGCGGACGGCTATCCGGGCATGATCGTGCTCTTTGTGCTACGGGTCATCCTGGGGGGCTGGGGCCACGCCGTCTATACCGCCTTTATCGGGATCGGGCTGGCCGTGGCGCGCCTGAGCCCCCACTGGCCGGTCAAAGTGCTCGCTCCATTGCTCGGATGGGGCGTGGCAGTGTTTCTTCATGCCCTGCACAACGCGATGGCCACGATCCTCGCCGGTAGTCTGGGCGGGCTGGCAGCGACCTTGCTGGTAGACTGGATAAGCTGGCTGGTGGTGTTCGGGATCGTGGTCGGGGAAATCCTCCGCGAACGTCGCTGGATGCGCCTGTACCTGCGCGAGGAGGTGGGCCTGGGCACGATCAGCGAGGAGCACTACCGCACCGCCACCTCGATCCGCGGCCAGGCCCGGGCCCGGATGCGCGGCAAGACGTGGCGACGCTTCTACGAAGCCTGCGCCGAGCTCGCTCAGAAGAAGCACCAGCTTGCCACCCTGGGCGAAGAGCGCGGCAACACCGCGCGGATCGCCGCCCTGCGCGCCCAGCTCGCCTTGCTGGCTCCGTCGGTCGGAGCGGTCTGAGCGGCGCTCCGCCGGGCTCCTCCAGGCGGGTTGGGGCAAACAGGGCGCCCTCGCGGTTGCGCCGCCCATCACGGGCATAACCGGAGACTCTCGTGGAAGGGTTACACTGTGCCCAACCCGCCCCGCGGGCAGGGGCACGCTTCGACAGGCGCGCCGCAAGGGTGAAACCGGGGTTCAGCAGATATTCTGTTCGCCGACGCACTGGCTGAGCAGGCGGTGGCTCCGCTCACTCGCCCGCAGCACCATCCGGGTGGCGATCCGTTCCGCAGTGTGCAGGCGACGACGCTCGGCCTCGCACCGTTCGGTCTGCTCGATTGCGGCGGCGAGATCGGCAGCGGCGGCGCGCAGGTTCGCACGCAGGTCGGCGGCGAAGGGCGGGAGTGGCGCGAGCACCTCGAGGGTCGCCGCGAGGCGGAGCACCTCCTGCAATAACGCATTGGCGGTACAGGGGCGATCAGGGTGGGCCGGCCCGACAACCCGGGCATGGGAAGGGCTGTCCTGGTAGTAGCGGCGCAACTGGCGCAGCGCATCAGCGTAGATGCGCTGGGCGGCCACTTCGCAGCGCCAGCGCTGGGCAAGGGCGGAGCGCCAGGCGCTGAGCGCCTGCGCGCTGCGCTCACGCTGCTCGGCCAGGGCATCGCTCAGGCGCCGGTGACGGTCGAGTTCCTCGCACAGACAGGGGAAGTCGGCACAGTGACGCTCCAGCAAGATCACCAGGCGCCTGGTCGACTCAGCAACGGCGAAATCATCCATAGGAAGATCCTCAAACACGGGCAGGACTGTTCCGGATGACAGGTGCAGCGTTTGCCTGCCAATGCTATGGTACGAACCCGCTTCCGGGCCGTCCATAGTACTTACGTGCTTGCTTAGCGTGGGACCTACTATGGGGTGTCGGAGGGACGGTGTGCTAGAATATCTTATGGTTGCATCCCTGGTGTTCGCTGGCGCGTCTTATCCTCGGACACGCGCAGACGCGCGCGAGATCAACACGTCCAAGGAGGCGTCCCGATGGGTCTCTTCGATCAGATAAGCAGAACCATTGCCCAGAGCGTTGACCGGGCCAGGTTTGAGGCCGAAAAGTTCCAGAAGACCACTCGCCTGCAGAGTGAGGTGAACGAGCTTCGTCGCCAGATCGACTCAAAGCTGAACGAGTTGGGGCAGCGGGCTTACGAATTGCTGCGCGCTGGCCAGATTCAGTCGGCGACCCTGGCCGAGCTGAGCACAGCGGTAGACCAGCTCCGCTCGGCGCTGGTGATGAAGGAAGAGGAGTTGAAGCAGGCGCAAGCGGAGGTTTATGTCGAACCGCCCGCGCCCGCCCCGCCCCCGAGCCAGTCGGTGCCGATTGATTACGGCCCACCGCCCTCCAGCACCCCTGCCGTGAAACACTGCGGTGTTTGCGGCTTCCAGATGCCGGGAACGGCGATGTTCTGTCCCAACTGCGGCACGCGTGTGACGTGAGGGGCGCGGGGAAAGCAGCGAGGCGTGGGAGGGTGTTGCCCTCCCACGCTCCCTCCTCGGGCCGGGATGTGGGGAAACC
>JBDNDG010000205.1:0-7798 GCA_046719255.1 Chloroflexaceae bacterium
GGGGAGGGTCTGGGAGGGCTGCGCCCTCCCAGGAGAAAACCTGTTTGCATCCTGTCAGTGAGCGGCGCAGCCGCATGGACGCCCGACAGGGAAAAAGCTATGAGCCAGGATGTATCCGCTGCCTGTGTCACCCTCGCCCTGTGCGGTGATGTCATGACCGGGCGCGGCATTGATCAGATTCTCCCGCATCCGGGCGACCCGACGATCTACGAGCCGTTCGTGCGCAGCGCAGTCGAGTATGTTGCCTTTGCCGAACAGGTGAACGGCCCCATCCCCAGGCCGGTTGACCCGGCCTATCTCTGGGGCGACGCGCTGCCGTTGCTCGAGCGCGAGGCGCCCGATGCGCGCCTGATCAATCTCGAAACTGCGGTAACAACCAGCGCTACGCCCTGGCCGGACAAGGGCATCACGTACCGCATGCACCCGGCCAACCTGCCCTGCCTGAGCGTGGCGCAGGTGGATTGCTGCGTGCTGGCGAACAACCACGTGCTTGACTGGGGCCGCGAAGGGCTGTGTGAGACCCTGCGCAGCCTGCGGCAGGCGGGCATACGCACCGTCGGAGCGGGTCTGAATCGGGTCGAGGCTGCCGCACCTGCGATTGTTGCCTTGCCGACGGGGAACAGGGTGCTGGTGCTGGCCTGGGGTCTGCCCTCCAGCGGCATTCCCTTCAGTTGGGCCGCCACCGCGGAGCGCGCCGGGGTCAACCTGCTCGAGGATCTCTCACCGCGCAGCCTGGCGCACGTTGCGGCGCACATCCGCGCCCTGCGCCGGCCAGAGGACCGCGTGGTGGCCTCGCTCCACTGGGGCGGCAACTGGGGCTACGCCATTCCCCCCGAACACCAGGATTTCGCCCGGCAGTTGATCACCGTCGCCGGGGTCGATCTGGTCTACGGACACTCTTCGCACCATCCCCTGGGCATCGAAGTGTACCAGGGGCGCCTGATCCTCTACGGCTGCGGCGACCTTATCAACGACTACGAGGGCATCGGTGGCTACGAGTCTTACCGTCCCGACCTGGGTATCATCGTCCTCGCCACCCTGGCCGGCGACGGGCGTCTGGCGCGGGGCCGCCTGCTACCCTTCCGGCGCCGGCGTTTTCGCCTGTGGTGCGCCACCACCGAGGAGGCCGGCTGGCTGGCCCGGCGGCTCAGCCGCGTCAGTCGCAATCTGGGCGTTGCGGTGGAGCTTCAACCCGATCACACCCTCGCGCTGCGCTGGTAGGGCAGGGTGGAGGTGTAGAGATGTGGAGGTGTGAGAAGATCTGAAAACACCTCCACACTTCCCCGGTCCCCACTATCCCTTCACCACCAGCAACGGCTCGAGGCGCGCGACGATGCGCGCGAGGCCGGCCCGGTCAACCACCGCCACCACCTCGTCCACTGATTTGTAGGCGAACGGCGCCTCTTCGGCCAGGCCGGCCATGCTCCCGGCGCGGACATGGATGCCCTGCCTGGTGAGTTGCTTACGCAGTTGTTCACCGTGGATCTGGCGCTTGGCGGCCGTGCGGCTGAGCATACGCCCGGCCCCGTGGCAGGTCGAGCCGAAGCTCACGGCCATGGCGTGTTCCGTGCCTGCCAGCACATAACTGGCAGTGCCCATCGAGCCAGGCACCAGCACCGGCTGCCCGTAGGCCCGATAATCCGCCGGGATCTCCGGCGAACCCGGGCCAAAAGCCCGCGTGGCCCCCTTGCGGTGCACACAGACCTGCATGCGCTTGCCGTCGATCCGGTGCTCTTCCATCTTGCCCATGTTGTGGGCGACATCATACACCTGCCGCAGACCGGCGGGCAGCCCGCGCCGGGCAAACACGTGGGTGAAACTCTCGCGCACGAGGGCGGCCAGGGTCTGCCGATTGGCAAAGGCGAAATTGGCCGCGCAGTGCATGGCTTCGATATACGCCCGGGCCTCCGGCGCGCTCAGCGGCGCGCACACCAGTTCACGGTCAGGCAAACTGATCCCGTAGCGCTGCACCACCTGCTGGAAATCGCGCACATAATCGGTGCAGATCTGGTGCCCCAATCCGCGCGAGCCACAGTGGATCAGCACAACGATCTGCCCCTCGCGCAGCCCATAGGCCGCGGCAATGGCGGGATCATGCACCTGCACCACCTGGTCCACCTCGAGAAAATGGTTCCCGGCGCCGAGCGTGCCGAGCTGGTCGCGAGCGCGATCCCGGGCGCGCGGACTGACCCGCGCCGGGTTTGCCCCGGCCATGCAGCCCCCTTCCTCGGTATGCGCCAGGTCGTGCTCGGTTGCCAGATCGTGACGCAGGCACCAGCGGGCACCTTCGGCCAGCACCTCGTCGAGATCGGCGTCGTTCAAGCGGATACGACCTCCGCGCCCGGTGCCACTGGGGCAGGTGCGGTCGAGCGTATCGGCGAGTTCATCCAGATAGGGCGCGGCCTGTTCCGCATCGAGTTCTGCGGCCAGCAGCCGCACGCCACAGTTGATATCATAGCCAATGGCCCCCGGCGAGATCACGCCATCGGGCAGGGCCATCGCCGCGACGCCACCGACAGGAAAGCCGTAGCCCTGATGAATGTCGGGCATTGCCAGGGTGTAGGCCACCACGCCCGGCAGGGTCGCCGCGTTGACCAGTTGCTGGAGGCTGAGATCCTCCAGTGCGTGGTCGAGCAACTCCTCGCTGGCGTAGATCCGCGCCGGCACGCGCATATCGCGGCGAAACCCGGCGGGGATCTCCCAGAGGTCCGCCGCCAGGGGCCGAAGATCATGTTTGGTGATCATCACGGCGCCTCCCTACACATCAACATAGTACTCGGCCAACCAGCCCTCCGGCTCCTCGGCCAGCCGCAGACGGTGGTACGTGACCGCCTTGATCGCCCCGCGTGGTGGGGTCGCCGGCGGCGCGAGGCTTACCCGGGCCTCGATCCTGGTGGGTGTCCACGCCGTTACCAGCACGTCGGCAATGACCGCGCCCGTGCTCTCGCAGAGGTAGAGCATCTCGTTCAGCCATTCCACCAGCAGACTCTCGGCATCAACGGCCTCCACACGCACCTGCCGTCGCTCCGAGGGTTCGCCCGGGGTGGCGCCGGCCAACGCCACAAGACTCCGCGCCGCGCAGGCGAACAGGGCTGCCGGGGTGGGCGCGCGCACCCGCATGCCCACATCGGCGGTATGTGCCAGCTCTTCGTAGACGCACTCCATGCCCATAGCCAGACCTCAGCGCAAACACCAACCGGCGGGAACAGGTGTGGAGAACCGGATTCTCCCACCCCCCGCTGCTGCGCGTTGTTCACACTCGACTCATGGTAGCAAACTGCCGGTCAGGTGTGCGTAATCCTCTCGCCACGGGCTGTAACAAAACCTACACGTCGTGGCCCGCGCTCCTCCCTGTGGGGGATGTGTGGGCATAATGGGGAAACCGGGTTTCCCCGCACCCTCTGCCTGTGAGGAGGGTGTGGGAGGGCGCAGCCCTCCCAGGAGCATCTCTTCTCGTTGTTGACATGAAAATCAGGAAGCCCCGCCAGGAACAGGGACAACCCTTTGAAGCCGGCGCGCCTCCAAAGGGTGGAGGCGCGCGGTTGCGGAGCATGACCAGGCAGATCGCCCTATTCCACCGTTACACTCTTGGCCAGGTTACGCGGCTGATCCACGTCACAGCCGCGCCGCAGCGCCATGTAGTAGGCGAAGATCTGCAACGGAATGACCGTCAGCACCGGTTGGAGCAGCGGCAGAGTGGACGGCACCTCGATGACGTGGTCGGCCTTGCTGGCCAGCAGCGTGTCGCCCTCGGTGCCAATGGCGATCACGTGGCCATGGCGGGCGCGCACCTGCTCGATGTTGCTGATCATCTTCTCGTAGATCGCGTCCTGCGGCGCGATGCACACAACGGGCATCGCTTCGTCAATCAGCGCGATTGGTCCGTGTTTCATCTCACCAGCCGGGTAGCCTTCAGCGTGGACGTAGCTGATCTCCTTCAGCTTCAATGCCCCTTCCAGAGCAATGGGATAGTTGACCTGGCGCCCCAGGAACAGGGCATCGCTGGCCCGGTAGTAGTGTTCGGCCAGGTCTTCGCAGATCGGCAGCGCGCGCTCGATCACTGTGGCAGCCTTGCCGGGCAGTTCCACCAGAGCCTGCAGGTGCTCGCGGATCTGGGCGCGCCTGAGCGTGCCGCGCGCCTGTCCCAGCCGCAGCGCGAAGAGATAGGCCGCCACGAGCATCGAGGTGAAAGCCTTGGTCGAGGCCACGCCGATCTCCGGGCCGGCGTGCAGGTAGAGCGGCCCCCCGTCGGCGACCCGCGCGGCCTGGCTGCCGATGGCGTTGACAATCGCCACACTCGGCACTCCCTGCGCCCGCGCTTCTTCCATAGCCGCCAGGGTGTCCACCGTCTCGCCACTCTGGGTGATCGCCAGCAGCAGCGCGTCGCTGCCCAGCACCGGGCTGCGGTAGCGGAACTCGCTGGCGTAGTCCACCTCCACCCGCACCCGCGCCAGGCTCTCGATCATGAATTTGGCAACCAGCCCGGCGTGCCAGGCCGTGCCGCACGCAGTGGCGTAGATCCGCTCCACCCGCCGTAGCGCGGCGTCATCGAGCCGCAGATCCTCCAGGTGTACCTCCCCTGCCTCCTGGTCGATCCGCCCGCGCAGCACATCCATCAGCGCCCGCGGTTGCTCGTGGATCTCCTTCTGCATAAAATGCTTGTAGTCGCCCCTGGCCGCCGATACCGGGTCCCACGGCACATGCACTGGCCGGCGCATGACTGGCGCGCCATGCAGGGTGCTGATAGCTGCTCCGCGCCGGGTGATCACCGCGAGTTCGCGGTCCTCCAGGAAGATCATCTCGCGCGTGTAGTCGAGGATGGCCGGCACATCCGAGGCGACAAAGGTCTCACCGGCAGCCGTTCCAATCACCACGCCGCCAGCGTTGCCGAGGCGCGCGGCGATCAGTCGGTCCGGCTCGTCAACACAGAAGGCTACGACCGCATTACCGCCCCGCAGTTCGGCCATGGCCCGGCGCACCGCCGGCTCCAGCGCCTCTTCTTCGCGGTAGTAGTGCCCTACCAGGTGGGCGATTACCTCCGTGTCGGTCTGCGAATGGAAGTGATAGCCCAGCTCCAGTAGCCGTCCTTTCAACTCCAGGTAATTTTCGACGATACCGTTCTGGATGACCACGATGCGACCACTGGCATCGCGGTGGGGATGGGCATTCTCTTCGGTAACATTGCCGTGCGTGGCCCAGCGCGTATGCCCCAGGCCCACCCGCCCGGTGACCGGTTCCTGGCCCAGTCGTAGCACCAGGTTGTGCAGCTTGCCCACACTGCGCCGGAGTTGCAGTCCACGGTCGGGGTCGAAGATGGCGATGCCCGCCGAGTCATAGCCCCGGTACTCCAGTCGTTGCAGTCCTCCGACCACCACCTCGGTCGCCTCTCGCGGTCCAACGTAGCCGACAATGCCACACATACTGATGTTCCTCCTGATGATGATGGACGCTATGCGGCTGCGCCGCACCGCAGGAATGAAACGAGAGTCTCTCGGGAGGGCGCAGCCCTCCCGAACGCTCCTGGTAGCGTGTCTACCGGAATGCGGGAGATCGCAGGACACGACGGGCGCGTGCCGTGCCGGTCGCCGGGTCGAGGACACGGCAGGACGAGGCGCACCGACCCGAGGTCGGGCGCTGTGCGTCCCGGGCTGGATTTCCGAATCTGTGGGGAAGTCTGGCAGTGGTGGTCGCTGCGGCTGGCCTTGTCCTGCCCGTTACCGGGAGGCGTTGTCCATCCGCTCACAGGCGGCGCCGGCGCCTGGGAGGCATCCGCTGATCTCTCGATGTTCGGGCGACCGGTGCGGCCCGGGCGAGGTTACTGAACCCGCTGCACCGGCGGGGCCGCGGCCTGGCTGCGGCCCTGTCCAACCCTTAGCCTCGCCTCGCGGCGAGGAACCTCCACCTCGTCAACTCCGCGTTACCGCGGAGCCCATGCGCTTGCAGTATGTACCTCGTCTGGCCTTCCTCCTGGTTGCGTTCCCCGCGCAACCCTTATCGCTGTACGGCGAAGTATAGCATGGCTCGGGCCACCTGATCTGACAGGATTGTCAAATCTGATGTACATATATGAAGAAACCGGGTTTCCCCATACCCCTGCCTGTGGGGAGGGTTTGGAAGGGCGTGGCTCTCTGTGGGCAGGGATGGCGGGCATCCCGGGTTCCCCGTCACCACAGCATACCGAGCAAAACGAAGGCCACGATCGTTACCGCAACCATCGCGACGGCGGTAAGCACCGCCGCGCGGCGCCGGGCGGGGGGAGTGGGCGGCGCCCCGGCGATGGCGTAATTGCCCAGCATAACGCTGATGATGGCAAAGGCTACCAGGGCCAGAAAGGGGATCTTGATAAATGAAAGCGGCCCGGTCAGGATCGGCGTCAGGTAATCAATACTGCAGGGCACGCTACCCACACACGCCGAGGGCGGGATAATCCCCAGAACCTCCAGGTAGTGCGCCAGCGAGACAGCAATGCCGGCGAGAGAGAGCGGTAGTCCGTACCAGTGAATGCCCCGATCGTCGCGCGCGATCCCCACCAGCAGAATTGGCACCAGGGGGTACATCAGGATACGCTGGTACCAGCAGAGCTTGCACGGGATCCAGAACAGCACCTCACTGAAAAACAGGCTCCCGCACGTGGCGACGATCGCCGCCAGCAGGGCGATGTGGCGCGTGGCAGCGGTGAGTCGATCAACCGCCAGGGTCGCCTCCACCTCTAGCTCTTCCCTATCCGTTGCCGGGGCGCGCTTTGCCGCCTGGGCCATGGTATTCTCCTTCGATGGTGGCTTTCGCTCCGGCCAGGGTCAGTCGCCAGAAACAAAGCCGCCTGCTCCGATCCTCTCAGCTCGCCACGGGCGGGGAAACGCAGTTTCCCTTCCCGCCTCGACCTGGCGCCGGGCCGCTCGCCGTGCCGGTGAGCCAGGGTATGAGAAAACCTGATTTCGCCATCGCTGACTTCAACAGCATGGTCATTGTACCACTCGGGTCGTACCGTACGCCTCGATGAGCCGGGGCCGGTGCAACAGGAGGGTGGGAGGGCGTAGCCCTCCCACCCTCTCCCGGCAGGGGGGGCTTGCTGCCCCACAGGCAGGGGCATCCTATCAGGAACATCTCCTTAGATAAGCCAATCGTCATTGACAATGGTAATACCCAGGGTCTATAGTTGCTGAGGTATGTATTGCTTGCAACGTAGCGCGGTTTTCGGGGGAGGTTCCGGTGTCGGTCGAGCATTCCTCAACCCTCGGTTCGCCATCTGGTCACATCCAGCAGGAGTATGTCCAGTATCCATCGGTGTCTGAGACCGCCGACCAGGTTTTCGATCAGGATCGCCCGCGCCACCTGCCCCGGGTCAACCCCAGGGCGCCTCGCAGGGGGGGCGGGAAGATCTGGCTGGTTGTTGTCCTTGTCCTGCTCCTCGGCGTGATCGCCGCCATCGCCGCGCTGCTTGCCTTTGACCAGCGCTATGCCGGTAGAATCTACCCCAACGTGAGCGTTCGGGGGGTGCCCGTTGGCGAATTGACGCCCGATATGGCCAGAGCGGCCCTTGAACGCCAGTTCGCCCCCTTCCTGGCCCAACCGGTGCTCCTCACCTATGGCGACCAGGTCTGGACGCCTACTCTGGCTGAGCTGGGCGTGCAGCTGGAGATCGACCGGGCCGTCCAGCAGGCCTACCGGGCCGGGCGGGGCCATGATCCCGTCACTAACCTGGGCGAGATGTTCGCCGTGTACCGTGACGGGCTGGAGCTGCCGCTGCACCTGACGGTGGATCACGCGGCTATGCAGGCCTACCTCATGAGCCGCGCCG
>JBDNDG010000206.1:0-7764 GCA_046719255.1 Chloroflexaceae bacterium
CGGCGAGCACCCCCCTCCCTGTGGGGGGGTGGGGAGGGCGACGCCCTCCCAAGAACAAACCTGTCTTCATCGTGTCAGCGAATGGGGAAACCGGGCTTCCCCACCCCCCTCACCGTGGGGAGAGTTTGGGAGAGCGTCGCCCTGGTAATACTATAAACGCGCCTTCAGCCCGAAACGACACTGCTTCGTACCGAAAGTGGTTGTAAAACCTCGTTGTATGTCCGGAAAGGAACCCTGTATGGCCCCACCCTGGAAGGAGCGTCTGGATGCGCTGCGGATCCGCGATCTGCGCGCGATCTTCGGCGTCACGAAACCGGTGATCGGAATGGTCCACTGCTGGCCGTTGCCCGGCGCGCCAGGTTACACGGGCTACGGCATGGAGCCGATTATCGAGCATGCCGTGCGTGACGCCACGGCCCTGGCCGAAGGCGGTTGCGACGGGCTGATTGTCGAGAATATGTGGGATATTCCCTTCCGCGCCGGGCCGCACCTGCAACCGGAGAGCATCGCGGCGCACGCGGTGGTGGCACAGGAGGTGCGCGTGGCCGTGCCGCGCCTGCCCCTGGGCATTAATCTGGTGCACAATGGCGGGGTCGCGCTCCTGGGCATCGCCATTGCTGCGGGGGCCAGTTTTATCCGCGTGTGTATGTTCACCGGCGCAGGAGTATGGGACGCAGGCAGTTGGGACGAGGGCTGCGCCGCCGATCTGCTGCGTCGTCGCAAGGAACTGCACGCAGAGCATATCAAGATCTTCGCCGACGTGGATAAGAAGCATTCGGTGCGCTTCCCGGGCATCGATCTTGCCACACATATTGAGTGGACGCGCTTTTTTGGCGCCGACGCGCTGATCGTCTCCGGGCGCATGACCGGCGACGCGCCCGATCTCGAGAAGGTGCGCGAGGCCCGGCGGCTGGCGGGCGATACGCCTCTGCTCCTCGGCAGTGGCACCGATGAAGGCAACATCGGTGCATTTATGGAGATCGCCGATGGCGTTATCGTGGGCAGCAGTATCAAGGTTGACGGCGACATCGCCAATCCGGTCGACGTCGGACGGGTGCGGCGCTTCGTTCGCGCCGCGCGCCAATGGCAATGACGAGCGATGCGCGCCGGGCCGTGCGGCCCGCACTGCGCTGCGGCATAAACCAGCTCGACTCGCGACATCCCATGCGAGTCCGGCACGAGAGGCCCCGACTGGTACCTCAGGGGGGGATGCTGCCAGTACCTCTGGCGCGCCTTCGGCCCGACTCTTGTGTCATTGGCGCTGCACCCCGCGCATGCTATTCTGGGCGTGTGAGCGAGCATCCCGGTACACATCCCAACCCGATCGCTCATGGCTGTTTTGCCAGTTGGTCGGACTGAGTCTCTGTTCTGGCGCCATCGTTGCAGCACCGTCTCAGCACGACATCGCACTACCATCCCAGTACAACGTCGCAGCACCGTCTCAGCACGACATCGCACCACCGTCTTCGCTCTGAGCGGCGCAGTAGAGGTTCAGCCGCACTACATGCTCACGCTACCAGTACGTTGCTACGCACGTGCTCCGATCAACACGGAAGGCAGCCAGTCGGACCCCGGCACGCGCCGGGGTCCGATATGTTGCGCTACGCCCATCCCGGCAGGGTACGGCGCAGCCGTATGACCGTCTGATGTGAACATTCGGGGAAACCGGGTTTCCCCGTGCCCCTGTCCATCGGGTTGCAGGCGACCCCAGCCGCGGTTGGGGTGTGGGGAACCCGCGGTTCCCCTCGCCCCTCCCAGAGAGTTTGCAGCGTTCTAGACGCGCAATTCTTCGCGCGCGCATATGCGCACGTTCCCCTCGCCCCTCCCAGAGGGTTTGCAGCGTTCTGCTCCTCTCCCGGCCTCCCCCCGGCGGGGGGAGGCGCCCGGTTCCCGCCCCCGGCGGAGAGGGTCGGGGAGGGCTGCGCCCCACCGAACCGTCTACTCGCCCTCCTCCAGGCTCAACCACACTTGATAGGTCACACTCTTCGGCAGGCCGAGTTCGCGCGCTACGGCACGGGCTGCCGCGCTGCCAGCATAGCCCTGGTCGCGCAACTGGCGGAGGCGCCGGGCGATCTCGGCTTCGCTCGGGGGCGTCTCCGCTTGTGGATGAACCTGGAGGCGGTGGCGGTCGCGTTTGCGCTGACTGCCGGCAGCCAGCCCCTCGATCACCAGGGTGTACTCACCACGGGGGCGTTGCAGGCTGAAGTGGGTGAGCATCTCGCTGACGGTGCCGCGCTGGAACTCCTCGAAGCGCTTGGTCAGTTCGCTGGCGACCACGATACGCCGGTCACCCAGTACGGTCAGGATGTCCTGGAGCGTCTCCAGCAGGCGATGGGGGGCCTCGAAGCAAACGAGGGTGAGGGTCAGGCTGGCCATCTCGGCGAGGAACTGGCGGCGCTCTGCCGCCCGGCGGGGCAAGAAGCCCACGTAGGCGAAGCGCGTGGTGGGCAGGCCTGAGGCAACGAGGGCGGCCAGGAGCGCCGAGGGGCCGGGCACGGGCGACACGGGGAAGCCTGCCGCAATGCAGGCCTGTACCAGCTCAACGCCCGGGTCGGAGATAGCCGGTGTGCCAGCGTCGGAGACCAGGGCCACGTCGCCCAGGGTCAGGGTTTCCAGAATGGTGTCGAGCCGGACGAGTTTGTTGTGCTCGTGGTAGGAGATGCAGGGGGTGGTGATGGCGTAATGGTCAAGCAGACGGCGGGTGTGGCGCGTATCTTCGGCGGCGATCAGGCGAGACTCGCGGAGCACGCGCAGGGCACGCAGGGTGATGTCCTCCAGATTACCGATCGGGGTGGCGACGAGGAAGAGAGTACCCACGGTTCAATACCCGGCGCGTAGACGTGCCCGCCAGTAATCGAGTAACTCCTCGACGATTGCAGGCACATCAATGGTCGGTTCCCAGCCGGTGGCGGCGCGCAGTTTGGTGTTGTCGCCCATCAGGACAGGCTCATCACTGGGGCGGAGGCGGGCCGGGTCAACCCGCACCTCAACCGGCACGCGGCCCCGCTCCACCACCAGACGCACGATATCGCCGATGCGGGTGGCCCGCCCGGAGCAGAGGTTGTAGACCTCGCCGGGGGCGCCGCGTTCGAGCAGCAACCAGAGGGCGCGAGCAACATCACGGGTATGGGTGAAATCGCGGCGCGACTCCAGGTTGCCCACGTAGATCACCGGTTCTTGCATGCCAAGTTCGGCGGCAGCCATCTGCTGGCAGAAGGTCTGGATCGAGCAACGGTCGCCCTGGCGCGGCCCTACGTGATTGAACGAGCGGGTCACGAGCACGTGGAGCCCGTAGCTGGCGTGGTACTGCAAGCCGGCCAGCTCAGCGGCAACCTTGCTGACGCCATAGGGGCTGAGGGGGCGCAGCGGGTGGCTCTCGGCGATGGGCGTCTCCTCTGGCCGCACCGCTCCGTACTGGGCGCTGGTGCCGGCGATGTGGATGCGGGCGTGGGGGGCATGGCGACGAGCGGCTTCGAGCAGGTTGACCGTGCCCTCAATGTTGACCCGCAGCGTATGGATCGGCGCATCCCAGGAGGCACTGGGGTAGCTCTGCGCGGCGAGGTGAAAGATGCGCTCCGGCGCGGCAGCGGCAACGGCCCGCGCGAGTGAGAACGGGTCCTCGATGTCGCCTTCGTGGACGACAATGCGCCCCAGCAGATGAGCGATCGGACGGGGATCGCTGCGCCAGCGCTTCAGGGCATGGATCTCGACCCCGGGGATGGTCAACAGATAGTCAGCCAGGAAGCTGCCAACCGGTCCGGTGATCCCGGTGATAAAGACGCGCACGATGCCTCCCCAACACATCAGACTTATCCTTCATCGGGCATGGCCAAACCGGCCCCCCTTCCCCCTGCCCGCGAAGGCACCCGGGTACAAGAAACGTTGCGTAGCCAGTCGCATCAACTCGCCTCGACGACGAGGAAGCTGATCAGGCGGTTAGAGGTGTCGCGCAACTCGGCCCGATCACCGACGCGCCAGACATCGGTCCGATTCCAGTAAAACTCTCCAAGGTCGGGATCATTCTCATCAACGGCGCTGTAGACGTTGATGACTTGAGCGGGGGCGATCACAAACTCCGGGAACACGTAGGGCGAGATTTCGCTGCGCGTGACATTCACCAGGCGCCAGGAGCTTATGCTGATCGGGCGGGTAGAGGTATTACGGATCTCGACGTATTCAAACGACTGGTTGGGCAGCCTGGGGTCGCGCAGTACGATCTCGATGATGCGGACTTCGTTGGCGCTGGGGATAGGTGTCCCGGTGGTAGTTCGGGTGGGGCCGGGGGTTGTAGCCGGGCCGGGCGTTGCAGTTGGGCCGAGGGTGGACGTTGCGGCCGGGGTGCCCGCGATGGTAGCGGTGGGCGAGGGGCCAGCGGTCTGCTCGGGCAGGGGGGTTACAACCGGAATTGCCGTCGGGGTTGGAACAGCGGTGACAGGCGTGGCGCCGGGCGCGACTGTGCTGGTAGGAATGGGGACGCGGGTCACCTGGTTCGGGGCGGGGAAGGGGGACGGAGTGCCTTCTGGCGCGCCCTCAAGCGGCACATCAACGAAACAGGTAAAGCGCGCGACCACGGCGCGCGAGCCACGCAGGCGCACCTCAACGGGGTACACACCGGGGCGCTCGTTTACCCGCAGGGGAATGCGAAAAAACCCGTTGCCATCGGCCACGCCGCCGCCGACTGCGCGCCCGCTCAGGGTAACCAGCAACGCCTCAGACGGCGGGGCCAGGCCTTCAAGCACAACGGTCTGCCCGTTGGGACAGGCGAGGGGCACGGGGTCAGCGGCACGCAGCGGCGCGATGCCCCACCAGAGACCGGCGACAATACCGGCTATCACCAGGGCCACAACCGCGATACGCTTGCGGTAAAACAACGTTATGTCCGGGTGTGATTGCGAGCACGACGTGCGGGAGCAGGGGCGCAAACTTCGACAGGTTCAACGTGCGAGGGTTGGATTAGACCTCACAGAGCCTGCTCACTCCTCGCGTAGACCGAGGAACGCACCGGGGGCAGCAGCGTGATACAATGCTGGTGGGCGATAGTGGATTTGAACCACTGACCTCCACGATGTCAACGTGGCGCTCTAACCAACTGAGCTAATCGCCCGCTCACCGGATATGCTACCATTGATGGCAGCGGCTGTCAAGAATATGCACGCCCCGCCCGAGGCGCTACTGGCCCGGCTGCCGGCGGAGTACCGCACCGTGCTGGCTGAGGCGGCGAGTCTGGCCGCGATCCAGGCGGCCCGGCTCTGGCTGGTGGGGGGGGTGGTGCGCGATCTGCTGTGCGAAGCGCCACCGGGCCGCGACGTGGATCTGGCAGTGGAAGGGGATGCGCTGGCGCTGGCCCGCGATCTGGCGGCGCGGATCGGCGGACGGCTACGCGCCGTGCACGCCGCCTTTGGCACCGCCAGCGTTGATGTGCAGGCGCCCGGCGGCTCGACCCTGATCCTCGATCTGGCCGGCAGCCGTGTCGAACGCTACCGATCGCCCGGCGCCTTGCCGGAGGTGGCTCCGGCCCCGATCGAGGACGATCTGTACCGGCGTGATTTTAGCGTCAACGCGCTGGCGATCGAGCTGCGGGCCACGAACGGGCAGTTGTCTGCAGGGCAGTTGCTCGACCCGTTTGGCGGGCGGGGGGACCTGGTCACGGGCCGGCTGCGGCTGCTCCACGAGCAGAGTCTGCGTGACGATCCGACGCGCATGCTGCGCGGGGTGCGCCTGGCCGCGCGACTGGGCCTGCAACCCGATCCGGCCACCGCCGCGCAGATCCAGAGGGCACTGGAAGCAGGCTATCTGAGCCTGGTGAGCAACGAACGCATCCTGACCGAACTCTGCCTGAGCCTGGAAGAGCCGCGCCCCGACGAGACGTTGCGTCTGGCCGATGCCTGGGGGCTGACGCCCCAGGTGCTGCCGGGCCTGGCCTGGAGCGAGGCCCTGGCCGCCCGTTGCGCGCGGCTGGCGCAGGCGCCAGGCGACGCACCGGCAGGCGGGCCGCTTGTCCGGGCAGGGTTGCTGTTGTACGACCTGGACGCCGGGGCGCGCGCGGCGATTGCCGCACGCTACCCTCTGCCGGCGGAGGCTGCCGATCTGCTCCGGCACCTCGCTAGCCTGCGCGCAGTGACGTCGCTGCTCACCCCCAATCTGCCGAACAGCGCCGTTGACCGCCTGCTGCGGCCCTTCAGCGTAGCCGCGGTGACGGTGCTCCACTACGCCGAGCCGGCAACAGCAGCAATAACCGGGCGCTACCTTCGGGAATTGCGGACCATGCGCGCGCCGCTCAATGGCAACGACCTGCAGCGCCTGGGCATTGCCCCGGGTCCCCTGCTTGGTCAGACCCTGGAGGCGCTGCGCGCCGCTACCCTCGACGGCAGGGTAAGCACCCGGGAACAGGCCGAAGCCTGGGTACGGCAGCATGTCATGGACGGGCCCTGATAAGCCTGTGGCAACGAACCAGGCGCAACGAGATTGATATACTGATGAACAAGATGCTGATGTGGATGCGCGCCCGGATGCCCCTCTGGGCGGTGACGATACTGCTGAGCCTGACCCTGACTGGCGGGGTGGCCGGCGGGGTGTTTGCCGGATACCACCTCAACCGGCCACCGGCTGCCTGTCCGGAAAGCCCGGAGGTGTGCGAACAGTTTTCGGTCTTCTGGGAAGCGTGGGAACTGGTCAGTGAGCGCTTCGTGGACCCTGCGGCGACCGATCCCGGCGCAATGACCGCCGGCGCCATCAACGGGATGCTCGACAGTCTGGGCGACCACGGCCACACCCGCTTTCTGAGCGCCGAAGAAGCCCGGCAGTGGGAGGAATCCCTGCGCGGATCGTTCGAGGGGATTGGTGCCTACATTGACGTGCGGAATGGGCGCACGATCATCGTCGCGCCGATCGAAGGCTCGCCTGCCGAGCGGGCCGGCCTGCGCCCTGGCGATGTAATCCTGGCAGTGAATGGCGAGCCGACCACTGGCTGGTCGGTTGACGAGCTACGCACGAAGGTGCGCGGCCCCAGCGGCACCAGCGTGACCCTGCGTGTGCTGCATCCCGGCGACAGTGTTCCGGTGGACGTGACCGTCGTGCGGGCGCAGGTGGTAGTGCCGAGCGTGAACTGGGCCTTGCTGCCCGACGATGTGGCGTTGATCCGGCTGAGTTCGTTCGACGACGACGCGGGCAAGGAGCTGCGCAAGGCGCTTACGGACGCGCGGCGACAGGGCGCCCGGGCGCTCATCCTGGATCTGCGGAACAATCCGGGTGGCCTGCTCGACCAGGCCATCGAGGTGGCCAGCCAGTTCCTGCCAGAGGGCACAACCGTGCTGATCGAGGAGAATCGCGCAGGCGAGCGCAAAGTTACAGCGGCGCGGCGCGGCGGCGTGGCCCTGGATCTGCCCCTGGTGGTGCTGATCAACGAGAGTTCGGCCAGCTCCGCCGAGATCGTTTCGGGGGCGTTGCAGGCAGCAGGGCGCGCCGTGCTCATCGGCGAGACGACCTTCGGCACGGGCACCGTGTTGACACCGTACCGCCTCAGCGACGGGAGCCGTCTGCTGCTGGGCACCCAGCAGTGGCTCACTCCCGACGAGCGCACGATCCGCGGCCAGGGCATCGAGCCTGACGAGGTGGTGGCGCTTGGCGACGAGGTGGCGCTCCTCTCGCCGGGCGAGGCGGCAGCCCTCCCGGCAGCCGAGCTGCGCGCAAGCCCCGACACTCAACTGGCGCGGGCCCTGGAACGGGTGCTGGAGGTGGCGGCAAGCCGTCAGGAGAGCCGCGACG
>JBDNDG010000207.1:0-7754 GCA_046719255.1 Chloroflexaceae bacterium
TCTGTGGTGGCCTACGACGACTGGTTCGCGATGTTCGCTGGTCGCCTGTTGTGGGTGCTGCGCTACTACGGCTTCGACAACGTCCGTGTCCTCAACGGTGGCCTCGTCAAATGGCAAGCCGAGGGGCGAATGCTCACGACCGACGTGCCGGAGTACCCGCCCGCCGCCTTCACCCCCCGGCCCCGGCCCGAACTCCGCCGCACCGCAGCGCAGATCCTGGCGGCTCTGGGCAGCGATGCGCTGCTGATCGATGCCCGCAATGAGGCCGAGTACCGTGGCGCCGAGTCCCGCGCGGCGCGTGGCGGTCACATCCCCGGCGCGCTCAACGTGTTCTATCAGACCCTGCTCGACCCCGACCTGCACACCTTTGCGCCGGCGGAGGAACTACGGGTGCGCTTCGCCGCCGCCGGAACGCCGCTCGACGACCTGGAGCGGCGCGAGGTAGTAGCGTACTGCAATGGTGGTGTTTCGGCCACTCCGGTCGCCCTGGCCCTGGAGATCATCACTGGCAGGCGAGTGGCGATCTACGACGGCTCGTGGAACGAATGGGGCAATGACCCCGCCATGCCCCTCGAGACGTGATAGCAATTCGCCGCGCTTCGGCGAAAGGAGGCTTACCGGCCAGCAACCGCTTCCACCACGGCCGCAACGTCGGTCAGGTCTGGCAGCGCGGCATCGGGCTGGTGGTCCAGCAGTTCCTCAAGGGGATAGGGGCCGGTCGCAACGGCCACGGTGCGGGCTCCATTGAGCTTACCGCAGGCAATATCGTGGGGTGTGTCGCCGACGATCACAATCTGGTCACGCTGAAACGATTGGCCGTAGCGCGCGGCGGCGCGCGCGGCGGCAATCGGTACCAGGTCGGGTCGGTGGTAATGGTCATCGCCATAGGCGCCCGCCGCCAGATCCAGATAGGCTGTCAGGCCCACACATTCCAGCTTCAGATGGGCAACCGCTGCGATGTTACCGGTCAGAGGCGCCTGGTAGCCAAGCGCCTCCAGGGCTTCCAGGGCGGCGACGACGCCGGGAAAGACCCGCGAGCGGGCCACCAGCGCATCGCGCCGAGCCTCCAGCAGGCCCAGGTAGGTTGCGGTAAACTCGTGGAGACGCTCAGCAATCGTGCTGGGCGGCAAGGTCGGGAAGCTCTCGCGGATAATCTGCCAGTCGGTCTTGCCGGCATAAGAAGTGCGCTCCATCGGCGCCACCGGACCCACCACGCGACGCATGGCCTCGCGCATCGCATCTGCGGCAATGCCATCAGTGCTGAGCAGAGTCCCGTCAACGTCCCACAAGATCAGCCTTCGCATGGTTGATTATACGCCTTATATGATCGGGGTTTTTTCACGCCTCTGGCCACCAGGGTAGCGTCCCCTCCGGGCCGCAAGGGTGTGGGTGGAGGGCGTAGGGCGTAGAGACGCAGCGCCGCTGCGCCTCTGATGTGAACATATGGGGAAACCGGGTTTCCCCATACCCCCGGCCATCGGGGTGGCAAGCCCTCCTCACCGGGAGGGGTTGGGAGGGCGAAGCCCTCCCAGGAACACGGATGTTCATGCTGGCGTTGTGCGCCCTGCGAATGGGGCCTGGTGTGAACAGAGGGTGAAACCGGGTTTCCCCATACCTCCGGCCATCGGGGCGGCAAGCTCTCCCAGGAACACGGATGTTCATGCTGGCGTTGTGCGCGGCAGCCGTCCATGCGGCTGCGGTGAAAAGGGGAAAGCTATCGGCAGAGAGCCGGAACCACGGCTTACGAGCAATCAGACGCCAAACGCCCGTGCCCGATCCGTATCAACATAGCGGCGCACCGCGGCCAGCAACTCGTCAAGATCGATGGGCTTTGAGAGAAAGGCGTCAAAGCCTGCCAGTACCGTGCGCTCCCGGTCGTCCTCGCCCAGGCCGCTTACCGCGATCGCTGGACAGCAGGCCATACCTGGTTCCTGGCGCAGGGCCTGCAACAGATCGGGGCCGTCGCGATCCGGCAGGCGCATATCAATCACCATCAGGTGGTATTGCTCGTGTCGGGTGAGGTGCAAGGCTTGCTCGGCGCTATCCGCGATGGTGACCATGTAGCCCTGGCTCATGAGGAAGCGGCTGATGACTTGCTGCATCAGGGGGTTGTCGTCCACAAATAACACGTGCATCCGACATCCTTTCTGGCTTGCCGCACCGCTGAGGGCATCTTAACTCAAATTATACGCGATGTGGCAAGCCTCGAGCAGCGTAACCCTGGGCGAAGATGCGGCAGGAAATGCCGGCGTTTTCCGCGCCACTGCCCATCGGCGTGGCAGGGCCCCCGCACCGGGAGGGTGTGGGCGGGCGGCGCGCTTCCGGGAGACACTCCCACCGACGGGGAGGGTGTGAGCGGGCACAGCCTTCCCAGCAAAAAAGGCTCTTTTCATCGTGTCATTGTGCGGCTTCGCCGCATGGGCCTCTACAACAGATCTTTGCGCATATAGTGCCAGCTTCCCTGACCAAAGATCAGCCAGGCCAGGAGCGACCGGCGCACGCGGATGGTAGAGAAGCCCAGACTGCCGTAGAGGCGCCGCGCGGCATCGTTCCGCGCCGCAACGTACAATCCCAGGAACCGTTTCCCGCGCAGGCGCGCCTCCTGTTCGGCGCGGGCCAGCAAGGTGCGGGCCACGCCGCCGCGCCGGTAGGCGGCAAGCACGGCCACATCGGTCACGAAGCCTTCGCCGCGCTGGATGCGGTGATCCAGCAGCGAGAGGGCGAAGAGCGAACGCGCTGCGCCAAACAGGCCCAGCTCTTCGTGGAAAGCCAGCTCCGCTGCCCCGCTGTCATCGCTGCTCATCTCCCAGGTGCGCACGGTGGTGGTGCCGATGATCTGCTGCTGGTATTCGGCCACGAACATGCCGCGCAGGGCCGTGGCCCCTTGCCGCTGCCAGGCACTGGCGAGCGCTGCCACGCCACGCTCGGCGCCACTGGCACCGAAGGCGCTGCCGAACTTGTCGGCAAAAGCCTCGCGGTGCAGGGCCAGGATGGCATGAATGTCGTCCATCCGCGCCGGCCGGATCGTCAGGGGCGCGAGCAGCGTTGGAGCGGGAGTGGCGTTCTCACCAGGATTTCCCGCCAGTGCCTGGGAACATGCGGTCATAGTGGCCTTCAATCGTGCTGCGGGCTTCCGCGGTGCGATTGCAGATCGTTGCTGCGTGATGGCAGATGAGGCGCAGCACGTCCGGGTGTACAAGGCCGTCGGCGCTGCTGGCGGGGGCGCCGACGAAGGTCCCGATCATCAGGCCGGCGTCTGATCCTCCGTCAGGCCGCGCAGCCCCGCCGGGCAGGTCGTTTCGCAGATGCGCCATGCAGCCTGCCCCTGACCCGCGCCTTCACTTCGATGTCAACTCGGTCACGCGCCGGTCGAGGCGCGCCGATATCTCCCGATACATCTCGCCGCGCATCTGGGCTGCTTCAAGTTGGCGGCGCAGGACCAGAATGTACATTCCGGCCACGACCAGGGCAAGCGCGAGCAGCAGATTGAGTTTCATGGTTCTCTCCACGCACACAGGGGGCCGTTAGTTACGTTGCCATTCTAGCGCAGCCTGCGCCGCGCTTCAAGAGGCCCGGGCCGGCGTTGATGCCATGTTTCAGCCGTCCGGGTGGCTGCGCGGCACAACGCTAGAACGAAAATCATGTATTCCTGAGAGGGCTGCGCCCTCCCAAACCCTCCCGCGCACGGCCTATGTTCACGGTAGGCTTCGGGTGGCTTCGCTCCGCATCAGCGCGCCCGCTGGCGCCAGGCGAAGTACAGAGCGATGCTGCCTGCCACGGCGGCATTGAGCGAGCCGATGTGCCCGATGATCGGCAAACGCACCAGAAAATCGCAACGCTCGCGCACCAGCCGGGCCAGGCCAACGCCTTCGGCCCCCACGACCAGCGCCAGAGGCATATCCAGATCCACCGTGTCGATATCGCGCGCCGTCTCGTCGTTTTCCAGCCCCACCACCCACACCCCGTTGCGCTGCACCTCAGCGATGGTCTGGGCCAGGTTGCCGATCAGCACGATCTGCAAATGCTCGGTGGCGCCTGCCGATGCATTCACCACAGCGGGGGTGATCTCGGCGGCGCGGCGGCCCGGCAGCGCGACGCCGTGGGCGCCCACCGCTTCGGCGGTGCGGAGCAGTGTGCCGATATTCTGCGGGTCCTGCAAGTGATCGAGGAGTAAGAGCAGGACCGTCTCCTTGCGGTCGGCGGCAAGGGTCAGACAGGCTTCCAGTTCTACGTAAGGGTAGGCTTCGACTTCGAGGGCAACGCCCTGGTGGTTTACCTCGCGCAGTTGTTTATCGAGGACTTGCCGTTCCACCCGCTCCACGGGCACGCCAGCCCGTCCGGCGAGTTTGATAATCTCGGCAATAACCCCCGTTTCCTGCACGCCGCTGGAGACGCGCAGGCGGTGCAACACCCGCCGCCGTGCGCGCAGGGCTTCCCGCACCGCGTTGCGACCGTACAGTACCTCCGCCATGGCGGCACCCTACAGCCCGAAGGCATCCTTGATGCGCCCGAAGAACCCCTCGTCGCGATCGTTGGGCATCTCGGTCTCGAAGGTCCGGGCCAGTTCCTGGAAGAGGCGCCGCTGTTGCTCGCTCAGGCGTTCAGGCACGACCACGCGGGTCACCACGATCTGGTCGCCGCGGCCCTGCTGCCGCAGAAAGGGCACACCCTTGCCGCGCAGGCGGAAGGTCTGCCCGGTCTGAGTACCGGGGGGCACGCGCATTTTCTCGACCCCATCGAGGGTTGGCACGTTGACCTCTTCGCCCAGGGCCGCCTGGGCCACGTTGAGCTTCAATTCGAGGATAATATCGTTGCCCTCGCGCACAAAGAGCGGATGCGGCTGGACCTCGAGGGCGACGTAGAGATTGCCGTGGGGACCACCCCGTGGCCCGGCGTCGCCTTCGCCGCTGATGCGGATCTGCTGGTTGCCGTCCACACCGGCGGGCACTTTTACCGTAATGCGGCGGAGGTGGCGCACCCTCCCTTCGCCGCGGCACTCGCGGCAGGGAATGGGGATGACCGAGCCGGTCCCCCCGCACTGGTCACAGTTGGTCACAGTGACCATATTGAAGAGGGGCGCCCGCTGGCGCACCTCGCCGGAGCCGTGGCACTTGGGGCAGCGTACTGCGTCGGTGCCGGGTTCGGCGCCGCTGCCGCGGCAACTGGGGCAGACCTCCAGGCGGCGATACTCAATCTCCTTCTCGGTACCAAAGACCGCCTCCTCAAACGACAGGCGCAGGTTGTAGCGCAGATCGGCGCCGCGCTGGGGACCACGCTGGGTGCGTGGACCGGCGGTGGCCCCGCCGAAGAAGGCATCGAAGATCGTGCTGAAGGGATCGGCGCCTTCGAAGGGGTCATACGCGCCGCCCATGCTGCCGGGGGCATTGTGGCCAAAACGGTCGTAGACCGCTCGCTTCTGTTCATCGGAGAGCACCTCGTAGGCTTCGTTGATCTCCTTGAACCTGGCCTCGGCGCCGGGGTCCTTGTTCACATCGGGATGGTACTGGCGCGCCAGGCGCCGGAACGCCTTCTTGATCTCGTCCTGGCTGGCGGTGCGGCTCACCCCGAGCACTTCGTAGTAATCGCGCTTCGCGCCCGTGGTCATACGTTTCGTTCCTTGGCGGGGATGACCGGCGCCCACAACCACGAGCGCCAGTCATCGGATGTCTAATCTACTTTGTACTCGCCCTCGACCACGTCGTCGCCGGCTTTGCTGCCACTGTCATCGGCGCCATTCGCCGACTCGCGCTGGGCCTCGTAGGCTGCCTGGCCGATCTTTTGCATTGCGACGCTCAATTCGGCCGATTTGTTGCGGATCTCGTTGACGTCATCGCCGTTGAGCACGGCCCGCAGGGCGCTGATCTTGTCCTGCACCTCGGTGCGGATGGCGCCATCGAGGGCCTCGCCCATCTCGCGCATCGACCGCTCGGCGGTGTAGATCAGACTATCGCCCTGGTTGCGCGCCTCGATCAACTCGCGGCGCCGCCGGTCCTCCTCGGCGTGAGCTTCAGCGTCGCGGACCATCTGCTCGATCTCCGCGTCACTCAGCCCCGACGAGGCGGTGATGGTGATACGCTGCTCCTTACCGGTGGCCTTGTCCCTGGCAGTGACGTTCACGATGCCGTTGGCATCAATATCGAAGGTTACCTCGATCTGCGGCACGCCCCGGGGCGCTGGCGGAATACCCGACAGTTCAAAGCGCCCCAGGCTCTTATTGTAGCGCGCCTCGGCGCGTTCGCCCTGGAGCACATGGATCTCAACGCTCTGTTGATTGTCGCTTGCGGTTGAGAACACCTGACTCTTGCGGGTAGGAATGGTCGTATTGCGCTCGATCAGCGGGGTCATGACCCCGCCGAGGGTTTCGATCCCCAGGGTGAGCGGGGTCACATCGAGCAACAACACATCTTTAACTTCGCCGCCGAGCACGCCGGCCTGAATGGCGGCGCCGATCGCCACCACTTCATCGGGGTTGACCGACTTATTCGGCTCCTTGCCGAAGAACTTTCGCACTGCCTCCTGGATGGCCGGCATGCGCGTCTGTCCGCCAACCAGGATCACCTCGTCGATCTGGGCAGGCTTGAGGCCGGCGTCGCTCAGGGCCTGACGCACCGGCCCCATACTGCGCTCGATCAGGTCGCCGGTCAGTTGTTCGAGTTTTGCCCGTGTCAGCGTGACGCTCAGATGCTTGGGGCCGGAGGAGTCGGCGGTAATGAAGGGCAGGTTAATCTCGGTCTGCCCGACGCTGGAAAGCTCCATTTTGGCCTTTTCGGCGGCCTCCTTGAGCCGTTGCAGCGCCATACGGTCCTGCCGCAGATCGACCCCCTGTTCCTTACGAAACTCCTCGGCGAGCCAGTCAATGATGCGCTGGTCGAAGTCATCGCCGCCGAGGTGGGTGTCGCCGCTGGTGGCCTTCACCTCCACCACACCCTCGCTGAGTTCGAGGATGGAGACATCGAAGGTGCCGCCGCCCATATCGTAGACCACCACCACCTCGTCTTTGCCCTTCTTGTCGAGGCCGTAGGCCAGGGCCGAAGCTGTTGGCTCGTTGACGATGCGCAGCACCTCCAGCCCGGCGATCTTGCCGGCGTCCTTGGTGGCCTGGCGCTGACTATCGTTGAAGTAGGCCGGCACGGTGATCACCGCCTGAGTAACCGGCTCGCCCAGATAGGCCTCGGCGTCGGCCTTGAGCTTTTGCAGCACCATGGCCGAGATCTCCGGGGGCGCGTACTCGCGCCCGCCCATCAGCACGCGCACATCGCCATTTGGCGCGCTGGAGAGCTTGTAGGGCACCAGGCTGAGATCCTTCTGCACCGTCGGCTCGTTAAACTTTCGCCCGATGAAGCGCTTGACCGAGAAGATCGTATTCTCCGGATTGGTCACGGCCTGGCGCCGGGCCACCTGGCCCACCATGCGCTCGCCGGCCTTGTTTACCGCCACTACGGAGGGCGTGAGCCGCGCCCCTTCGGCGTTGGGGATCACCACCGCCTCACCGGCCTCAACCACGGCCACGACCGAGTTTGTGGTTCCCAGATCGATTCCAATAACCTTGGGCATGCAACCTCACTACGCTATCGCGCCTGGTGGCGCGTCCGGCACGTTCCATGTCACCCTGCGCGGAGCGAAGGGTCCGGGCCGAAATGCTTCACCTTCGACGGCGCTCAGCGCTCAGCGCGGCAGCTTCGCTCAGCGTGACACACGAAGCGCCGGACGCGCCACCTAGCCGCGTCCCACTTTCACCATGCTCGGGCGCAACA
>JBDNDG010000208.1:0-7731 GCA_046719255.1 Chloroflexaceae bacterium
GATCTCGGCAGGACGCTCGTCGGCGAGGGCCTCGCGCAGCGCGGCGCTGTTGGAGAGTGAGGCGACCGTTGCGACCCCCGGCAGGCAGCGCTCGATGAACTTCCGGCACTGCCCCAGGCTCTGCGGGTGGGCGTAGAGCACACTCGCCTCGGAGAGTTGTACGCCAGGGCGCGCAGCCAGATACTGGCGGATCGGAATAACGATCTCACCGGCGATCTGGAGGCTCGTCTCGTGGATCAGCAGGTCGAGGGTGTAGTTGACGCTGCCCTCGAGCAGATTCTCGATCGGCAATACGCCAACGGTGGCCGCGTCGGTTTCAATCGCCGTGACCACCGCTGGAATGCTCGCCAGCGGCAGGAGGGTCGCGCCGGGCAGACTGGCCGCATAGGCCAGCGCCGCTTCTTCGCTGAAGGTGCCGGCCGGGCCAAGGTACGCGATGGTGGTCATTGGATGGCTACCGTATGTCTTGCTCATTATCAGGCAGCCGCGCGGCTGCGCCACGCGCCACAGGTATACGCCAGGATTCGCCTGGGAGGGCTGCGCCCTCCCAAACCCTCCCCACAGGCAGGGGCGTGGGGAACCCTGGTTGTTCCTGGCGCGCTACCACAGGCCTGCCAGACTAGTCGGTGCCGTAGCCCGCGGCGTAGGCCACCGCCTCGGCCTTGATCCGCTCCTGGCGCGCGGCGAGCATTTTGTTGAGCGCGGCCATGTAGGCCTGGGCCGCGGCCACAATTGTATCGGTATGCACACCGTAGCCGCTGAAAATCTGCTGCGCCGCCCGTTTGCCGGTCAATACCGTGGTCGTGCTGGTGCTGGCCCCCAGGTCCACTCCCGCGCCTTCGCCGCCCGGCGCGCCCTGCTCGCGGATACGCACGGTAACCTCGGCCACTGCATCCAGCCCTTCGGTGATGGCATTGATCGAAAACTCGATCAACTCGCTGGGGCGCTGCACTACCCGGTTGATCGCCCGGTAGATCGCGTCCACCGGACCGGTGCCCGTATCGCTGTCAACGTGGATCTGACCCTCAGGGCCGATCAGGCGCACCGTTGCGGTGGGGATCATCCCCAGGCCGGAGTTGTACTGCACGTGGTCGAGGCGGTAGATCTCCGGAGTATGCTGCAATTCGCCGGTGACCAGGGCAAGAATGTCGCGCTCGTCCACCCGCTTCTTGCGATCGCAGAGGTCCTTGAAGCGCTCGAAGAGGTGCTGGAACTCTTCCTCGCTCTCCAGTTCGATGCCCATCGCGTTAAGCTTGGTGCGGAAGGCGTGCCGTCCGGAGTGCTTGCCGAGCACCAGTTCGCTCCCATCCAGACCCACCGTCTCGGCACTCATGATCTCGTAGGTCTGACGGTGCTTGAGCACCCCATCCTGATGGATGCCCGACTCGTGGGCGAAGGCGTTGGCGCCGACAATGGCCTTGTTCGGCGGCACCGGCACGCCGATGAAGCTGGAAACCAGGCGCGAGGTTCGGGCAATCTCGCGGGTGTTGATCTGCGTGCGCACACCGTAGAACTTCCCGCGGGTGTGGATGGCCATCACGACTTCTTCCAGCGAGGCATTGCCAGCGCGCTCGCCGATACCATTAATGGTGCACTCCACCTGGCGTGCTCCGTTGCGCACTCCCGCCAGGGAATTGGCCACTGCCACCCCCAGGTCATCGTGGCAGTGGGTCGAGAGGATGCACTGCCTGATCCCCGGCACGTGCTCGTACAGATCGCGGATCATCGCGCCGTACTCGTCGGGGGTCAGGTACCCAACGGTATCGGGGATGTTCAGGGTCGTGGCGCCGGCCTCGATGGCAGTTGCCACGGCCTGGCGCAGGAAGAGGGGGTCACTGCGCCCCGCGTCCATCGGCGAAAACTCCACGTCGTCGCAGAGCGAGCGCGCAAAGCTCACCATCTCGCGAATAATGACCAGGGCTTCTTCGCGAGTCTTGCGGAACTGGTGCTCGAGGTGAATGTCCGAGGTGGACATGAAGGTGTGGATGCGCTTCTTCGCGGCGGGCTGGATGGCCGACCAGGCCTTTTCGATGTCATCGCGATTGGCCCGCGCCAGGGCGGCAATCACCGGGCCGTTGGGCGTCCCCACCTCGCGCGCGATCTCATGCACTGCTGCCCAGTCACCGGGGGAGGCGGCGGGGAAGCCGGCCTCGATGATGTCCACGTTCAGGCGCGCCAGTTGCCGCGCCACCTCCAGCTTCTCCTCCAGGGTCATGGTACAGCCGGGCGCCTGCTCGCCATCGAGAAGGGTCGTATCGAAGATGCGTACGTGATCTACCGCAGGGGTCTCCATGGTTCCTCCGTCTCTCTCGACAGCACGGGCCGGGTGGCAGCGGCACCCTGGCGGGCCCTGGAGCCGCGCCCGGTTGCCGCCCACCCCGATGCGCGCTCAGGCGCCCCCGCTGCCGGGGGTCACCTCACGCGGGTTGACGAACGGCATCATCCGGCGCAACTCCAGACCGATCTTCTCGATCGGGTGCTCGATGTCGGCCTTGCGATAGGCATTGAAGCGTGGGCGCCCGTTGTGGTTCTCCTCGATCCAGTCCTCAGCAAAGGCGCCTGACTGAATATCGGCCAGAATGCGCTTCATCGCCGCGCGGGTCTCGGCGGTAATGATCTTTGGCCCGGAGGTGTAATCGCCCCACTCAGCGGTATCGCTCACCGAGTAGCGCATGTAGTTCAGCCCGCCCTGGTAGAACAGGTCCACGATCAATTTAAGTTCGTGCATGCACTCGAAGTAGGCAACTTCGGGCTGATAGCCGGCCTCGACCAGGGTCTCGAAGGCGGCCTTGACCAGGGCCGAGACGCCCCCGCAGAGCACCACCTGCTCGCCAAACAGGTCAGTTTCGGTCTCCTCGGCGAAGGTCGTCTTGAGCACCCCGGCGCGAGTGCAGCCCAACCCTTTGGCATAGGCCAGCGCATCTTCGAGCGCCCCACCGCTGGCGTCTTGCTGAACAGCCACCAGCGCGGGCACACCGCCCCCCTGGGTGAAGACCTCGCGCACGCGATGGCCGGGCGCTTTGGGAGCGACCATGCTCACATCAATGCCCGCAGGGGGCACGATCTGCCCGAACCGGATATTGAAGCCATGGGCGAACATCAGCGTCTTACCCGGCTCCATCGAGGGCGCGATATGATCGCGGTAGATGTCGGCCTGGCCGATATCCGGGGTGAGCATCATCACAATCTGGGCCTCGCGGGCCGCCTCGGCCACGCTCATCGCCCGCAGGCCGGCCGCCTCGACCCTGGCCCAGCTCTTCGAGCCGGGGTAGAGGCCAACCCGCACATCGAGACCGCTGTCGGCCAGGTTGCAGGCATGAGCGTGCCCCTGGCTACCAAAGCCGATAATCGCGATCGGCCTGCCCTTCAAGCGCTCGAGATCGGCCTGCTTATCGTAGAACAACTCTGCCATACGCCCGTACGCTCCTTCGCAGAGCGGGATCGACACCCGCGGCGGGAGGCAGGCCCGTCGCCTGCCCATCCAGAGAATGAGAGGGGCGGACACTCAGGCCCGCCCGCCGAACGCACCTGTCATTTGGCCGTCGGTACCGGCACCCCGTTGGGTCCCGCGTGTTCGACATACTCGGTGGCAAACTGCCCGCGCGCGCCGCGCACCATGGCAATGCGCCCGGTGCGCATCAACTCGCGGATGCCGTAGGGCCGCACCACCTCGATGAAGTTCTCCACCTTGGCGGGCGTGCCGGTCATCTCGATGATCATTGTGCTGGCGCCCACATCAACGATCTTGGCGTCGAACACACCACACATCGAGACGATCTCGTGGCGCGAGGCGGTGGGCGCGTTGAGCTTCAGCACCACCATCTCGCGCTCGACGATGGGATCGCTGGTCACGTCCGAAACTTTGATCACCTCGATCAGGCGGTAGAGTTGCTTGACCACCTGCTCGACATCTTCCGACTCGACGACAATGGTCATCCGGCTGACCCCGGGTTGCTCGCTGTGCCCTACGGCCAGACTCTGGATATTGTACCCGCGCCGGCGCACCAGGCCGGCCACGCGGCTGAGCACACCGGGGCGATCTTGCACGAGGAGGACGATCGTGTGGGTTTTCATACACCTGGCTCATTTCTCAGCGCGGACGGTCGCCCGTCCGTCGGCTGCTATCAGGCATCCGCCTCGGTGATAATCATCTCGGCGATCGACTTGTTCTGGGGCACCATCGGGAAGACGTTGACCTCGCGCTCGACGCGGAAGTCGATCAGCACCGGCCCGTCGGTGGCGTGGGCCTCATCAATCGCCTCCTGCACCTGGTCGGAGTGCTCGACGGTCAGGCCCTTCCAGCCGTAGGCTTCGGCCAGTTTGGCGAAGTCGGGGCCAGAAAGGGGCGTGCCGCTGTAGCGCTTGTTCTCGAACAACTCCTGCCACTGGCGCACCATACCCAGATAGCCGTTGTTGATCACGGCGATCTTGATGTTCTTGATCCCCTCCTGCTTGATCGTCGCCATCTCCTGGTTGGTCATCTGGAACCCACCATCGCCGACGATGGCCCAGATCGTATCGTTGGGGTGCGCGATCGCCACGCCGAGGGAGGCGGGCACGGCGAAGCCCATGGTGCCAGCGCCGCCGGAGGTAATGTGAGTGCGCGGCCCGGCGTTCCAGTCGATCAACTGCGCGGCCCACATCTGGTGCTGGCCCACATCAGTAACCACACGGTAGTTGCCGCGCGCCGCCAGCGTGCGGTTCAACTTCTCGTAGACATCGTGGGGTGGCAGCGCCCACTGGGCGGTATTGGCACGATTGACGTACTGCTGCTTGCCCTGGTGCTTCTCCTGCAAATCGCGGATGTGCTCCAGCCAGTCGGAAGCGTGCGAGTGCAACTCGGCCAGGGCCTCCCGCTCGGGCAGTTCCTCCAGCAGGGCCAGGAGCGTCAGACGCGCATCGCCGACGATGGGCACCGTTACCTTGACATTCTTGCCGATCTCGGAGGGATCGATGTCCACGTGGATCACCTTCGCGTTCGGCGCAAAGGTACTGGCCTTGCCCGTAACCCGGTCATCGAAGCGCCCACCAATGTTGAAGAGTACATCGCACTCCTGGATGGCGCGGTTGCAGTGGACCCAGCCGTGCATGCCGGGCATACCCAGGCTGAGCGGATGGCTCTCGGGGAAGGAGCCGATGCCATGCAGCGTGGTAATTACCGGAATACGCAGCGTCTCGGCGAACTGGCGCAACTCCTCAGTCGCGCCCGACATAATCACGCCGTTGCCGGCGATGATCAGCGGCTTTTGCGCCGAGAGCAGCAGCTTCACCGCCTCGCGCACCTGTCTGCGGTTCGGCGCGTAGGTCGGCTTGTAGCCGGGTAGATTGAGTTTCTGATCCCAATTCGGCACGGTGGACTTCTGCATCGCGTCCTTGGTGATATCGATCAGCACCGGGCCGGGGCGGCCGGTGGTGGCGATATAGATCGCCTCCCGGAAGACATAGGCCAGGTCATTCACGTCTTTCACCAGGTAATTGTGCTTGGTGATGGGCATGGTGATCCCGGTAATATCGGTCTCCTGGAAGGCATCCTTGCCAAGCACGTGGCTGCCCACCTGCCCGCAGATCGCCAGCAACGGTGTGCTGTCCATCATTGCGTCGGCAATCGGCGTGACCAGGTTCGTCACCCCCGGCCCACTGGTACCAATGCACACGCCGATCCGTCCGGTGGCGCGGGCATAGCCCTCAGCGGCGTGGCCGGCACCCTGCTCGTGGCGGCAAAGTACGTGGCGCAGCTTATCCCGGTATTCCCACATCGCGTAGTAGAAGGGCATGATCGCGCCCCCGGGAATACCGAACATCACCTCGACCCCCTCGCGGATAAGCGCCTCACACATGATCTGGGCGCCGGTTCGTGTCTCGGACATACGTCCTCCTCATCGCGCGTGGTGCTGGCAACGCAAAGCCCGGGCGGCACAGCGTCGGGCTGCTCGCGTCACCGTAGAACGTCTGGATTACGAAACTGTTACCTCTGGACTACCGACCGGCGGAGCCGCCTCGATGGGGCGTTACGCCGCTACCCACATCGTTGTGGGCCAGCGCCCGCGCGGGGCCGTGCGCGAGCGGTGCGGCGGTGAACAGTCACGGGCACACGTTCGACATTGAAAAACCTCCCGGCACTGGCTCGGGAGGTTCAGTCTCGCTCAGGCTGCTGGGGCTCGGCATCCCCTCCCTCAACGGCTATTGCTCCACCCGATAAGGAGGAGTACAAGCACGCTGAGGAGGAGGATAAATACAAACCGAGACGCTGCCATCTGTGCAACCTTCACAAATCGTTATTGTGGGGAGCATACCACACGGCTACCGGTGCTGTCAAGAGTGTTGCGGCACGGGTATGATCTATGTTTCCAGCGCCCACCGTAGGACCGGAGCGCGCGCCCGCGGCGCGTGACGGGTACGGGCGCCCCGGCGCGGCGCACGCTCTGGCCTGCCCCCGCCACCCGGCAGCCCGGGGGCGCCGGATCGAATGCCCGAAACCCATCACCCCGGCCCGATGGCGGCCATCACGACCCGGCGGAGGTATCGCCGCGCAGAAAAGCCGCGCACTCCTCGGGGAGCGAGGGATTGATCCAGACACCGCTGCCGAGTTCCAGGCCGGCGCTGCGGCTGAGGCGGGGGATGATGGCGATGTACCAGTGGAAGTAGCCGTTCTCGGGCTCCTTGGTGGGCGTAGAGCGGATGAGCAAGTTGAAATCTGGATCGTTCAGGTGAGCGTAGAGGCGGAAGAGCACATCGCGCAGCAGCGGGGCCAGAAAGGCCAGCTCCTCCTCCGAGACATGCAGGAAACTGGCCCGGTGCTGACGCGGCACGATCCAGATATGGAAGGGCGACGAGGCGGCGTAGAGCACGAAGGCAGCGAAACGTTCATTGACCGCCACCAGACGCTCACGGCGCATCAGCTCATCGGCGAGCATGGTGCAGAACACGCACTGGCCAGTATCGTCGAAGAACCGCCGCGCTTCTTCGATGCGGTGGCGAATATCGCTCGGCACAATCGGCAGCCCGACCACCTGACTGTGGGCGTGCAGCAGCGAAGCGCCGGCCCGCTCGCCGTGGTTCTTGAAAAAGACGATCTGCTCCACCCGCACGTCGGCGGCAATCTGCTGGCCGCGGCGCAGGTACATCTGCAATACCGCACGGACCTCCTCGTCCGTCATCAGGGCCAGGGTCGTGTTGTGAAACGGATGCTCAACCAGCACCTCGTGGTAGCCAAACCCGGTGATGCTACGCTCCACGCCGTTGAAGCTACGAATGAGCGAACCATTCTCGATCAGCGCCGGGTACTTGTTCCGCACAATTCGCGTCTGCCAACTGGCGCCAGTTGGTTCGCGCCAGACCTCCAGATCGAGCTCCTCGTTGCCGGGACAGAAGGGACAGCCGGGATCGCACTCGACGCGCTCGTGCGTACGCAGCCGGTCGCTGGATTCCACGTAGGCATTAGGACGGCGCGCCCGTTCACGGGCAATAATCACCCATTCGCGGGTCGCGAGATTCTGCCGCAACTCGGCCATAGGATCGATCCCTGTGTTGCCGCGGTGAGCGGCGACGAGCCCTGCCAGGTGATCTGGAGGCGGGGGTTAGTGCAAGCCGTTCTATTGTAGTTCGCTCTGCCGGTATGTGCAAGCGCAACTATAAGGGGTATGTGTTCACCCTTCTCCCGGGAGCGCGGGCGCCTTGACCGCATCCAGGCCATTGCGGGCGGGACGCCCGCGCACCCGGGGTGGGCCGGCA
>JBDNDG010000209.1:0-7697 GCA_046719255.1 Chloroflexaceae bacterium
CTTGTTCGGACTGGGAAAGCCAGCTGTTTGGTCGTGCTCTCTCGCCACACACGATGCCTGTGAAACGTGTGCTGCCAGGGCCTGGTCATCGTGATCGGTGTCGCTGATCAGGTCAATGGGCGCCCTGGCGAAGCGCAGCGCAGCCGCGCGGGCGCGGGCATCACGTTCAACGGCCAGCGACCAGCGGGCATGGTCAATCAGCAGGGCCAGTTCCAGACTGCGCCCGATGGTCAGTCCCAGGCGCCGGGCGCCCCGCTCCAGCCGCGCGCGCGTACCGGCAGCGCTGGCGTGCCAGCGCCGAGCGTGGTCGAGCGCGGCACGCACCTGGCGTCCGGCCAGGCTCAACTCCGCGTCCGCGGCCCCGGCGGTGAGGCGTTCGGCCAGCTCGCAGAGGGCCTCCCAGGCGCCGGGTTGGGCCAGGGCGCGCAACGTATCCAGGGCCAGCACATTGGTGGTGCCTTCCCAGATCGGCAGCACATGGGCATCACGCAGCAGAGCCGGCAGACCCGTATCCTCGACGTAGCCCGCTCCGCCAAAGGCCTCGATGACCTCACTGAGCACCTCCACCGCCTGGCGCCCCGTCGTCAGCTTGGCCACCGAGGTGAGCACTCGCAACAGGTGGGTTTGCGCCGCGCCGGCCTCGTGGGCCTCCTCGGCGCCGAGCAGCCCCGCCACCAGAAAGCTCAGATGGAAAGCGCCCTCAAACTCGGCCTGCAGACCGGCGAGGGTCTCGACATGGAGCGGCTGGCGGTTCAGCGGAGCACCAAAGGCGACCCGGCAGCGCGCGTAGTCGCGCGCCAGGGCCAGCCCCCGGCGCATAAAGGCAGCAGCCATTACGCTGTTCCAGGTGCGGGTGACTTGCAGCATCGGCACGATGGCGCGTACCCCTTCGCCAGGCGCGCCCACCATGCGCGCTGGCGCTCCCTCGAGACTCAGCTCGGCGGTCGGCACCTTGCGCGTGCCCAGCTTGTCTTTGAGCCGGTTTACCCGAATCCCTTGCAGGCGCCCCTCGGTGTCGCGCAGTTCCAGATAAAATAGGGCCAGGCCACGGCTGCCCGCCGGGGCACCCTCGGGTCGGGCCAGGGCCAGGCTCATCTGGCCGGTGGTTGCCGAGGTGAACCACTTGCGCCCGTAGAGCCGCCAGAGACCGTCGGGGCCGGGGCGGGCGATGGTCTCAGTACGGCTCACGTCCGAGCCGCCGGGAAGTTCGGTCATCCACTGGCCGCTGGTCCAGCAACTATCGGGGTCGCGACTGGTGAGACGGGGCAGCGCCCGCTCGATGAGGGCCTGGTCACCGGCGCGGAGCAGGGTACGCGCGGCGCCGTCGCTCATCGCCAGGGGGCAGGTGTATACGTCGGTGGAGGGGTGGAAGAGGTAGGCCAGGGCGAACTGAACCAGGCGCGAGGCAGCGCCGTAGGGTTGTTCGTAGGGCAGGGCCACCAGTCCGTACTCGGCGGCAAGGCGCGCGGCGCGCTGCCAGAGGGGCGATAGCTCGATCCGATCCACCCGCTCGCCCCAGGCGTCCCACTGGGTGAGCAGCGGCTCGTTGCGGCGATCCGCGAGGTACAGGCGATACAACTCGCCGCCGGCCAGTTCGCCCATGCGCTCCAGCTCGGGCGCCGCTGCGGCGAGCACGTCTGGCGCGAGGGCGCGCCGCAGGAACGAGCACAGTACCCGATCCTCCACATACTGGTTGCCCAAACTGGGGGCCGGCTGCTGAAAGAGGTTCTGAATCATTCGCGTCACCGTTGACTGATGAGCAGCGTTACGTGGGCGGTCCATCGGTATTGTACTCTACCCTCCGCAGGGAAGGGGCATGGGGAAAGCCGGTTTCCCCACATCCTCTTCGAGGGAAACCCGGGAGAGCATGGGAGGGCGACGCCCTCCCCAACCCTCTCAATAGGAGGGGCACGGGGAAATCCGGTTTCCCCATCTTTTCACATCAGGTGTCATCAGGGAAGGCTATGGACGAGCAAGAACGGGCAACGCTGGAGCACCTCAAGCTCCTGGCCGACGAGACGCGCTGGCGGCTCTTGCTGCTGCTGCGGCGCAGCGACTACCAGGTGGGCGAACTCGTCGAGCAGACGGGGCTGGCCCAGAATCTGGTCTCGTACCACCTCAACGTGCTGCGCCAGGCTGGTCTGGTTTACGTTCACCGCAGCGACGCCGATGCGCGGGCGAACTACTACAGCGTCCACCTGCCGGGCCTGATCGCCCTGCACCAGCGCCTCGCCGACCAGCTGGCCCTGTCCCCCGGCGCTGCGATCGCCGAGCATCTGCCGCCGGTGGTGTTCCTCTGCCGGGCCAACAGCGCCCGCTCGCAGATCGCCGAGGGCTGGCTGCGCGCCCTCAGCGGGGCGCGGATCGTCGCGCGCAGCGCCGGTACCCATCCCGCTTCCCTGCACCCCCTCGCTGTGCAGGTGATGGCTGAGGTTGGGATTGATATCGGCTATCAGCAGGCCAAACACGTGGACACGCTGGCCGGCCTGACATCGGCAGTGGTGGTGACGGTGTGCGACATCGCCCGCGAGGAGTGCGCAGTGTGGCTGCGGGCCGCGACACAACTTCACTGGAGCATCGCCGACCCGGTGGCCGTTGAAGGGGAAGCTGCGCGGCTGCGGGCCTTTCGCGCCGTGCGCGACGAGGTGCGCGAGCGGGTGAGTGGACTGCTGCCGCTACTGCCGTCTCTACTGGCTACAACCCGTAAAGACTGATGTGAACATACGGGGCAACCGGGTTTCCTCATCCCCCTGCCGGTGGGGGCGACAAGCCCTTCCACCCACCGGGAGAGTTTGGGAGGGCGAAGCCCTCCCAGGAAACAACCCGCCAGCGGGGAGGGTTTGGGAAGGCGCCCGGTGTCCCACCAGGCAGTGGCGTGGGGAAAGCCGGTTGCCCCATCTCAGGAGCTGCTCAAGGAACCGGCTTGCTTTGCGCGCTGCGGTGTGTTACAATCGCTTGCAACGCGCCGCCCGGGCGCTGTTTTGCTGTGTTGCAGAAGGGTTGAAAGCTATGGCCTCGAAGAAGGGCAATCGCATTGTTATCAAACTCAAGAGCACCGAAAGCGGCCACACCTACACCACGATGAAGAACCGCCGCAACGATCCCAGCCGCCTTGAGTTGCGCAAGTACGACCCGATCGTTCGCCGCCACGTAGTCTATCGCGAGACCAAGTAGCCCGGGCCAGGAGGGAGCCGGAGCACAGAGCTCCTGTGGCTCCTTTCAAGGGGGTGCTGGGGCAACCCGGCTGCCCCCAGCCCGATCCCCGGCCAGGGAGATCGCCTCGCCAGCCATCACGGAACTTTGCGGCGGCGCATCAGCGCGAGTTCACCCTGGAGACGATCACGTTCGGCAAGCACCTCGCGATAGGCCGCCTCGGCGGCGATCCGGGCTGCGCGGTCCGCATCGCGTTCGACGGTCAGCGCAAATACCCGGCGCCGCATGACCAGCAGATCCTGCTCAGAGCGGAAGGCCCGGCTGTGCGCGTCAGCCGCATCACTGCGCCGTGCGACCAGCTCACCCTGTAGCCGATCACGCTCCCGGCGCACGAGCGCCAGCTCGTTGAGCAACAGGCTGAGCCGCGGAACGAGCATCCCACCGGCGATAACCACCCCCAGAAACACGCCCAGAAGCACCGCGATCACTGCAAGCACACCCCCCCCTTTCTCTGCGTGGACCACCGGGAGACGTTGCCGTGCCGAAAGCGCTGCTGCTTGTGGTAGTGAAGATGCAGGCGCGATCGTGGTGCAGAGCCTGGTTCAAAACCGACGCGGCAGCGACATTATACTGCAACTTTGACATCCATACGAATCCATCTCGAAAGCCGCACAGGGCCAATGCACCGCCACCGGGGCAAGCCCCAAACCCTGGTTTTCTGATTCGTTCTGGCAGTGAAGCCGCCAGAACGAACCAGAAACATCTTGTGGGCTAGCAACGCGGCCCCACACCCCACTGCTGGAGACCGACGCTGCGTCCTCCCGGGCGCAGCGTGAACCCATACCCACCGCTCAGCCAGCTGCAAGGGGCTTCTTCACCAGCGCCGTCTGCACAACCGGCTGCTGGGGGACCTTCTGGCTACTGGCGCGCTCGACCAGCACCACCAGCGAGCGCGGCTGGATCTGATAGACCTCGCTGCTGGGCACGCGCCCGCCGTTCCGCTCGGGGTCAGCCGTATCCACCAGCACTTCCCAGACCGGGTTATCGGGCCAGTCGGGGAGAATGAAGGCGATCGGATCATGGCTGGCATTGAAGAGGATCAAGAAGACCTCATCGTGGATAGCCTCCCCACGCTCGTCCTGCTCACGCATCACCCGACCGTTGAGCAGCAAGCCGAAGCAGCGCAACTCGGGGTTGTTCCACAGCGCCGGGCCGATCTCCTGCCCGTCGGGGCTGAGCCACTCCACGTCGTACTCGACCCCGACCGGCGCCAGTGGTCCCTGAAAAAAGTTGCGCCGGTGCAGTATCGGATGCCGCCGGCGCAGGGCGATCATGCTCCGCGTAAAGGCCATCAGTTGCTCGGCCTCCGGATCGGGCGACCAGTCGAGCCACGAGAGGCTGTTGTCCTGGCAATAGGCGTTGTTGTTGCCCTGCTGGGTGCGCCCGCGCTCATCGCCCGCCAGCAGCATCGGCGTGCCCTGTGAGAGGAGCAGGGTCGCCAGAAAGTTGCGCATCTGCCGCAAACGCAACTCGCGGATGGCCGGATCGTCGGTCGGCCCCTCGACGCCGCAGTTCCACGAGTTGTTGTGCTCGTCACCGTCGCGATTCTCCTCACCGTTGGCCTGGTTGTGCTTCGTGTTGTAACTCACCAGATCGCGCAGGGTAAAACCGTCGTGCGCGGTCACGAAGTTGATGCTGTGGTAGGGCCGGCGACCGTTGTGCCGGTACAGGTCCATCGAACCCATGATCCGCGAGGCAAACTCGGCGGCCTGGCCCGCGTCCCCCTTCCAGAATTTGCGCACATTGTCACGATAGCGTCCATTCCACTCTGCCCAGGGTGAGGGGAAACGCCCTACCCAGTACCCATCGGGGCCAAGATCCCAGGGTTCGGCAATCAGTTTGACCTGGCAGAGCACCGGGTCCTGCTTGATCATATCGAAAAAGGCGCTGGGACGGTCACCCTCGTAGACCCCGCGGACGAGCGTGCGCGCCAGGTCGAAGCGGAAACCGTCAACGTGCATCTCCTGCACCCAGTAGCGCAGGCTATCCATCACCAACTGCAACACCCGGGGATAGGTGGTGTTCAGGCTATTGCCGGTGCCTGTGTAGTCGAGGTAGTAGCGCGGATTGTCGGGAACGAGCCGGTAGTAGGCGGCGTTGTCAATCCCCCGGAAGCAGAGCGTCGGCCCGAGCTGGTTGCCCTCGCCAGTGTGGTTGTACACCACATCGAGGATCACCTCGATCCCTGCCGCGTGCAGGTTCTTGACCATCTGCTTGAACTCGTTGACCTGCGCGCCCGGCTCACTCACGCTGGCGTAGCGCGGATCAGGCGCGAAGTAGCCCAGGCTCTGGTAGCCCCAGTAGTTGGTCAGGCCCTTGTCAACCAGGTGCTGATCGTCAATGAAATGGTGCACCGGCAGCAGTTCGACCGCGGTCACACCCAGACGCTGGAGATAGGCAATGGCCGCCTCAGAGCCCAGACCGGCATACGTGCCCCGGAGTTCGGGCGGCACGTCGGGATGGCAGCGCGTAAAGCCCTTGACGTGCAACTCGTAGATCACCGAGTCGTGCAACGGGGTGTTGGGGCGTTGCTCATCGTCCCACGCAAAGCGCGGGTCAATAACCACCGAGCGCAGGGTGTAGGGGGCGCTGTCACGCTTGCCAATTGTCAGATCGGTGTAGGGGCTGCCGATGCGATAGCCATAGAGCGCGTTGTCCCAATTCAGGCGCCCGTAGAGGGCGCGGGCATACGGGTCCACCAGCAGTTTGTGCGGATTGAAGCGATGCCCGTGCGAGGGGTTGTAGGGGCCATAAACCCGGTAGCCGTACAACTGCCCCGGCCCCAGGCCCGGCACGTAGCCGTGCCAGACATCCTCGCTACGCTCGGGAAGCACCAGACGTTCGGTTTCGCGCTCAGCGGTTGGTCCTTCGAAGAGGCACAACTCAACCCGCGTGGCATGGGCCGAGAAGAGCGCGAAGTTCACCCCCTGTCCATCCCAGGTGGCGCCCAGGGGGTACGGCTTACCAGTCCAGATTGCAGGCATGCTCTGCTCCGCTCAAGGAATTCGAGGTATCTATCCCCAGCCTCGCGTAGTTCAGGGTCAAACAGAACGTTCGAGCCAATGGAGCTTCTACCGCATGCGAACACTCCCGCGCGCGGCTCTGGTCTCTCCTCTCCCGCGCGCGGGAGAGGGGCCGGAGGTGAGGGCCTCCAGGGCGTCTCCAGGCCCCATCTTCCGCATGCGTCCACATGTTCTGTCCGCCCCTAACGCCTCGGCGTTAGGGGGGACGTGAAGGTCGCATCACGCCTCCCGCCGCGGTTGAACCTGTTGACCCTGCTCTCGGGAGCGCGGGCAACCTGCCCGCCCACACTACGAATGCGGTCAGGATACCCGCGCTCCCGCTTGGTTCTCCAACGCTGAACACATGCACGCGGTAACGGTTTTGACAGGTTCGAACCCGACGCTCCGCGATCACACGGCGTATGATACCATGGGCACCGCAGCTACCGCCTGTCTGGAGACGGCTGGAATCGACCATGCCCCTGATCCGCATCACCTCCTGGAACGTAAACGGCATCCGATCCGCCGTGCGCAAGGGTCTGCTGGAATGGTTGGCGCGCTGTTCCGCCGACATGGTGGCCTTCCAGGAGATCAAAGCTACACCGGATCAGCTTCCGGAGGCCCTGCGCGAGCCGCCGGGCTATCAGGCCTTCTGGCTGCCCGCGGAACGCCCGGGCTACAGCGGCGTCGCCACCCTCACCCGCTTCCAGCCCACGGAGGTGCGCACCGGGTTGGGCGATCCGGTCTTCGATAGCGAAGGGCGAGTGCTGGTCACGCGCTTTTCGGCCTTCACCCTCTACAACGTCTATGTGCCCAGCGGCACCAGCGGCCCGGAGCGTGTAGCGCACAAACTCGCCTTTACCGAACGCCTCAGCGCGGTCCTGGGCACCGAACTCGCCGCCGGCGCGCCCCTGGTCGTTGTTGGCGACCTCAACACCGCCCACGAGGCGATTGACCTGGCTCGCCCCCGTGAGAACCAGCGTACCTCGGGCTTCTTGCTCGAGGAGCGCGCCGCGCTCAGCGCCCTGCTGGCGCGCGGGCTGGTGGATAGCTTTCGCCACCTCCATCCCGCTACGGTCGCCTACTCCTGGTGGACGCCACGGGCCGGGGCGCGGCAGCGCAACATCGGCTGGCGCATTGACTACGTTCTAGTCTCAACCGATCTGGCGCCCCGGCTGGTTGCCGCCGAGATCCACAGCGAGGTCGAGGGGTCGGATCATTGTCCGGTCAGTGTGGTGCTGAATATCTAACGCCGCCCCTGAGGGGAGGGGCGTGGAGCCACCGGGTCGCCCCGGTCTTAACGTGAACGTGTGGGGAAACCGGGGTTCCCCATGCCCCTGCCTACTGGGGAAGCAAGCCCTCCCCACCGGGAGGGTTTGGGAGGGCGTAGCCCTCCCAGGAAAAAAACCTGTCTTCTTGTCAGAGTATAGGGAAACCTGGTCTCCCCATCCCCCCGCCCACGGGGGCGGCACGCCCTCCCCA
>JBDNDG010000021.1:0-23042 GCA_046719255.1 Chloroflexaceae bacterium
CCTCCCAAACCCTCCCCGCAGGAACGGGCGTGGGACAACCCGGTTTCCCCGTCCGCCGACAAGCCGGCGGGGTCTTTCCGGGAGGGCGTAGCCCTCCCAAACCCTCCCGCGCGCGGGCTATTTTCACGGTAGATGCTGCCGAATACATCATCTCACCGTCCAGAAGGAGATCGCTTGAACCTGGTTCCGACCCGCCACGGCCCACTGCATTACCTGGAAGCGGGAGCCGGGGCGCCGCTGGTCCTCCTGCACGGCAATACCTACACGGCAGCAACGCAGACCCGTCTTGCCGCCCGTTTCACCGATGAGCACCGGGTCATCAGCGTTGACCTGCTCGGCCATGGCCGCTCGGCACGCCCCGAAGGGCTGTTCTCCACCCGCTACTTTGCCATGCAGGGTGAAGCGCTGGCCGATTTCCTCGGCGCAATGTTCGACGCGCCCGTACCGGTCTTCGGCATGAGCGCCGGGGGCATTACGGCTCTCAACACCATCTGTCATCGCCCCGACCGGATCGCGGCTTTGATTCTCGATGGCGTCTTTCGCCAGGTGACCACTGCCACGGTTGACGCGCATCACCATAGTACTGCCAGCATGTCACCATCGTGGCACCGCTACATGCGCGCGCAGCACGGTGACGATTGGTGGCCACGTCTCAACGCCGGGGTTGAGCAGGCCATCGAGCTGATGGCCGCTGCCCGGACTATCGTTGCGCCCTGTCTGGACACGATCCGCGTCCCGGTGATTGTGTTTCAGGGCGGTCGGGACCCTTTCGTGCCTGACGCCCAGGCGCGGGTCATCGTTTCGGGTATCCGGGGCGCGCGGCTGGTCTACGAACCGGAGGCCGGGCACCTGATCGCCTGGCGCAATCCAGCGGCGTTTCGTGAGCGGGTGCGCCGCTTTCTCCACGACCACGGGTTGGCGCCATGAAGATCGCCTATTTCGATTGTTTTCACGGCGCTGCCGGTGATATGCTTCTGGCGGCGTTGCTCGATGCAGGGCTGGATCCATCCGCGCTGCGGGCGGCCCTGGATGGGCTTGGCCTCGACGGGTACACACTCGTACCCCGGCAAGTGCGCAGCCACGGCATCATAGGCACCCGGCTGGAGGTCAGGGTGCGCGCCGACCAGCCGCAGCGTGACTGGGCGCAGATCCGCAGCCTGATCGCGGCGGCGGCTTTGCCCGCTCCGGCGCAAGCCTGGGCCTGGGGCGCGTTCGCGCGCCTCGCCCGCGTCGAGGCCGCCATCCACGGCGTGCCGGTGGAGCAGGTCCACTTCCACGAGGTCGGCGCGGTTGACAGTATCCTCGATACCGTTGGCGTCTGCGTTGGGCTGGCCCTCCTCGGGGTCGAAAAAGTCTACGCTTCGCCGCTGCCTCTTGGGCGGGGCTGGGTGCCGACCCGGCACGGTCCTCTGCCCGTGCCGGCTCCGGCAACCCTGGCGCTCCTGGTCGAGGCCGGCGCGCCGGTGCTTCCCGCTCCACCGGGCAGCGATGGCGAACTGGTTACTCCTACCGCCGCGGCGCTCCTGGCCGAACTTGCCCGCTTCGAGCAACCCCCGATGGTCGTGCGCCAGGTTGGCTATGGCCTGGGGCAACGGGAGTATCCCCGGCTCAACGCCCTGCGCGTCTGGATCGGCGAGTTGCAGCCGGACACCAGCGCCAGGCCGTCAGCGGGGCCGGCACAGCCGCTCCCGGAAGTGGCCCGGTCTGCCTCCTCGGCCACAACCGAAGCGCTCTACGAACTGCGCTGCAACCTCGACGACGCCACTGGCGAAGGTGTTGCATATGCCATCGAGCGACTGCTCGCCGCGGGCGCCCTCGATGCCTGGGCCGCGCCGCTGGTAATGAAGAAGGGTCGCCCGGCCCTGCAACTGGCCTGCCTGGCCCATCCGGCTCAGGTAGCGGCCCTCGCCGGCCTGATGCTCCGCGAGACGCCGAGCCTGGGGGTGCGCTGGTCGCCGGTGGAACGGCAGGCCGCTGCTCGGGACCGGGTAACGGTGGTCACTCCCTGGGGGGCGGTGCGGGTCAAACGTAAGTTGCTGGACGGCGCAGTTGCGGGTCTGGCGCCGGAGTACGAGGACTGCGCCGCCCTGGCCCGCGCCCACAACGTCCCCCTGGCGCAGGTCTACACTGCCGCCATCCAGGCAGCAGCGCCTGCACCGGGGGAAGCGGATCGGTCTTAGTGCGATTGCCGATTGCAGATTGGCAATTGGAGATTGGGCGGGGCGCATCTGGATGCGGTCGGCGTTGCGCTGACGTCCGAACGGGTCGCCAGGCAGTGCGCTAGCGCGCCGGTGGCGTAGGACACATGCTCGCCACTTTCAGCGCCCCGCGTAGCGCCGGGGAACCCGTCCTGCGCGGAGCGAAGGCGCGGAGCGAAGGGGGCGGATGGCCCTGTCACGCACCCTTCGCTACGGCCCGTGGCCTCCTCAGGGTGCGTTACAGCGGACTGCGAGCATACGCTACCGATGCGCTCGCGCGCGGCTTCAGGGGCGAGAGGCCGGGCCAGAGCGATCAGGCCCGCTGGAGCGTTTCCAGGGTGGCCTCGACCACGCGCTGGGCCGTCAGACCGTAGCGCCTGAACAACTCCGGAAAGGGCGCCGAGGACCCAAAGCGATCCACGCCAAGGGCCACGCCGCGCGGTCCGAGGTAGCGTTCCCAGCCCAGCGTGCGCCCCGCCTCGATTGCCACTCGCGCGGTGATGGCGGGCGGCAGCACGCTCTCGCGGTAGGCGCGCTCCTGAGCCTCGAACAGCTCCCAGCAGGGCAGGCTCACCACCCGCACCGGCACCCTCCTGGCCGCCAGCAGATCGGCAGCCTCGAGCGCCACGGCGACCTCGGAGCCTGACGCCAGTAAGAGCGCCTGCGCTCCCTCGGCATCGCGGAGCACATACCCGCCGCGCAGCGCCCCCTCCGCCGGCGCCAGTTGCTCGCGGTCAAAAGTGGGCACATTCTGCCGGGTAAGCACCAGCGCCGTCGGCCCGTCGCGCCGCTCGAGGGCATGTCGCCAGGCCATACGCACCTCGTTGGCATCGGCGGGCCGAAAGACGTGCAGGTTGGGGATGAGCCGCAGTGACATCACGTGCTCAACAGGCTGGTGGGTCGGGCCATCTTCACCCACCCCGATACTGTCGTGGGTGAAGACGAACACCACCTGCAAGTGCATCAGCGCCGCCAGGCGGATCGCCGGGCGCATATAGTCGCTGAAGACCAGGAAGGTGCCGCCGTAGGGGATAATCCCGCCGTGGAGCGCCATGCCGTTCAGCGCCGCAGCCATGCCATGCTCGCGCACCCCGAAGTAAATGTTGCGCCCGGCAAAGCTCGCGCCGGTGAGCGGCGCCGCGCCCTTGATCGGCGTGTGGTTCGAGCCGCCCAGATCGGCTGAGCCGCCGAGCAACCCCGGCAGCACCGGCGCCAGGGCGTTCAACACCTGCCCCGAGGCCACCCGCGTTCCCTTCGCCTGGGGATCGGGTGCCAGGGGCGGCAGCAACGTCTCCCAATCAGCGGGCAGCGCCCGGGTCTGCATCTGCTCCCACAAGGCCGCCAGTTCCGGGTAACTTGTCTGGTAGCGCGCCAGTAAGGCCTTCCATTCGCGCTGGCGCCGGTCACCCACCTCGAGCACCAGATGCATGTGCTCGTACACCGCCTCAGGGACGTAGAAGGTCGGCTCGAGCGGCCAACCCAGGTTGGCCTTGGTGAGCCGGGCCTCCTCCGCCCCCAGCGGTTCACCGTGAGCGACGTGTTTGCCGGCCTTATTGGGGCTCCCGTAGCCGATCACCGTGCGGGCGATGATGATTGAGGGCCGGTTGCGCTCCGCCCGCGCCGCAGCCAGCGCCTCGGCCACCTCGGCCATCCGGTGCCCGTCAACGTGCAGCACCTGCCAGCCGTAGGCCGTGAAGCGCATGGCTACGTCTTCGGTGTAGGTCAACTCGGTCGGACCATCAAGCGAAACCAGGTTCGAGTCGTAGAGCACGATCAACTTACCCAGTTGCAGGTGCCCGGCCAGGCTCGCCACCTCGTGGCTAATACCCTCCATCAGGTCGCCATCGGAACAGAGCGCATAGGTATAGTGATCAACAATCGGAAAGCCAGGCCGGTTGAAGCGCTCGGCGAGCCAGCGTTCGGCCATCGCCATCCCGACCGCCATGCCGAACCCCTGCCCCAACGGGCCGGTGGTCGTCTCCACGCCAGGGGTCAGGCCGTATTCGGGATGACCAGGCGTTTTGCTCTGCCACTGCCGAAAGGCGCGCAGGTCGTCAAGGCTCAGTTCGTAGCCGCTGAGGTGCAGTAGCGCATAGAGGAGCATCGAACCGTGCCCTGCCGAGAGCACGAAACGATCCCGGTCCGGCCAGGCAGGATCGCTCGGATTATGCTTTAAAAAGCGAGTCCACAGCACATACGCGGCGTCGGCTATCCCCAGCGGCAACCCTGGATGGCCGCTCTTTGCCGCCTCGATCGCGTCGATCGCCAGGGCACGGATCGCATTTGCGCAGAGCCGGTCAATTTCTGCCTGCCCCAGTTCCTCCGCGCCCGTCTCATTGGTCATACCTCGCTCCTTGGTGCCAGTACTGCTATGCCCTGAGCATTATAGCACCGAGGGTTCTTGTTCAAACATACCACGGCGTGCGCCGCAGGGCCGATGCATAAGGTGGTGTCCGACCTTCACCCCCAATCCCCGCTCTTGCGCGGGGACGGCAGCGTACGGCGAGGGCTTCCCGCTGCACGCGCCCCCTCTCCGTCAAGCGGTTCAGGGGCGCACAGACCATGTGGGCGCACGCGGGAGAGCAGTGGATACGGGTTCAGCACGGGTGAACACAATCCTGGAAGTCAGGTCTTGCGCCGCGGCGGATGGTGACGCGCACGCCGGTGGGGGCGTCATGTCTGTGTGATGCGCCTGTACGGTCGCTCGCCTGAGGTGAACATAGGCCGTGCGTGGAAGGGTTTGGAGCGTGCCCCCCCTCCCAGCCTCCCCCCGGCGGGGGGAGGAGCCCGGCTCCCTCTCCCCGGCGGGAAGGGTGTGGGAGGGCTGCGCCCTTCCAGGAACATAATCGTTATGTTCATTCTGGCGTTGTGCGACGCAGCCGCATGGACGGCTGATAAGGTATCATGAGCAGAAAGGGGAAAACCATGGCCTCGAAGACGGACTTCACAGCGGAAGAGTGGCAAACCATCGGTCTTGCGCCAATCGTTACCGCAATGTACATCTCGATGGCCGATCCGAGCGGCCCGATCGGGTTAATGAAGGAAATGTTTGCCGCGGTCAGCGGGATCATCGCGAGTGCCAGAGACGCGGCCTCGATTCAGATCGTCAGAGATCTGGCCGCCGATCTGGAGGCCCGCAGCCTCAAGCCTGATCTGCCGAAGTTCTCCAGTAAGGAAGAGGCCAGAACCTTTGCAATGAATACGGTCAATCAGGCCGTGGCCCTGGTTGAGAGCCGGTCGCCGGAGGAGGGCCAGGCCTTCAAGCAGTTCCTCTACGACACGGCGCAGAAGGCCGCCGAGGCCGGCAAGGAAGGTGGCTTTCTCGGCTTCGGTGGTACCGCCGTCAGTGATATCGAGCGCCAGGCCCTGGCCGAGCTGGCCGCGGCGCTCGGTCTGACGGTCTGAGGGGCAAATTGTGCGGGAGAGGGGGAGTCCACGTGTGGCGTCCCAACGCCCACCCCCCTCTCTTGATCAGCGGGGAGCGAGGTGGACCGGCCGTGGCCCAAAAACATCTACCCGCGAAAGGCCGGGGGGCGAGGTGGACCGGCCGTGGCCCGGAACACCTACCCGTGAAAGCCCCGGCTCCCTGGCCTGCGGAGGAGCTGGGCGGGCGTAGCCCTGCCCAACCCTTCCCCTGGAATAACGCCCGTATCGCCCGGCGCTCGACCAGCGCCGCTCACCGACTATGGCTGCTCCTCTGCTCCTGCCCGACAACGATCCTGCGATCGATGCCCTCGCGCGCGACCTTGACCGCGCCCGCGAGTCGAGTTATCCCCTGACGTTTGCCGCGCGCCGCCTGGACGCCGCGCCGGCCCATCCCGCCGCCGCCTGCGATGCCCTGGCCGCAGAGCTGGGCTATCAGGGCCTCGGCGAACACTGGGTCGAGTTGCCCCGCCGCATTGCCGCGAAACTGCTTGCCCATCTCATCGGCGGCGAACTGGCCTACCCCACGCAGGTTGTGCCACCCGCACAGGCCCGGGATCTCGCCAATCGCGTGCTCGACCTGGTTCCGCGCGAGGCCCGCTACTTCACCAACGGAGCCATCAGCGGCGACTTCGCCCTCTACGACGTTCATGGGCAGGAGGTGCTCGGCTGGCGTTCCATCAGCGCGGCCCCGCTGGACAACGGCCTGATCATCGTTGGTGCCGGGCGCATCGCTCTGCTCTGGGCCGAAGACTCGCCTTGAGCAGTGCTCCCTCCCGGGGTGACGGACCCTCCGCGTCGGGAGGCTTCGGGAGGGCGTAGCGATAGCGTGTCGGCTCGCAGCGCACCCGGCGCGTCGGGGTGCGCTCTGGTCGAGAGACCGCTGCACCCTTGTCTGGAATCTGAATCTGTGGCAGACTGGCGTCCAGACGATAGGCCCCATTCGCGGAGCACACAACGCCGCGATGAAAACAGGGGTATGCCTGGGAGGGCTACGTCCTCTCAAACCCTCCCCACAGGCAGGGACGTGGGGAAACCCGGTTTCCCCACAGGTTCGCGTCAGGGTGGGAAATTTGTGGCATAAGGAAGCAAGCAATGGTTCTGGCAATCGTGGGGATGGCTGGTTCGGGCAAGAGCCAGGTGACGCGGCGGCTGGCGGAGAAGGGTCTGCCGACGATCCGCTTCGGCGAATTCATCATCCGCGAGGTGCAGGCCCGAAATCTGCCAGTTACCCCTGAGCACGAGCGTGCCGTGCGCGAGGAACTGCGGGCAACTCACGGTATGGACGTATGCGCCCGGCTCGCCCTGCCGCAGATCCGCGCCCTGCTCGCCGGGCATCCGGCGGTGATCATCGATGGGATGTACAGCTTTAGCGAGTACAAAACCCTCAAACACGAGTTCGGCGACGAGCTGGTGGTTGTCGCGGTCTTCACGCCACGAGCGGAGCGCTATCGCCGACTGGCCACGCGCCATGAGCGACCGCTCACCCCGGTCGAAGCTGAAGCGCGCGACTATCGCGAGATCGAGCACATCGAGAAAGGCGGGCCGATCGCCATGGCCGATTATCTGATCGTCAACGACGGCGATCTTGCGGCGTTGAACGCGCGAGTGGACGCGCTGTTGGACCAGTTGATGCAGGAGCACAGCGTATGACCGACCTCGCGACCCTGCTCGCCGCAGCGCGCCAGGCGACAGCGCTGGCCCATGCGCCGCGCACAGGGCGGCCGTGCGGCGCGGCACTCATGGCTGACGACGGGAGGATCTTCGCTGCGGGCAACCTGGAAATCGCCAACTACGGATCGAGCGTCTGCGCAGCCAAAGCGGCCCTGGTCAATGCCTGGGCCGCGGGCGCGCGCCGGTTCACCGCGCTGGCCGTTGCTGGCGCGGGCGCCGATATGCCCTACCCCTGCGGCGACTGCTTGCAGGCCCTCATCGAGTTCGCTCCCCATCTGCTGATCATCAGTGAGGCTGAACCCCGGCGACCTGTTCCCATCGCCGACCTGTTGCCTGATGCTTTCGGGTTGGGGTGAGAGTGTGCGTGCCCCTGCCCGCGGGGCGGGTCCGGGCGGGCCGCGCCTGCCAGGAGCCCTGCCCCGGAGGAGGATCTGCGAGGACGAACCTATTCCGCCGTCGTGGGGTCAATGACGGTCTTGATCTCGGAGATGCGATTCGCCGGAAAGCCGCCTTTCTCCGCGTGCTCTCGGATCAACGCCTCGTTCGGCGCAATATACACGCAGTAGATTTTGTCGTCGGTAACATAGCTATGGAGCCACTGGATCTGTGGCCCCATCCCCTGCAACACGTTACACGACTTCTGCGAGATGGCCTGCAACTCCTGCGCCGAGAGCTTACCTGCTCCGGGGAGCTCGCGCTCGATCACGTACCTGGGCATCGTTGACCTCCTTGTCATCCATGGCGAACCGCTGGAGAGGATTTCAAAGGGCTGCGCCCTCCCGGGAAACAACTCACCAGCAGGGAAGGGTTGGGACGGCTGTGCCTTCCCACTCCCCCCCTTTCATCTTGTCAGGGTTCGGCACAGCCGCCTCCCTCAAACCTTCCCGTCCCGGGGGCTGGAGGCGCGGAAAAACCCTGAGTCGCCTGATGTTCGTAGAGTTCCTGGGGATCGCTTGCTCATTATAACCCATCTGTGACCTGATGTGAACATAGCCCGCGCGAGGGAGGGTTTGGGAGGGCTACGCCCTCCCAGGAAAAAACGTGTCTTCATCGTGTCAGCGGATACGGAAACCGGGTTTCCCCATCCCCCTGCCTGTGGGAAGGGTTTGGGAAGGTGTAGCCCTGAACATACGAACGTTGCAACAGCCTGGCCCGAACAACCCGCCGGTCCATGTTTCCGTCAACCCTGGTGTACAATACTCAATGCTGCGGCGGGGAGGGTCGCAGAAAAGCCCCGCCCTCCCGGAACACGGGCAGGTTGCCCGTGCTCTCAGCAGGAGGGTGAACATGGACCCGCCCGCATCCGCGTTCACGCGCTCAGGCTGCCGGCGCTTCGAGGAGAAGGGTAACCAGGGCGCCGCAATCGAAAATGGTATCACTGGTCGGCACGTCTGTCACGCCTGCCTGCATGCGAGTGTGGGGCTCTCATCGCCCCGCAGTGGAGGATGTCTATGAAGCGCTCGATCTGTCTGTACTGTGGCTCCCATTCCGGCACAAATCCGGCCTTTGCCGCCGACGCGGCGGCGCTCGGCCAGGCGGTGGCAGCGCGTGGGTGGCGGCTGATCTCCGGGGGCGGCAACGTGGGCCTGATGGGCGTGGCGGCGCGCGCCGCCGTCGCCGTGGGCGGTCAGGTCATCGGAGTCATTCCTCGCGCCCTGCTCGAGCGCGAACAGGGCTACACCGAGGTGAGCGAATTGATCATCACCGAAACCTTGCGCGAACGTAAGGCGCTGATGTTTGAACGCTCCGATTCCTTTGTCGCCCTGCCCGGCGGTTTTGGCACCCTCGAAGAGACTGTCGAAACACTGACCCTGCGTCAGTTGCGCTACCATAATAAGCCGATCTATCTGCTCGATACCGCGGGCTTCTTCCAACCCCTGCTTCAGTTCTTTGAGCACGCCCGGGCCTCGGGGTTCATCCATCCCGATCATTTTCACCTGTTTACGGTGACCAGAAGCGTGCCGGAGTTGATGGAACTGCTCGAGCGCGGCGCCTAGTGGAATTGCAGATTGCAGATTTGCGCGTGGAGATTGGCGGGGCGCATCTGCACGCGGTCGACGTCACGCTGATGCCCAAACAGGTCGCCTGAAGGTGCACCGGGTCATGGAACATCCGGCTTCCCTCAACGTACCCGGATGCGCGGGCGTCCCACCCGCAATGGCCGGGATGCGGGCAAGCTGCCGGCGCATCCACAAGTAAGGATGAACACGTCCCCGCCGATCTCCACGGGGATATCACGTATAATGCCAGGAGTGTCTGGAGCATCCAGCAGCGGAGCCTGTGCATGATAGAGATAACGCCTCCTGTCCGGGTGCGTTTTGCGCCCAGCCCCACCGGCTACCTGCACATCGGTGGCGTGCGCACCGCCCTGTTCAACTGGCTCTTTGCGCGCCACTACGGCGGGCAGTTCATCCTGCGTATTGAGGACACCGACGAGAAACGCTACGTTCCCGGCGCCGCCGATAACATCATCGCCTCGCTGCGCTGGGTCGGTATCGAATGGGACGAAGGCCCGGATGTCGGCGGTCCTTACGGTCCCTACGTGCAATCGCTGCGCTTCGATCAGGGGATCTACCGGGTTTACAGTGAGCAACTGCTCGAGTCGGGCCACGCCTACATGTCCTTCACCACCGAGGAGGAACTGGCCCACCTCCGCGCCGAAGCCGAGATCCGCGGGGTCAAGGCCTTCCGCTTCCGTGGCCCCGAACGCGACTGGCCGCTCGAACGGCAGCGCGAACTGGCCGCCACCGGTAAACCCTACACTATTCGCCTCAAAACGCCCCTGACGGGCCAGACAACGTTCAGCGACCTGGTCCGTGGCGCCGAGGGGATCAGTGTGCAGAACGATCAACTCCAGGATATCGTGTTGATCAAGGCCAGCGGCATGCCGGTCTATCACTTCGCCCATCTGGTGGACGATCACCTGATGCGGATCACCCACGTGCTGCGGGCCGAGGAGTGGGTACCCTCAACCCCCTATCACGTGTTGCTCTACCAGGCGTTTGGCTGGGAGCCGCCGGTCTTTGCTCACCTGCCGGTGATTCTGCGCCAGGACGGTAAGGGCAAGCTCTCCAAACGCAAAGACGATGTGGCGACCAACCGCTTCTGGGAGCGTGGCTACCTGCCTGAGGCCATGATGAACTACCTGGCCCTGCAGGGCTGGAGCTACGACGATAAGACCGAGATCATGAGCCGCGAGGAACTGATCGAGCGGTTCACCATCGATCGGGTGCAGGCCAGCCCAGCTCGCTGGAACCCCGAGAAGCTGCGCGATATGAATGGCATCTACATCCGCAAGCTTTCTTCCGAGGAACTTGCGGAACGTCTGCTACCTTTTCTGGCCACCGCCGGGCTGATTGGCGATCCGCCCACCGAGGCCGAGCGCGCCTATGTCGTGCGCCTCGTGCCGATGATCCACGAGCGGCTGGAAGAGCTGAGCGAGGCCCCCGGCCTGCTCGAGTTCTTCTTCCGTGAGCCGCGGCCCGGCGCCGATGGCTATGCTCCCGCTGCACTCATCCCCAGGGGGCTGGATGCCCCGGAGACGCTGGCAATGCTCCGCGCAGCCCGCGCTACCTTGAGCACTCTCGAACCGTGGACCCCCGAGACGCTGGAGGCGGCGCTGCGGGATCTGTGCGCACGTCTGGAGCGCAAGCCGGGCCAACTCTTCGGCGCGTTGCGTGTGGCCGTCTCCGGGCGGACCGTGGCCCCGCCCCTCTTTGATATGCTCGCCGCCCTCGGTTGCGACCGCGTACTCGCGCGCCTCGACACCGCCATTGCGGCCCTGATGTGAACATAGCCCGCGCGCGGAAGGGTCTGGGAGGGCTGCGTCCTCCCAGAAACCACCCCGCCGGCGGGGAGGGTCCAGGAGGGTACGGCCCTCCCAGGCAACTTCCTTTTCATTATGCACATCGGGGAAACCTGGTTTCCCCGATCTTCTTCCCAGCGGGGAATAGCGCAATGCTCCCAAACTGGTCCCATTCCATCCACCACGACGGCTCGCCGCGCTACGTACAGCGCGCGGGCCTGGCTGTGGGCGACAGCGCCCGTCTCTGGCTGCGCGTTGCCGCTGACGCGCCAGTAGAGGGCGTCTACCTCCGCACCTGTCCCGATGGCGAAGAGGCGATCGTGGCGATGGAGCTGGTGGGCGTCGAGGGCGTCTGTCGGTGGTGGCAGGTCAGCCTGCGGTTGACGATGCGCCGCACCAGCTATCGCTTTCTACTACGCACACGCGAGGGCAACCGCTGGTATAACGCAGCCGGGGTCTGGATGCACAATCCCACCGACGCCAACGACTTTGTGCTGCTTGCCGGCTACGAAGAGCCGGCCTGGGTGCGCGATAGTGTGTTCTACCAGATTTTTCCCGACCGCTTCGCCGATGGCGACCCCACCAACAACGTGCGCGACGGGGAGTACCTCTGCTACGGGCGCCCGGTAGTGGCCCGGCCCTGGGGCGCGCCGCCGCACAGGGGCCACGGCGCCAGCGAGTTCTATGGCGGCGACCTGCAGGGGATTATGCAGCGTCTGGATTACTTGCAGGATCTCGGCGTTACGGCGCTCTACCTCAACCCGATCTTCGTGGCCCCCAGCAGCCACAAGTACGATGTGGCCGATTACGGCCATGTGGACCCGCACTTCGGCGGCAACGCGGCCCTGGCTCGCCTGCGAGAGGCCCTCAACGCCCGCGAGATGCACCTGGTGCTCGACATTGTGCCCAATCACTGCGGCAGCACCCATCCCTGGTTCCAGGCGGCGCTGGCCGACCCCCAGGCGCCCGAGGCGGAGTTCTTCACCTTCCACCGCCATCCCGACGACTACGAGTGCTGGCTGGGCGTGCGGAGCCTGCCGAAGCTCAATTACCGCAGCGAGCGGCTGCGCGACCTGATGTACGCCGGCCCCGACGCGCTGATGCGCCAGTGGATGCGCCCGCCTTACTGCATCGACGGCTGGCGCATTGACGTGGCCAACATGCTCGGGCGTCAGGGTCCCTGGAACCTGGGGCACAAGCTGGGCCGGGGCATTCGCCGTGCTGTCAAGAGCGAGAACCCCGCCGCCTACCTGCTGGGCGAGCACTTCTTCGATGGAACGCCCCACCTCCAGGGCGACGAACTCGACGCCACCATGAACTATCAGGGCTTCACCTTTCCCGTCTGGAGCTGGCTCGGCGGCAGTGGGGCGCAGCGCCCCTGGAGCGATCCCCATCCCCTGCCAACGGCGGCCCTGGCCGCCCAGTGGGCGGCCTTTCGCGCCGCGGTGCCCTGGCAGATCGCCATTCAGCAGTTCAATCTCCTCGGCAGCCACGACACGGCCCGGGTGCGCAGCGTCCTCGAGCACGACCAGCGGCGCCTGCGGCTAGCCGTGGCCCTGCTCTTTACCTATCCGGGCGTGCCCTGCATCTACTACGGCGATGAGGTCGGCCTGTCGGGCAACGGCGACCCTGAGTGCCGCCGCACGATGCCCTGGAACGAAGGCGAGTGGGACCACGACCTGCGGGCCTTCTACCAGCGCCTGGCGCGGTTGCGGCGTGCGTCGCCCGCCTTGCGCCAGGGTGGCTTCCAACTCCTCTACGCCACCGGGCACACCCTGGCCTACCTGCGCGAGACCCCCGACGAACGGCTGATCGTCGTGGCCCGGCGTGGCGACGATGGCCTCGCGGCCCTGCCGGTGCGCCACGGCGGCCTGCCCGATGGCACACCCCTGCGCGAACTCCTCAGCGGCGTCGAGGCCACTGTGCAGGATGGGTGGCTGCCCCTCACGGGCCTGCCGTCAGTGGGAGCGCAGATCTGGCAGGTGAACATCCAGGCCCACGCCTGACATACGTGTTCAGGGTCAACCATGCAAAGCAAACCCTGGAGCGCGGGCGTCCCGGGTTGGGGGCAAGCTCTGCACCTCACCGCCGGAGGCAGACGTTGCTCAAGCCCTGCGGGTGAACAGTGAACACATACCGATTGACGCCCTTTCGTCCCCTGTGGTATCATAGCCGGCGCTGTATTGCGAGACACAACGTTGAGGAGTGGTATTGTGGGCGCCAAAATGAAGGTCATCCTGGTCCAGGATGTTGAGCACCTGGGCAAAGCCGGAGAAATCAAAGATGTCTCTGGTGGCTTTGGACGCAACTATTTGATCCCGAAGGGCTACGCGGTGCTTGCCACTCGCGGCCAGATCAAGCAGGCCGAACAGCGGCTTGCCGCCGAGCAGCGTCGCGCCGCAGCCGTCCGCCGCGATGCCGAAGCGGTCGCCGCGCGTATCAATGGTCGCGCGGTTACCTTTACCGTCAAAGTAGGCGAGCACGACCGGCTCTACGGTTCGGTCACCAGCAGCGACATTGCCGAGCAGATCGCCGCGCAACTGGGTGTGGAGGTGGATCGCCGCAAGATCGAGCTTGACGAGCCGATTAAGCGCACCGGAACCTATTCCGTCACCGTGCGCCTGATGAGCGGCGTCGAACCGACGGTGAACGTGGTCGTCACGGGCGAGGGCCGGGAGGAACCCTCGGTCGCCCCGGCGACCCCCGCCGATCCAGCCGCATAGCCCTCCCAAACCCTCCCCGCAGAGAGAGGTGTGGGGAAACCGGGTTTCCCCGGTTCACATCACCTGTGACAGTGTTGTAACACGGACGTGCTAGAATACAACTGAACATCCGTTCAAGGATGTGCCGCGGCAGCGCCGTGGCACATCGTCATTTCTATACCCACTGTGGAAACGCTCTGGATAAACCGGGGAACGGGGTGGAGAAGCAGGGGACGAAGCTATGGATCGCTCCGTGCCATATGACCTTCACGCCGAACGGGCCACGCTCGGCGCCATCCTGCTGGAACGGGACGCGATTATCACCATCGCGCCATGGCTGCCGGCTGAGTATTTCTACCTCGAAAAGCACGCCCTGATCTACGAGGCCATGCTGGCCTGCTACAACCGCCGCGAACCGCCCGATCTCGCCACGGTTGCGGCGGAGTTGCGCCGCCAGGAGCGCCTGGAGCTGGTGGGTGGCCTGAGCTACCTGAGCGACCTGGCCGCCGAAGTGCCCACCGCGGTGCACATCGAGTACTACGCCCGCATCGTCGAACGCACCGCTGTGCTGCGGCGCCTCATCGAAGCCGGTGGCAAGATCGCCGCCCTGGGCTACGATGAGTCCGCCGATCTGGACGTGACGCTGGATCGGGCCGAAGCGGAATTGTTCAACGTTTCGCAGCGCCGCAGCACGCAGGACTTCGTGGCGATCGGTCAGGTCGTCAACCAGTTGTTTACCCAGATCGAGAGCCTCCAGGAGCGGCGCGGCGAGGTGGCCGGCGTTCCCACCGGCTATCCCGATCTCGATGGGCTTACCGGCGGCCTGCAACCGAGTGACCTGATCATCCTGGCAGCCCGGCCCAGTGTCGGGAAAACGTCCCTGGCCCTCTCGCTGGCCTACAACGTGGCCTTTTTGAGTAACGGCACTGTGGGCATCTTCAGTCTGGAGATGAGCCGCGATCAGCTCGTGCAGCGGGTGCTGGCAATGCACACGGGTATTGATATGCAGCGCCTGCGGACCGGTAATCTGCGCGGTGATGAGCTGAACCTGGCCTTTGAGGGGATGGGCGTCCTCTCGGAATTGCCCATCTACATCGAGGATACTCCTGGCCTGAGCATTACCGAGGTGCGCTCCAGGGCCCGCCGCCTGGCCGCCGAGGTCGGCGTTGATCTGTTGATGATTGACTACCTGCAACTCATGTCGGGCCGACGCAACGATAACCGGGTACAGGAGGTCAGCGAGATCAGCCGGGGCCTCAAATCGCTCGCCCGCGAACTGAATGTGCCGGTGATCGCCCTCTCACAGCTCTCCCGCGCTGTCGAGGGGCGTCAGAGCCACGTGCCCATGCTGAGCGATCTGCGCGAGTCCGGCAGCATCGAACAAGATGCCGACATCGTGATGTTCATTTACCGCGAAGAACTCTACGACAAGGACACTGATAAAAAAGGCATCGCCGAAATCCACATTGCCAAGCACCGCAATGGCCCCCTGGGCGTGATCCCCTTGCGGTTCGAGCCCCGCACCACGCGCTTCCAGAACCTGGAGCGCTACCGCGCCCCCGAGGGGTACTGAATGGCCCCGTTGGGCCATGGCCGCTCCGCCTCACCCCCGGTCCCCTGCTCCCTGATCGGGAGCGGGGGGAGAAGGCATGGGGACGCCACATATGGACTCCCCTTCTCCCGCTAAGGAACAGGGGACTGGAGGGTGAGGACTCGCCGCAGCCATGACTTCCTGATGCGCTCCGCGAAAAACGCTACCCCGGAGAGCCTCCCATCGGTGGGCGGGGGGACTCTGTGGATGCGCCGGTGACCTCGATCGGTCCTGTGCCGGGTCGGGCTGCTTCGGCGAGCCGGTGCGCGGGGCGCCTACGCAGCGCGCACAAAGAAGTAGACGGTGAGCGCCAGACTGAAGACCAGCACGGCGTAGCGTACCAGGCGCGGATCGATGCGCCGGGCGACGGCCGCCCCCCCATAGCCGCCGAGAATGGCTCCCGCCGTCATCACCAGGGCCACCGGCCACTGCACTACCCCCGCCAGCACGAAGGCCACCACGGCCACGCCATTGACCAGGGTCGCCTGCAGCGTCTTGAGCGCGTTCATCTCGTGGATGTTCTCCTGGCCCAGCAGCGCCAGGGCCGCCAGGGTGAGAATACCCAGCCCGGCGCCGAAGAAGCCGCCGTAGACCGCGATACCCAGGTAGAGGGTAAGGATCCCGGCGCGCCGGAACCAGCCGCCTCCATCGGCGCCGAGCTGCCGCGCCACGCGGGTGAGCCAGGGACTGGCCGCGAAGACCAGCGTGGCAAGCAGCAAAAGGTAGGGGATCAACTGCGCGAAGACGGCCTCGCGGGTGCGGAGCAGTAGCAAGGCGCCCAGCAGGCCACCTGTGAGGCTCAACCCGCTGAACAGGAGGATCTCGCTGCGCTGGTGAGCCAGCTCGCGCCGGTAGGCGCCTGCACTCGCAGCGCTGCCCGGCCAGAGCGCCGTGGTGTTGGTAGCATTAGCGCTGATGGGGGGCACGCCCGCCAGCACCAGCGCGGGAAAGGAGATGAAGCTGCCGCCTCCGGCCACGGCGTTGATCGCCCCCGCAGCGGCAGCAACGGCAAAAAGCATGCTCAGTTCGATAAAGGTCATACGTCGTTCCCAGGGCCTTCCATCAGATCGGTGTGCTGGTCGAGGATCGCTGCGGCAGCAGCGCTGGCGCGGCCAGGATCGCCAGCGGCAACAGCGGCGACCAGATCGGCGTGGAGCTGATGGGTCGCCGCGCCACTCTCCCGCGCTGCCCAGAGGGCAGCAAGGGCCTCGCGCATCGGCGGGGCAAAGGCGCGGTAGAGATCGGCCAGGACGCGGTTGTGCGTGGCGTCGGCAAGCGCGGCGTGCAACGCCAGGTCAGCGGTCAGAGCCGCGTCGCGCTCGCCCCGTGCCAGGGCTGCACCCCGGGCCGCCAGCGCCGCGCGCAGGGCCGCCAGGTCGGCCTCGTCGCGGCGCAGGGCCGCCAGACGGGCAATCTCAAGCTCCAGGGCCCGGCGCACCTCATGCACCTCGTGGACCTGCGCGCGCCGCAGGCGTAACCCCAGCGGCTCATCGGCCACCCCTGGCATCCGCACGTAGGTGCCATCCCCTTGCCGCACCTCGAGCACACCACTGTGCGCCAGAGCGCGCACCGCCTCGCGCACCGTCGAACGCCCCACACCCAGCTCGGCCATCAGTTGCGGCTCGGGAGGCAGCCGCGAGCCTGGTGGGAACTCGCCCGCGTCAATCCGCGCTCGCAACCGCTCGATTACCTGGTCTACCAATTGCTGTCGCTGGATCATGGGTGTCTGACGTGAACATATGGAGAAACCGGGTTTCCCCACGTTTCTGCCTGCGGGGGCGGCAAGCCCTCCCCACCGGGAGTGTTTGGGAGGGCTTCGCCCTCCCAAGAATAGTTATGTTCATTCTGGCGTTGTGTGGCCCAGCCGCATGGCGCTCGTCAATCTAAACATCTGATGATCAGATGTTTAGATTGTAGCACAGGGTGACCGGCAGGTCAAGCCCGGGCAGCACAGCCCGGGGCTGGTGCAACGTCCGCCTATGGCGAGCATCGCCCCCGGGCGGCGCGGCGCCCCGGGCGGCACGCGGGGCGGCCCCGGGGCACCCGGGGCGACGGGGTAACGCGCCCGGACCGCGGCATGGAGGGCCGAAGCATTCGCCCCCCACGCCGCCTGGTGCGAATGCTTCGGCCCTGAGCGCGGCCCCGCAGGATCTGGTACACTGGTGTAGGCGCAAGAAGCCCGGGGTTCGCTCTGTGGAAGTATAGAGCTGTGAAGATGTGGAGGTGTACAACCTGCAACGTATCCCTGCGTTCATCTCCACGCCCCCACGCCTCCACAGGCTCCCCGCACTCCTTCCAGCGGGGCGAGTACGGAAGGGCCGCGCCCTTTCAACGGGTATCACGCGACCGTCGCGTTCACGGCATGCGCGGATCATGGCGCCCGTGCTCGCGCGGCTACCGTGTTGGTGCGCCTCCCCGGAAGAGTCAGGCGCACTGTTCGCATGCGCTTGTTCGTTTCCCATTCGTTGGCGCAGAGGCGTGTTGCCGTATCAGGAATCCCCATCCCAGCGCAGGCGCAACCCTTTGAAGCCACGCTCGCTCAAACATACACCTGTTTTCATCTTGTCTGTGTGCGGCGCAGCCGCACGGGCGCCTATTGCCTAGTGTCAGGAAGGTTCCGTGGAGCGATTTCGACACCTGCTTGTGCCGCTGCTGGTAGCGCTCATCGCAATCGTCATGGTTCCGGGCCGGGCTGCGGCGCAGCCCGGCCTGCCATGGCGCGAACGCGCCACAACCCATTTCTCTATCCTCTACGCCCCCGGCAGCGAGAGCGAGGCCGAGCGCTATGCCGGCTGGGTTGACGAGATCTACGCAGAACTCGCCGCCATCTTCGGCTTCCGCACCGCAACCCCGCTGACCCTGCGGCTCTACCCTACCAGTGAGGACTACTACCAGGTGAACCCTGCCGCGCGCAATGTGCCGGGGGTCATCGCCCACGCCGACTTCCGCCGGCGCGAACTGGTGGTCATCGTCGAGCGCACCACCCGGCAAACCGAGGTGGAGGTGCGCAACAATGTGCGCCACGAACTGACCCACATTATTGCCGCTGATCTGAGCGAGAACCGCCTGAACACCGGCTTTCAGGAGGGCCTGGCCCAGTACATGGAGCGCGCTTCTGGCGAACTGGAACGCCGGGTGGCAATGCTGCGCGTTGCGCGCGATCAGGGGCGCCTGTTGCCCTGGAGCGCCTTCGACCACCGCGACCAGATCTACGGCGCTCCGGAAGTGGCCTACCCGCAGACGCTCTCGGTGGTAGCCTTTCTGGTGGAGCGTAACGGCTTTGCTCAGTTCCGCGAGTTCCTCCGCGCCAGCGCGCGCAGCAGCGGCTACCGCTCGGCCCTGGAGCGGATCTACGCCCGCACGCCGACTGAACTCGAAGCCGAATGGCTGGACTGGCTGCCCGGGTATCTCGACGGGGGGTATCGGCGCAATGCCGTGGAGCGCTACGATCTAACCCTGGCGCGCGACCTGGTAACGCAGGGCAACTACGCCGCGGCAGTGGAAGAGTTGCAGCAGACGCTGGAGTGGTTGCGCCGACAGGCCGACACCCAACCGCCCGAGGTACTGGATGCGGCCGAGGGGCTGCTGGCCCGCGCCCAGGCGGGGATGCGCGCCGAAGAACTGGCCGAGCGCGCCCGCGTGGCGCTCGAAGCTGCCGACTACGAGCGCTCCCTGGTGCTGATCGAGGCGGCGCGCACCGCCTACGGCAAGCTCAACGATACGCGCCAGGCCGAGGTGCTGGCTATCTACGAACAGCGGGCCACCCGCGGCCTCCAAGCCAGCGCCCAGCTCGCCGCGGCCAGCCAACTGGCCCGGGGCTGGCGTTACCCCGAGGCGCGCGCCGCCGCCGACAGGGCCGCTGCCGAATTCGCCGCGCTTGGTGACACTGTGCGCCACGGCAATGCTCTGAGCCTGCGTACCACCCTCGACCAGCGGCAGCGTCTGGTTGGCCTGATCCTGGTGCTGGTTGGCGCCCTGGGTGTAGCGTTGAGCCTCGCCGCGCGGCTCTTGAAACCACCGTCAGAGGTATGGTAAGGAGAGGGGCCCGGAACCCCTCCCCCGCCGTCCGCCCGGCTACACCCGCACCGCGTCGGCAGGCACCGGAAAGCCCTGGCAGAGGGCCTGTACCTCGCCGGCAATACGCTCCTGCACGGCGGTATCATCAATCCGTTCCAGCACCTCGACGATCCAGCCGGCGATACGCTCCATCTCCGGTTCGCGCATGCCCCGCGTGGTAACCGCCGGCGTACCAATGCGGATCCCCGACGTGCGCATCGGCGGCTGGGGGTCGTCAGGGATGGCGTTCTTGTTGACGGTGATATGGGCGCGATCGAGCGCCTTCTGGGCCTGGGCGCCGGTAATCCCAAGGCCGGTCAGGTCAACCAGCATCAGGTGGTTGTCGGTGCCGCCACTGACCAGCTTCAGGCCGCGACGGGTCAGACCCTCGGCCAGCGCCCGCGCGTTACGGCGGATCTGCGCTGCGTAGGTTTTGAACTCGGGACGCAGGGCTTCGCCAAAGGCCACTGCCTTGGCCGCGATCACGTGCATCAACGGGCCGCCCTGTGTGCCGGGGAAGACCGACGAGTTAATCGCTCTGGCCAGATCTTCCTCCATCAGGATCAGCCCGCCGCGGGGGCCACGCAGGGTCTTGTGGGTCGTGGTGGTGATCACCTGGGCGTACCCCACGGGCGTGGGATGTTCGCCTGCGGCCACCAGCCCGGCGATGTGGGCAATGTCGGCCATGAGCAACGCGCCGACCTCGTCGGCGATCTGGCGCATGCGTGCGAAGTCAATGATCCGCGGGTAGGCGCTGGCGCCCGAGGTGATCAGCCGGGGACGCACCTCCTTCGCCTTGCGTAACAGATCGTCGTAGTCAATCTGGCCGCTCACCGGGTCCACCCCGTAGAACTGGACCCTGTACCACTTGCCGGAGAAGTTCACCGGGCTGCCGTGGGTCAGGTGGCCGCCGTGGTCAAGGCGCATGCCGAGAACCGGGTCACCCGGCTGCAGCAGGGCGGTAAAGACGGCGATATTGGCCTGGGCGCCACTGTGGGGCTGCACATTGGCCGCCGGTGCGCCAAACAGCTTCAGGGCCCGCTCAATGGCCAGTTGCTCCACAATGTCCACAAACTCGCAACCGCCGTAGTAGCGCTTACCAGGCAGACCCTCGGCGTACTTGTTTGTCAGCACCGAGCCCTGCGCCTCCATCACTGCCAGACTGGTATAATTTTCACTGGCGATCAACTCCAATCCCTCGCGCTGGCGGCGCGCCTCCTGCTCGATGGCCTCGGCGATGGCAGGATCGGATGCCCGCAGGTGTTCAAGCATGGTTCCTCCTTCGATGCTACGTTGCTGTTACGGCGCCGACCCGGCCAAAGCACGGGGAGCGGGGTAGGCCGTCCCGGCGAACACGTTGACACTTGCCCGCGCAAGCACATCGCCGCGCGCATTGACGTCGGCGACCTCGATTGTCACCAGGCGACCACCCTGGTCAGGCAGATCAAAGTCTATCACAAAATCAACTGCCTGGCCGGGGATACCCCGCACCGTTGCGATGGACGTGTACACCACCACGCCGCGCGTATCGAAGACCGTAACGTACAGGTCGCCCTCGGAGGGAAAAATCACCGTGCGGCCACGCAGTTGCACGCGCGTGCCGACATTGCTGCCACTCGTCGGTTGCTCGATGGTGATCTGCTGGGCGGTCGTGGGCGCGTAGCGCACGCTGCGCCGGGTGCTGGCAATCACCGCCCCACTGCGCGGATCGACCTCGCTCACCTCGATGATCACCGTGCTGCCCACGGGCGCGGTGTAGGCAATCTGCTGGGAGAAGCGCTGCTCGCGCACCGGGAAACTGCCTCGCGCCAGTTCAGCGCCGTTCGGCTCGGTGAAACGGAAGAACAACCGCTCATCGGCAGGAGGGCGGGTGGTGCGGCCACTCAAACGCACCGGACTGCTGACAATCGCACCCTCAGCCGGCTCGTCGAGCAGAATCTGGGGAACGATGGGCGTTGGCGGCGCCGGGGTTGGCGTTGACGGCGCGGGGGTCGGCGCAATCGGCGGAGCGCCGAGGAGCACCTCGCGCCCGAGGAGACCGAGCAGAATGTCGAAGGGCGGACGGTTCTCAGGATGGTACTCCATGCGCCGACGCTCAAAGTACTGCACGGCCAACGCGCGCCCCTCGATCACTTCGGTGATCTCATCGGTGATCGGAAAACCGAAGCGCGCCAGTCCCCCATTACGCTCCCAATGGGCGCGAAAGCCGCCACACAGGTAATAGCCCGTTTCGGGGAAGAGCCGGCAACCAGGGAGCGGCGCGCCCGGGGGCCGGAACTGCCACGGGCGACCCTGCCGCGCCAGGTACTCGACGCCGAGACGCCCCGCCAGCACCCCCTGACCGTCGGCGGAGTGATCCTCCAGACGATCCCGTTCGAACCACTGAACCGGTCCAGTCCAGTTCTCGACCGTTTCGAGGCGCAGCGGCGAAATCGGAAACCCGAAGACCGCCAGGGCACCATTCTGTTCCCAGTAGCGCCGAATCGCTCCGCTGATACACTGGCCGGTTTCGCGGAAACAGCGTTGCTCGCCCTGCGCCTGAAGGTTGGCCGCGGGCAGCCCACCCAGCACCAGGGCCACAACAAACAACAAAACCACTGGAAGGCGGCGCATACTTCTCCTGTCCGGCACCGGCGCGGGCCCCTCGTGCTAACGTCAACAAGTGGGGAAACCGGGTTTCCCCGGGCCCCTCCCTGCGGGGCGGGTCTGGGAGGGCTACGCCCTCCCAGGAAACAACCTGTTTTGACCTGAGGTGACCATCGGGGAAACCGGGTTTCCCCATGCCTCTCCCTGAGGTAGCCCTCGCGCCCCATGGCGGCGGCGCAGCGCCACGGGTGAGCGATGGGCGCGGGGCAGGTGAGTCACTTCGCGCTGGAAACACCCTCAGGCTACCGACTCACCCGGTTTGAGGGCGATGATCTGCGTCGTCACGCCAAACTCCTTACACGCTTCCGCCAGGGCCTCAGGTGTTCCGGTGAGGATCGGGAACGTGGCGAAATGCTCAGGAATAGCATAGCGCGCGCCGATCAGCTTCAACGCATAGGCCGCCTGACGTGGGTCCATGGTAAAGTAATCGCCAATGGGCAAAATAACCAGATCGGGCTTGTACAGCTCACCGATGATCTGCATATCCATGGTCACGCATGTATCACCGGTGTGATAGATGCTAAAGTCATTACTAAAGCGCAGCACGTAACCCGCCGGGGCGCCCAGGTTGATAATCTGACCGTTTTCGTAGATTGTGCTGGAATGGTGCGCGACGGTCATCGTGGCGCGCACCCCGGCGACCGTCACCGTACCACCCATATTGAAGCCAACCAGTTTCTCTGTTGCGATGCCCTTCGACTCCAGATAGGGCACCATATCAAACTGGCAGACAACGGTAGCGCCAGTGTCCTGCGCGAGCGCCTGTACATCGCCAACGTGGTCGAAATGGCCGTGGGTAATGAAGATGGCCGCCAGGTTCTGGCGCACGCGGCTCTTCAACGGCTCAGGACAGGCGGGGTTTCCGTCAACCCAGGCATCGATCAGAATATCCTTCCCCTCAGGGGTGGTGATATGGAACGTGCCGTGGCCGACCCAGGTGATCGTGA
>JBDNDG010000210.1:0-7664 GCA_046719255.1 Chloroflexaceae bacterium
TGGCAAGACGGCCGAGCAGGCGGCGGAGAAGGCCGCCGAGGCTACCGGCAAGGCCGCCGAGGCCGCCAGGAAAGCCGCCGACCAGTCGGGCAAACAGGGTTGACCTGTACCCTCGCCCCTGCCGGGGGGATGGGAGCGGGTCCCCTTCGAACATCACGCCGGGCAGGAGGACGCAGTCGAGGGAGGCGTATGCAGCAGCGGCCGATCGTGATCGTGGGGGGATGGCTCTCATCGCCGGGCGACTACTTTCGTATGGCCCACACGCTGGCCAGACCCCCCTACGGTCGTATCGTCTATATCACCGATTTCGGACGCATTGCGTGGGCGTCGCTGCGCGATCCCGACTTCACCCCCGTGCTCGATGTGCTGGCGGGCACGGTCGAACTGGCGCTTGCCGAAACCGGCGCCGATCGCATTGACCTGATTGGCCATAGCGCCGGCGGACGCATCGCTCGTGCCTACCTCGGACACCTGCCCTACAACGGCCGGCTCTACAACGGGCAGCGCTTCGTCGCCACCCTGACCACGCTGGGCACCGCCCACACCACCTACGAGGTGTGGGTCAAGGGCTTTGCGGGGCTGGTGAACGAGCGCTACCCTGGCGCGTTCTACCCCCACATCAGGTATCGCTCCGTCGCGGGGCGGAGCGTGCGTGGGCGGCGCTTTGGCACGGTGGAGGAGATCATCGCCTTCCGATCCTACGAGGTGTCCTTCGGTGACGGCAATCAGATCGGCGATGGGATCGTACCGACACACGCCTGCTACCTCGAGGGCGCCGACAATATCATCCTGGAGGGAGCGCGCCACGCCCCCTACAATGCTCCCCGCACATGGTACGGCGCTCCTGAGGTCATCCCGCTGTGGTTCGAGGAGGTCGCCGTTCCAGCCTGAACGCTTCCAACGAGAAGCTGCGGCAGGGATGGGAAAGAAGGGCAGACTCTCCCTGCACCCGCATAGAGCGCTGAACAGAAGCGGAAGGCATCGGGCGCGTGCTCGGAGGAGAGAACGAGGGCCGGTCCGGTCCTTCAGCCAGCCGCTGCTCCGGCACGCGAATGCCCTGCACCACGTAGAGATACTATGCGCCCACTGGTCCTGATCGGCGGCTACCTGACCGGTCCCGGCGACTTTACCGGCCTGGTGACGGCCCTCGAACAACCACCGTATGGCTATCGGGTCTTCGTGGCCCCCATTGGCCGGCTGCGCTGGGTGCTAACCCGCGACTGGGATTTCCGGCCCGTGCTGGAGATTCTCCGCGCAACCGTCGTGCGGGCGCTGGAGGAGACCGGCGCGGAAAAGGTTGATGTGCTGGCGCACAGTGTCGGCGGTACCGTGGCGCGCATGTACCTCGGCGAACGGCCCTACCTCGGCCAGGTCTACGGTGGACGGCGCTACGTGCGTACCCTGGTGATGCTCGGTACCCCGCACCACAGCCAGGAGTACTGGACGCGCCGCTCGGTCGGGTTCGTCAACCGCGAGTACCCGGGCGCCTACTACGACGATATCCGCTATGTGTCGGTGGTGGGACGGGCCATTCAAGGCCACCCGCGGGGTTCTCTGCGCGAGCGGATGGCCTGCCGGAGCTACAGAATGGTTTCGGGAACGGAACACGAGCGCGCCTGGGGCGATGGGATCACGACCCTGCACTGCGGGGCATTGCAGGGCGGGGAATACCTGGCGGTAGACGGTGTAAGCCACTCGCCGCTCCACGGTCGCCCATGGTACGGCGATCGGGACGGCCTGGCGCGCTGGGGGCGCGTGTTGAGGAAAGAAGCCTTAACAGAGTCGCAAGTTGTTTGAAATGTCTTTCGTTTGTATTATAATACAAAGGGACGGTGAGCGGGGATCGGCGCCGCCCAACATTGTGCATAGTGGGGTTGGTGACGTCGCGCTTGCTCGCTCCTTCAGGAGACGCGGGGACGCCGGCGTGCGACGCTTCGATGACGTGGGAGCAACACCTGCGGCAGGGCGGTTCCGGTTGCCCTCCGGCCAGTTGCGGTGATTGTCTAGACAAAGGACCGACGGTTATGACCAGTTCGCAGACGCAGTTTCGCTGTTTCCCTGAGTGCCGTTGTATGCACGACGATGAGGAACTCGCGCGTGGCGCAGAGCGGGCATACGAGATGGTCTTTAAGGGGACGGTGGATTTCTTTGTCACTAAAGCCGCCTCTGAACTGGGTCTGTTTGAGGCCATGGCCAGCGGTCCGCAGTCCCTCGCAACCCTCGCCGAGGTCACCGGAAGCGTGCCGGTGCGCCTCGGGCGCCTGCTGATCGCAATGGAGCAGGTCGGTCTGGCTCGCAATACCGGTGAGCACTGGGCCTTGACGCCCTTCGCCGAGCAGTTCTTCACCGCTCCCGAGCAGCACCGCAACATGACAATGGTGCCGTTCGTGAGCTTTATGGTCGATCTTGTCCAGAGCTTCTTCGCTAACCTCGCCGATGTGACCCGCGGTAAGCTGGACTTTACCAGCCAGGTGCCACATCCGCCGCGCACGCCTGAGGACAGCGCCTTCTACGAGAACATCCACCGCTCCAACATCCATTTCGTGAACAAGCTGCTGCGCGATAAGGCCCGGCTCGAGGGCGTTCAGCACCTGATCGACGTGGGAGGCGGGATCGGCGACATCGCGGCTGCGCTGTGCGACAAATACCCGGAATTGCGAGTTACGCTGCTCAACCTGCCCAGTGCCCTGGATCTGGTACGTGAGAACATGGCCGCGCGGGGCCTGAGCGAACGGGTGACGCCGGTAGCGGTCGATATGTACCGCGAGCCGTACCCTCCGGGTGACGCGGTGCTCTTCGCGCGCATTCTCTACCCGATGAACCGGCAGTTCTCAGCGATGCTGCTGAAGAAAGCCTATGACGCCCTTCCCGCCGGCGGGCGCGTGATTATCCTGGATATGAACATCAGCGACCCGCAGCGCCCAAACTACGACTACCTCACCCACTACGTGTGCAGCATCGGGATGGACTTTTCGGTGCTGGAATTCAAAGATCACGCCATTTACCCCGATGTGCTGCGGGAACTGGGCTTTGGCGAGATTAGCTTCGACGAGGCGTACGACCACGTGCTCTACCAGGCTGTGAAACTGTAGCAGATGATTACAACTTCCGAAAAGCGCGTCCCGCTGGGAAAAAAGATCCGCGCGCACATCGAACTCGCCGATCCCGTCACCTGGATCTCGCCCGCGATTGTCACCCTCTTCGGCGCTCTCGCCTCGGGGCAGGAAGTGGGCTTTCAGTGGACCAGTGGGCGCGATTGGGCAATGGCTCTCCTGGGGGCACTCGTGTGCGGCCCGTTGGGTACCGGGTTTAGCCAGAGTATCAACGACTACTTCGACCGCGACATTGACGCGATCAACGATCCGGAGCGGCCCATTCCGGCCGGGTTGGTAACGCTCAGCGAAGCGCGCTTGAACTGGATCGTGCTCGGGTCGGCAACCTTCCTGGTGTCGTTGATCTTCGGGAACCCGTTGATCTCGCTGCTGGCGGTACTGGGAATCATTCTCTCGGTGCTCTACAGCATGCCGCCGGTCAAGCTGAAGAAACATTTTTTTCTCGGCCCCCCTGCGGTTGGCCTGGGCTATGTGGGCATGAGCTGGATGGTCGGCCATCTGATCTTTGCGCCGCTTACGTGGGAAAGTGTGCTCGTTGCGTTGATCAATGGAACCCTGGCTTCGGGAATGCTGTTTCTGAATGACATCAAGAGTGTGGAGGGCGACCGGCTCCATGGATTACAGTCGCTGACCGTGGTCATCGGTGTGCAGAAGACGCTGATTATCGCTTTTCTGACGATTAACCTTTCCCAGGTGCTCCTGTTGGCGCTGGCGATCCTCTGGGGCTACTACTGGGTGGCTGCGCTCATCCTGTTCGCGATTGTGGCGCCGATTCGCAATCAGGTCCAGTTGTACTATGAGCCAAACCAGAAGAACTACTTGCGCTATCTGGTGACGAGTAACCCGTTTGTGGTACTCATCCAGATCGTGTCGGCCCTTATGGTCGGTGGTTACTTCGGCTAAGGTGAATATTTGGGGAAACCGGGTTTCTCCACGCCCCTCCCTGAGGAGGCGGAAGCACGCGCACAACGAGTCAAACACGGGTGTCTGGCGTGTAGCCTGACCCAGCAGCAGCGCTCTGAGATAAGACAAGGGAGGTCGACCATGACGGAAACCACAGGTGAGGTGCGGGTGCGGACACTTCCCGCGCGCAGAAGCGACAGCCTGGTTGAGTCGGTGGTGGAGTTTGGCGGTGGCATCTTCCGCCTGGGCTTCTCTCTGATTATGCTTCCCATGGGCATTCTGCCTGTCGAAACACGCACCCACATGCGAAACGCGACCAGGGAACTGATGTACGCCTTTGCGACCCTGCCGCGCGACTTTGCCGAGACCGCGGGCCAGGCAATTGAGGCCTGGGCCGCCGAAGTGCCGGCGCTCGAGGCAAGTCACACGAAGGCTCCCAGGGATGAGGTGTCGGCAAACTAGGAGCCTGTCAGCACCACCTGGCGGACCTGGCGGGTCCCAATCGGTACCGGCGAACCACGGGCAGTCGGCCAACCGCCAGGCACAACCGGCGCGATACGTCGTCGCACCAGTATAAGGAGTACTTCTATGAGCGACACCGGAACCACGAGCATCACACGCACCGAACGAGAGGGTCTGTTTGAACTCACTGCCGTGCTCGTCGGCGGGCTTACCCGCGTGGGCCTGTCGATCGCTGCGATCCCTCTGATCCTGCTGCCGAAGAACTCGCGCCGGCGCGCGCGACGCGCAATGGCTGAATTCGCCCTCGCAGCCGTCGCGCTGCCCAAGGAACTCACCGCTGTCTCGGAGCGTGTGGTTGATGACCTGTTCTCCGGGACCGGAGTGTCCGGGCCAAGCCTGCCGAGCCCGCAGCAGCTTACCGATCGCGCCCGGGCCTTCACTGAGCGCCTGGCGCGCGCCACCGATGAGTTTGGCGCGAGCCTCGGGCGTGCCGCCGGCCGGGCCGCCGACCAGGTCGAGCGCACTGCTGCCAAGGTGGACGAGTGGGTCGAGCGACCGCCGCAGACCCCCTCTGCATAGGAGGGTTCGCGCGGACGGCGGCAGCGGCAGCGCACGGGCGAGAGCGCACGGAAGCGTGGGAACCGCACGGTGGGATCAACTGGCTGAACGCCGGTTCGATACCACTGCTGATGGTTCCTGCGTTTCTGCGTCAGCCGGACTCGATGCTCCCGCCTGGTGTGGCGCTTTGGAGCCAACCATACGATTGTGACCATGCCGCATGTCAATCCTGAGCGCAGCGAAGGATCTCAGGCAAGATGCTTCGCTGCGCTCAGCATGACTGGCTTGTGGTATTCCTTCAACAGTTTGGTAGCATCACCAGGCCGTGCGGCGGTTTTTTGTGATTCCTCTCGCGAAAAGCGTGGTATTCTAAGTAAAGAGAGGAATACCTGAGCGATCCTTTGCGGCCTCTGGGCAGATATATGCATATCGTTATTCTGGGCGCCGGTTACGCTGGCCTGCGCGCCGCTCTTGACCTCGACCGCCTGCTGCGTGAGCGGGGCCATTCCGACCAGGTCACGCTCGTTGACCAGCACAGCTACCACCAGTTGATACAGGTGATCCACCGGGTCGCAGCTGCGGCCATGCCGCCCGACGCGGCGATCTACGACTTGAAGTCCCTGCTGCACAACCACGCCATCACCTTTGTGCAGGGCGCCGTTCGCGAAATTGTGCCGCTCCAGCGCACCGTCTGTCTCGAGGATGGTCGCACGCTGAACTACAACCGCCTGGTCATTGCCCTGGGCGCCGAAACGGCCTATGGCAACGTGCCCGGCGCGCGCGAGTACACGCTGCCCCTGCACACCTACACGCACGCCCTATGTCTCCGCGACCATCTCGTCGCGCAGTTCATGGCCGCCGCGAAGACCAGCGATCCCCGTGAACAACGCATCCTCCTGACCACTGCCATCGTGGGGGGCGGCTACACCGGCTGCCAGTTCGCCGGTGAGCTGGCCGAGTGGGTGGATGATCTCTGCGCACAGACCGGCGCGCCGCGCCGGGAGGTGCGTATCGCTCTCGTGGAACGCACCGCGCTCCTGCTGAGCCAGTTCGGCGAATGGGCCACCCGCACTGCCGAGCGCATCCTCGATGAACAGGGGGTCAGCATCTACCTCAACACAATTGTGGAGGCGGTGGAGCCAGGCCTCCTGCGTATCGCCGGAAGCCGCGTCCTTCGGGCTGGTACTATCGTCTGGGCCGGTGGCATTCAGGGGCCGCCGCTCCTGCGCGCGTCAGGGCTGCCGGTTGATGCCGCCGGGCGCGTGCTGGTGGATCGCTACCTGCGCGTGCGCGATCAGGCACTGATCTTCGCTGCAGGCGACTGCGCCGCCATTCCTATGCGCCCCGACGGCACCACCGTCCCGGCAACGGCCAGTTTCGCGATGCGCCAGGGCGAGCACCTCGCCGAGACGCTGCTGGCGGAAGTGGAGGGCCGGCCCCCGCGTACATACGAACCTCTCGTGCTGGGTGAACTGGTCTCACTCGGCCATAACTATGCCGTGGGTAACCCGCTGGGTATGCCCGTTACCGGTTACCCGGCAGTGCTTTTGAAACAGGGCGTCGAACAGTACTACCGCGCGATGCTCGAAAGTTCGCTCGCGCCATAACAGGGTGAGGTGTCACGCGCCGCAACCCTGGCGGCACAAGGGGGCGCGCGCCCCGGGAGTAGCCTGATGATTGTGCAGGAAGAATGGGTCTCTATCAACACCACCCCCGATGTGGTCGAACGCTATTTGACATCGCCCGAACTGATGAACCAGTGGCGCTCGCCTCAGGTCGTGCTGGAACCGATCCAGGGTGAGTTGATGACCCCCGGAAGTATCCATAAAATGCGGCTCAAACCGCTCGGCCTGGCCGGTTCGGATTATACGGTCGTCGAGCGCGACTCGGGCCGGATTCTGATGAAGATTGAAGGGCTCTGGGAAGGCAGCGAGCTGTGGCGCTGGTTCGCCGATGGCAATCGCACCGTGGTGCAGAATCGCGTCGAGTACGAGGTGCCGAATCCGGGCCTGCGGGTGTTCGTGCTTGGCATCGGGCGCCTCCTGGCCAGCCTGGATATGCGTATCCAGCTCGAGCGCCTGCGCCAGGCTATCGAGGGGCCGCCACCCAGTATGGCCGCGCTTTTCGGCGGTACTACCAGCACCGTGCCCCGCTCCCAGCGGATTGATATTGAGACGTAGGCGTTCGCGCCGTGTCTTTCGGTTGTGTGCCGGTGTGGGAGAGCTGCTCCTCACCCCACACCACCCCTCCGGCACGGGCCAGGGCAACCATCGAGCGCTCTGGCCGCCCGCACCCTCTCTCAACCAGCCCCGGCGCGCTTCGCGAAGTCTTCCAAAGGTGGGGAACCCCGGGTTGCCCACCTTTGCAACATTTATGCAAAACCCTTTTCCTCTAGCGAAAATACGTCCCCTGTGCTAGGATACAGGCTAACTGGCGCATCCGGCACGTTCCGTGTCACCTGAGCGAAGCGAAGGGTCCTGGCTGAGATGCTTCGCTTCGCTCGGCATGACACATGACGTGCCGGACGCACCGCTACAGCGGCGGTAGCGTATGCTCGCGGCCCCTCGTAACGCGCCCTGAGCAGGGCCGTGGGCCGTGTTGCAAGGGTGCGTTATGGGGCCATTCGCG
>JBDNDG010000211.1:0-7662 GCA_046719255.1 Chloroflexaceae bacterium
AATGATCGTCACATCGGGGAGCGCGGCGCGCACGGCACGAATGCACTCGGTGGTCGGAATGCCCCAGTCGGCGAAGGCTCCGGCGACGCGGCGGCCCTGATTATCGGGTTGGCGGAAGCGTTCCACCTCGCTCCAACTGGTGCCGCCCGCGCCAGCCACATCAATGATCCGCACACCGCAGGCGTAGAGCCGTTGCGCGTCGCGGGCGCCAATGCCATTGCCGACCTCTTTCACCACCACCGGCACCTCCAGGGCGCGACACAGCTGCTCGATTTTGTGCAGCAGCCCCTTGAAATTTGTGTTACCCTCGGGCTGCACGGCCTCTTGCAACGGGTTGAGGTGCAGGATCAGGGCGTCGGCTTCGATCATCTCCACCGCGCGGCGACACTGATCCACCCCGAACCCGTAGTTCAACTGCACCGCGCCCAGGTTTGCCAGCAGCGGGATGCGGGGCGCCACCCGGCGCACCTGGTAGGTCGGTGCCAGCCGCGCGTCAACCACCGCGGCGCGCTGCGATCCGACCCCCATCGGCAACCCCAGGTGTTCAGCGGCCTCGGCCAGCGCCAGGTTGATACGCTCGGCCACACTGGCCCCCCCGGTCATTGAGCTGATCAGCAGAGGCGCACTGATCGGCTTACCCAGAAAGGTCGTGCGGGTGTCAATCTCGGCCAGATCAAGTTCGGGAAGCGCGGCGTGGGGGAGACGGTAGGCGCCAAAGCCGGTGCTCACTCCCTTGGCGGCCACATCCTCACCCAGGACGATGCGAATGTGGTCGATCTTGCGTCCCTCCGTCTGTCCTGAGTCGGGCATGGTACGCTCCTTGCTCAAGCGGCTTTCTGGCGCCTTGTATGCGGATCATACCAGTAACCGAAAAGGCCGTCAAACCGTGGCCGTTGTAAGGTAGCTGTTCACGCGTGAACAGCTACGAAAGGAAGACCCCGATGATCCTCGAAATCCTGCGCGTCGAGCGGATGCGCACGCGCCGCGACCGGTGGGCGCTCGCGGCCGCCGTGGAGGCGGTGCCGGGCGTGCGCCGGGTGTACGCCAACCAGGCCGACCGAACCCTGCGCGTCGAACGGGAGGATGATTCGAGCCTGGCGGCGATTATTCAGGCGATCAACGATGCGGGCTACGAGGTGGTGGTACTGGCGTAGGGGGAGGGTGCCGGGGCATCAGCAGATGCGCGGGCTTCCGGCTCAGCCGTCGGGTTTGCAGGTTGGCCTGGCGGTCCGTCGCGTGTCGCCCGCCACTCCCCAGTTCTACAGGTACTCACGCTGGCTGACCCGGCGGCGCCACTCTTCTTTGACTTCCACATTTGCGCCGTCGGTGGTCAGAAAGTCCAGCAGCAGACGCGAGAAGGTATTTGACTGCTCCAGAAACGGGAAGTGGCTCGCTCGGGGCAGGGTCAGCCGTTTGATCGGGCGTCCCTCGCGCTCGAGGCTCTCGAGTATCTCGCTGTGCTCAACAGCCACGATCCGATCCTGTCCGCCATACACTGCCAGGAGCGGCACCGGCAGCGCGGCCAGGGCCGAGCGCAGGTCGGTGTCGAGGAGCGAGTCCTGCACGCTGGTGAGCACCCGTTCGTCCAGGCTCTCGGTGTCTTCGATCAGCTCCTGGTGCACTTCAGGATCAGCAATCGGAACACTCTTCAGCAATTTGAGCCAGACGTTAGTTGCAGCATTCAGGCCGAGCAGACGTGACAGGGCACCGGACTTGAGATGGCCAGCCAGCGCCTCGCCATACAGGGGGGTTGCCACCGTCATCACCCGTGGAAAGTGCTCCGGGCGCTCGCGAGCAGCGCGGATCGCCACTATGCCGCCCATCCCATGGCCCACCAGGGTGGCCCGGGTAATGCCCATCTGGTCCACGAAGCGGAAAAGCATATCCACGTAGCTCGAGATGTTGAAATCAGAACCGCGGCGGTCGCTCTCGCCGAAGCCCCAGAAATCGAGGGCATAGGCGCGATGGCGCTCGGCCACCACATCCATCGTGGAGACCCAGTAGCGCCAGGAGCCGAGCCAGCTATGCAGGAATACGATCGGCTGACCTCGGCCAAAGACCTCGTAGTGTACCAGCCGGTTGTCGAGATGGATTGCGCTCACTCGGGGTCCTCGTGCGCTTCATGCGCTCCCGCCTGGCTGAGCGGGATCATGAAGCTAAAGATACTACCTTTGCCCTGCTCGCTCTGCACCCACATTTCGCCGCCATGCTGTTCGACGAACTGTTTGGCAATCGCCAGACCCAGGCCGGTGCCGCCGGCCACGTCGCGGAGGGGGTTGTCGGCACGGTAGAAGGGGCGGAAGAGCTTCTTCAACTGCTCGCGGGTCATGCCTACCCCATTATCTTCAACGTCAATTTGCAGCATATTGGCGCGATTAAGAAACGCGCGCACCTGAATGCGCCCTCCCTCGTAGGTGTATTTCACCGCGTTGGAGAACAGGTTCTGGAACACCTGGGTGATCCGCTTCTGGTCCGCTACGACTGGAGGAAGGTCAGGCGCGACCTCGATGGTGACCTGCATAGCCTTGCGCTCATACTCCAGACGCAGCGATTGCACCACTTCGTTGATCACGGCAGAGATCTCAACGGCGGTGAAGCTCAGTTTTTGCTTGGAGTCCGGGCGGGCGAAGTCGAGAATGTCCTCGATCAAGGCATGCAGGCGGTTGGTATTGGCCTTGATGATCTGCAGGTGGCGGATCTGATCCTCACTAAGGGAATGCGTGCTGGTGAGCAGCAGCACGTCTACGTAGCCTTTCACCGCTGTAAGCGGAGTACGCAGCTCGTGACTCACGTCGGAGATGAACTGTCGTTTGGCGTGATCGGCTTCAATCTCGCGAGTAATGTCACGCAGCACCGCCACGCTGCCGTAGCACTGGCCGTCGCGGGTATTGCTCATCACCAGCGCCAGGTTGACCGCGATGACCTGGGTGGGGTCACTCAGGTCGAGGTAGGTCGAGTAGGGGCGCGAGCTTTCACGCACCTGCCGCAGGCCATTGGTGAGACCGCTGTAGATCGTCGCCGCGCGCCTGCGCTCGATCTCATCGGCGCCGTAGGTCTCCAGGATGCGCAGGGGTTGGTGCAGCATCACCTCGGCGGGGATCTCCAGCACCTTCGCCGCTGCCGGGTTGTAGAGGATCACGCGCTGCTCGATATCGAGCACGATCACACCCTCGGTGAGCGACTGAAAGACCGCATTGCTCTTAGAGGTCTCTTCGCGTTGCTCGGCGAGTAGCCGGGCATTCGAGTCTGCCAGGTCGTTGATGTAGCTGTACAGTTGCGCGTTGGAGAGCGCCGCGGCCACCACGCTGGCGATGGTGCCGAGCAGGTTCATCTGCGAGTCGGTGAAGTAGCCCACCTCGGGGCTGGTGAGCACCAGCACCCCCAGGCGCGTATCGCCGGTGTTGAGCGGCACGGCGGCCACCGAGCGCACATCATCGGCGCGACCGTGCTCCTGGAGCCAGCGCCGATCAAGACGCACGTCGGGGATGTTGACCGACTCCTGGTGCTGCATCACCCATTTGGCCAGGCTCTCACCGCTCGAAAAGCGCAGCGGAAAGGTTGCCGAACGCACGTTGCCGCGGTCGTCGAGCACCGCCCGGCAGATCAGATCGGAAGTGGAGGGGTCGGCGAGGATGATCGAGCCACGGCTCACCCCCAGGTTGAGCGAGATCAGTTCCAGGGCGCGCCGGATAATCGCGTCCAGATCAAGCTGGGTCGTCAGTTCCAGGGTAATAGTATGAACTGCCTCGAGCCGCTCTTTCTCTTCGGCCAGTTGCCGGGCATTACGTTCGGCCTCGGCGGTGCGTTCGCTGACTCGTCGTTCAGGTCGGCAGCCAGGTTGGAAATCTGGCCGAACAGACGCGCATTCTGAATGGCCTGGCTGGCCTGATTGGCCAGAGCAAACGTTACGCCCACAGCCTCGTCATCGTAGACGTGCGGTGTAGCGGCGCCGACGGCAAGGATGCCGACCAGTTCATTGTCAACCAGCAGCGGCGCGCCGATCCAGCTTCGGGCCTGCCAGCCCAGACGCGCCAGCGGGGTGAAGCGTGCATCGCGGGCGGTGTCCTCGATGAGCACAGGGCGGCGTTCCGCGGCCATGAGGGCCAGCAGTTCGTTCTGCTCGGCAGCGAAGCTCGCGGTCAACGGCCCGGTCGCCTCCAGCCCGCGCGCTTCGGTGATGTGCAGATGCCCGTAGCCCTCGTCGCGGAGCAGCACGGCGGCCGTGTCGTAGGCCACCACCCGGCTCAACTGGTCGAGGATGAGGGTCTGGATCTCTTTGAGCGCCAGGGTGGAAGTGAACGACTGGGCCACATCGCGCAGCGTATCGGCCAGGCGCCGCCGTTGCTGCTCGAGCTGGAACAGGTGTGCGCTCTGGAGAGCCTGGCCGGCCTGGTTGGCCAGGATCGAGCAGAGTGAGATCTGGTGGCTGCTCCACTTGTGCGGGTACCAGTTGCCGACCCACAGGACCCCCAGCCGTTCATCGGGCGGCCCGAGCGCAATGCCCAGCGCGCTGCGAATACCGAGGCTTACGGCATCGGGATTCGCATCGGCGTATGTGCGAAGGTCACCGACTGCCAGGGGTTGGCCGCTTGCCAGCAATTGCGCCGTCATGCCATCGAGGCGGAAGTTGATGTGCAGATCATCGCGGCGGCGGTGCCGTTCTAGCAGCACCTGCTGCACCACGCGTCCCTGACGGTCGAGCCGCAGCACCGCAGAGAGTTCGACCCCCAGCAGGTTCAGCGCCGCATCGGCCACCAGGTGCATAGCTTCGTCGGGATCAAGTGTGCCCGAGAGGTTCTGGGTGACCTCAAAGAGGGTGGTCATTTCATAGGCGTGCTGGCGCGTCTCGCTGAACAGACGCGCGTTATTCAGGGCCACGGCAGCCTGATTGGCCACCGTGGTAAGGAAGCGCCGGGCGTTCTCGTCGAAGGCGCGCGGCGCCTGGCTCTGAACGTTGATCACTCCGAGCACATCATCCCCAAAGAGGATCGGGGTGACCAGGAAAGACTGCGCGTCCGGCCCGGCGCAGATCCGGTCGCCGGCCAGATCCAGCCCCAGTTGGGCCGCCTCACCGGGCGTATGGATGAGCAGCGACTGGCGGTTGCGGATGGCCCAGCCACTGGCGCCCTGCGGATGCGCCCGCGCAGGCACTGACACCGGCCGGCCGTGATCAAAGGCCAGCGGAAAGTGCAGCGTATCCCGCTGAGCCTCGTAAATGCCGATCAGCGAGGTGCTGACATCGATCACCTCGCCGATCCCGGCGTGCAACCGCTCCAGCAGGGTCTGGAGTTCCAGCGAGGCGTTGACGGCAGCGCTGATCTTGTTGATCGTAGTCAGTTCGTTGATGCGCTGTTCGCGCTCTTCAAAGAGGCGCGCATTCTCCAGGGCGGTCGCTGCCTGGTTGGCGAGTCCTGCCAGGAGCGCCTGCTCATCGGCGGTGAAGCGCCGCAGGGCGTTGGTCATCACGCTGAGCACGCCGACGATCCGCTCACGGTAGATCACCGGCACGCCCATGTAGGAGATCAGGTGGTTAGCGCGCTGGAAGTCGGGGAAGAGCGAGCCACCCACGATGTTCACATCGTCAATCACCAGCGGCTTGCCGGTTTCGGCCACGCGACCGGTGAACCCCTGGCCCACAGGCACGCGCATATGGCGCGCCTGCTCGATGGGGATACCATTCAGCGCGACGGGCACCAGCACCCGCTCGTCGTTGATCGTCCAGAGGGCAACGGTGCTCACGTTCAGGCGCTGGCTCACCAGCTCCATCAGCTTATCGAGCACTTCCCGCGGACGCAGGAGCGAGGAAAGGATACGCGCCGCATCGAGCAACGTCGTCTGCTCGGCGACTTTCTGCTGCAACGCCGCGGCGTTGCGCTGAGCGGCGGCGAAGGCCTGAGCGCGGGCGATCGCTGTGCTCGTCTGGTTAGCAATGGTCTGGCACAGGGTCAGCGTCTGGTGTTGGAAGGCGCCCCGGCGACCCACGAAGTCGAGGCCCACGGCGCCGATCACCTGGCCATCAATAATGATCGGTACGGTAGCGATCGAGCGGATATCGAGTTCGGCAAAGGTGGCGTGCGACGGGGCGAACAGTGGGTCGTGCTGTGCGTCAAGCGATACCAGAGGCGTCTTGTGCTCATCGAGCCAGGCCACCGCGGGATTATTGGCAATCGGCACCGCGATCTGCTCGAGAATGCCCGAGGGAACGTGTTCGGCGACCGCCGGGGCAACCCCCCGTTCGCGGTCGTAGATCACCAGACGCGCCTGGTCTACTCCGGTAGCGTCGGCCATGGCATCAACGATCACCTGGTAGATCCGCTGCACATCGGTTTCGGCCACGGCCAGCACTGACACGCGGTTGAGCAGTTCGAGCCGGTGGACCTGTTCGCGGGCCTGAGCCAGCAGGCGGGCATTGTGGACGCCGAGGGCCAGTTGATTGGCCACGGTGGTCATGAAGGCTAGCTCGCGCTCGCCGTAGATCCCCGGCTCGTGGCTCATCACCGCGATCACCCCGACCACGCTCCCATCGCCTACCAGCAACGGCACGCCCAGCCAGGCTGCGGAGGGCTTCCCACTGCTGAACGGCGCCAGCGAGAACCCCTGCTCGCGATACTCGCGACCGAGATCGTCAAAGCGCAAATGGCGCCGGGTGCGGATGATCGCCTCGACCAGACTCCCCGGAGCCGGGGTGTGCGGCTGGCGGTCCAGTTTCTCGACCCCTTCGTCAACTTCGAGCGAAAGCGAGATGAGGTTCTCATCTTCGTGGTACACGAAGATGAAGAACGAGTCGAGCGGCAAAAAGGCCGCCAGTTGCAGGTAGGTCTGGCGGATCATCTGCTCCAGGTCGAGCGTGGAACTGGTGATCTGGCCGATGCGATTGATGATGTTCAGTTCGGCCAGGCGTCGCTCGCGCTCCTTGAACAGGGTCGCGCGTTCCATAGCGATGGCGAGCTGGTTCGCCAGGGCAGTGAGGAACTGCTGGTCGCGTTCGGTGAACACGTTCGGCGCAACGTCCTGCACATTCAGCACGCCAATCACGCGGCCCTGGCTGATCAGCGGCACACCGAGCCACGAACGGGTCGGCAGATCACCCTCGGCATAGTTGATGGTTTGAGCCAGATAGTGCGGTTCGTTCTGAAGGTCGCCGATCAGCAGCGTCTTGCCGCTTTCGATGATCAACGCGGTCAACCCGGCCTTTGGCGCGGTCAACTGGTGCGCTGTGGCGAGCACCGTGCCCTGGCGCATGAACAGCTCGAAGCGGATCTGCTCGGTTTCGGGCCGGTAGCTGGCAATGTAGAAGTAGCTTGGCGTGCCGAGGTAGGCCACGATCTCTTCGTAAACTCGCTGCAGGAGGGTGTTGAGGTCGGTGGTGGAGGCGGCTGCGGCGCCAACCTTGAAGAGTGCAGCCATCTCCTCGGCGCGGGCACGGGCATCATCGAGCAACAGGTGGTTCTCAATGGCAATCGCCGCCTGATCGGCGAAAATTGCCAGTGGTTCCACCCCCCGCGGCGTGGGCCGGCGGCGGTCCTGCGGGTCGCCGGCGAACATCAGGCCCAGCAGGGACCCTTCGGTGGAGTAGAGTGGCACACACAGACGATCCTCTGGTTGCCACTCATAGGGGCCACGCGCGTCGTTGAACGGCAAATAGCTAAAGATATCACTGAG
>JBDNDG010000212.1:0-7628 GCA_046719255.1 Chloroflexaceae bacterium
TGCGGGCGTCCCGGGCGCCCGTGGACAAGCTGGCGCACGGCGCCCCGGGGCAGGCTGGGGTCGAACTGCCAGACCGGCAGACCAGGCTGGGTCCAGTTCGCTTTGAAGGGACCTTCATAGCGCACGCTGCGCCCGTCGCTCTCGCCGAAGAGCTGGAAGGTCAGGCGCTCGCGGGCCATATCAACGGTGCCGACGATGTAAACCGGGCCGCCGGTATCGTTGCGCCAGCGGAAGTCAACGCCAGGGACAAAGACGGTAGCGTCGAAACCAATAATATCATCGTAGAAATAGACGATATGGCTGTGGGGGACACGACGGGTCACGCTCAGGCCAGCATTGGAGACGGCGCGAAAGAGCGTGGTGGAGACCTGGCACAGGCCGCCGCCGATGACCCGTTCGAGTCTGCCGCCAACGATGGCATAGCCATCAACAAAGCCGTTGGCCTCGGAGAAGTCGCCGATGTTGATGAACGAGAACTCGGCTCCGGCGGGCACCACGTAGCCATCAACGAGGGCCGTGGCACGCTGGATGTTGATCACCCGCGAGGTCGAGGAGGTGGAGAAGCCGGTGGAGGCCTCACCGAGGAGTGCGATGGGCCGCGCCGGGGCGGTTGCCGCGCGGGCGAGGGGGTCGCGTTCGAGCAACTGGCGCCCGAGCGGGCTGAGCATCACCTCACTGGCGGTACCGATGTTCTCGGGGTGATAGACGAAGCGCGCGCGCTCGAACCACTGCACCAGCCGTTCCTGGCCAGACTCCGGATCGTACTCGTAGAATTCCTCGGAAATCGGGTAGCCGAAGACCGACAGGCCCCCACGGGTCTGCCAGAACCAGCCGAAGGCACCGCCAAGGGTATGCCCCGACTCGGAAAAAAACGTCCGTTCGGGATCGGGGGAAGCTGCAAGCCAGGCGAAGGCAGGGTCGCTGCGGCCCTCGCTGAGCAGGGCGCCGGCCCGGGTGATGCTGACGCGCGCATCGGGTGGAGCGGTAGGGCGGAACTCGAACCTGGCCCGCTCGAAGTACTGCACCTGCAAGCCATCGGCGCCGAGGATCAGTTCGGTGAGGGGCATTCCGAAGGTGGCCACCCCGCCGTGGGCGTCGAAGAAGCGCTTGAGCTGCATGGCGACGTTGTGGCCAGTTTCGGGAAAGTACACCACGCTGCTCACCGGAAGAGCCCGGGTGTGGGGCGCCTGAGCCGGGGCGGCCAGGGCAGAGACCGGCGCGAGCATCATGCCGAGAGCGAGGGCCAGCAACCAGCGGTACATAAGCACCTCTTCAGATTGCAGATCGCTGCAATGATGGTTCAGGCTTCCATGTGGCTGTGCCGCTCAACAAGAGGTTCAGCAGGGCGGGGCCTTCCCACACCCTCCCCGCCGGCGAGGCAGGTTCGGGCGAACTGCGCCCTCTCGGGAACACCGCGCCCCTGCCGGGGGCAGGGTGGCGCAAACTATGCCAAACGTTGCTATTATAGCACGGTACTTATATCCAATCTGTTATACTTTATTCAGTTACGACTCGCCTTTCGTAGTAAAGCGGGCAGGGCCATATGGAGCTACGACACCTGCGGTACTTTGAAGCAGTGGCGCGCCACTCCCACGTGACCCGCGCGGCGGCCGAGTTGCACATTGCCCAGCCGGCGCTCAGCAAGCAGATCAGCCAGCTCGAGCAGGAACTGGGCGTGGCGTTGTTCGACCGGGTGGGCCGCAACGTGCGGCTAACCGAAGCGGGTGAGGCATTGCTGCCCCACGCGCGCGCCGTGATGGCGCAGGTTGAGGCGGCGCGGGCGGAGATGGCCGAGCGCATCGGGCTGCGACGGGGGCGGGCGACCGTGGGCGCCCCGCCGACGGTGGGTATGCAACTGCTGCCCCCGGTTCTCACGGCCTTCAACCGGCAGTACCCCGGCATCGAGTTACGGCTGCACGAATCAGGTGTGCAGACCCTGCTCGACTTGCTGGAGACGGGGTTGACCGATGTCGCGGTGGTGACCTTGCCGGTAGAAGACGAGCACCTCACGGTGGTGCCATTGTTCAGCGAGGAGATGGTGATCGCGGTGTGGGCCGGGCATCCCCTGGCGAGCCGCGAGACCGTGGCCTTCACCGAACTGCGCGACGAAGCCTGGGTCCTCTCACCCCAGAACTACGAACTGCGCGAGGCGACCATGAATGCCTGCCAGGTAGCCGGGTTCACCCCGCGGGTCGTGCTCGACGGCGGTGAGACCGATACGCTGCTGCGCTTCGTCGCGGCGGGTATTGGCATCGCCCTGGTGCCGCGCCTGGCCGTACACGATACCAGGGACCTCGTGGCGCTGAGGGTCGCGGATCAGCGCCTCAGCCGCAGCCTGGGGTTGGTCTGGCGGGGCGACCGGGTAGCCTCGCCGGCTGCGCGGGCGCTGCGGGAGTTCCTGGTGGAACGACTGCGCCAGGAGGAGCGGCTCACCTGAGCCGTTCGAGGCGGGCGAAACTGGCGAGCAGGCGTCGCTTGCGGCCGGCAAAGCTGACCGTCACCTCCTCATCGCCCTCCACCAGTCGGCTACTGACCACCACGCCCTCGCCGAAGGCGCTGTGGCGCACGCGCTGGCCAGGGAAAAAGCTCACCTCTTCCGGGCCGTCCCCCGCGCGAGACGGGGCGGGAGCGCGCCGGGTGTCGCCAGAGCGGGCGGGGCGCTGGCTGGCAGGGGCGGCGGGCCTGGCCCGCACCGAAGTGGAGGGCCGGCCCGGCCGTTTGAGCAACCCGGGGGGAATATCGGCCAGAAAGCGCGAGGGCGTGCTCACATTGCTGCGGTTAAAGCTCTCGCGCCGAAAGGCATGGCAGAGGTAAAGGCGCTGCCCGGCCCGCGTGATACCCACGTAGAGCAGGCGCCGTTCCTCCTCGAGCCGCTCGCGGTCGTCGGTAGAGCGGCTATGGGGCAACAACCCCTCCTCAAGCCCCACAAGAAACACCACCGGGTACTCCAGCCCCTTGGCCTGGTGCAGGGTGATACAGGTCACGGCATCAGACTGGGGGTCAATGCGATCCACATCGGCGACAAGGGCCACCTCTTCGAGAAACTGGGGGAGCTGCTGCTCGAGGGGCAGGCTGTCGTAGCGCGCGGCGAAGGCGGCAAGCTCCTGGATGTTGGCCCAGCGCTCATCGGCGGACTCCTCGCCATACTCGCGGAACAGGGTCTCGCGCAGTTCGATTCGTTCAACGAGCAGCTCAATCAGCCTGAGCAGCGGCACTTCGCGGCGCGCGGCGATCAAGCTGTCGATCAGGCTGAGGAAGCCACGCAGGGCAGCGGCGGCGCGGGGGGAGAATGGCGCGCCGGCGTCATCGGCCTCCAGTTCCTTGAGGGCCTGATAGAGCGGCACGCCGAGCGACTCGGCCCAGCGCGACAGCTCGGCCCCGGTGCGCTCACCGATGCCACGGGCAGGCCAGTTCAACACCCGCGTCAGGCTGATACTATCATAGGGGTTGGCGGCGAGGCGCAGGTACGCCAGGGTGTCCTTCACCTCTTTGCGCTCCCAGAAGCGTAGACCGCCGATCAACTGGTAGGGCACGCCGCGGCGCGACAGAGCTTCTTCCAGCGCACGCGACTGGGCATTGGTGCGGTACATCACGGCGCAATCGCGGTAGCGAGCCTCGCCGGCGGCAACCAGGCGCGCGATCTCATCGGCGACAAAGGACGCTTCGGCGTCCTGGTCGTAGCCCTCGTACAGCATCACCTGCGGCCCCGCGCCATTCGCCGTCCACAGTCGCCTGGCGTGTTTGCGCCCAACCCCGGCGGCGATCACGGCCTGGGCCGTATCGAGGATGCTCTGGGTCGAGCGATAGTTCTGCTCGAGCAAAATGACCCGGGCATCGGGATAGTCCTGCTCGAATTGCAGAATGTTGCGCACATCGGCGCCGCGCCAGCCGTAGATGCTCTGGTCGGCGTCACCAACGACGAAGAGGTTGCGGTGCCGGGCGGCCAGTTGCCTGATCAGCACATACTGGGCATGGTTCGTGTCCTGGTACTCATCCACCAGCAGATAGACGTAGCGTTCGTGGTACCTGGCGAGCACATCGGGGTGCTGGTCAAAGAGGCGCACCGTCTCGAAGAGCAGATCGTCAAAGTCGAGGGCGTTGGCCTCGCGCAGCAGGGCCTGGTAGCGCTCGTAGCAGCGGGTCACGATCTCATCGAGGTACGACCGGTTGAGGCGCGCGAACTCCTGAGGGGAGATCAACTCGTTCTTGGCGCTGGAAATGCGGGCGAGGATGGCGCGCGGGACGTACTGCTTCTCGTTGAGATTGAGATCGCGGAGCACGCGGCGCATCAGGCGTTCCTGGTCGTCGCCATCATAAATGGCAAAATCGCGTTCGCGCCCGAGATGCACGATGTCGCGGCGCAGGAAGCGCGCGCAGAGGCTGTGAAAGGTGCCGACGGTGAGAGCCCGGGCCTGGGCCGGGCCGATCAGCGCATCGAGGCGCTCGTTCATCTCGCGGGCCGCCTTGTTGGTGAAGGTCACGGCGAGGATAGTGAACGGATCGGCGCCCGCGGCAGCGATGAGATAGGCGATACGGTGGGTCAACACCCGCGTCTTGCCGCTGCCCGGGCCGGCCACCACCAGCACCGGGCCGGCGACGGTCTCAACAGCGCGCCGCTGGGCGGGATTCAGGCTCTCAAGGAGATCGGACATGCGTTTCTTCCTCTGAAATTGCAGACCCTGGATTGCAGTTTCCAGGATGAACATGAGCTTTTTCCTGGGAGGGCTGCCCCCTCCCAGACCTTCCCGCCCCGGGCGAGGGAGCCGGGCGCCTCTCCCCGGCGGGGGGAGGCCGGGAGGGGGGCGGAACGCCACGAACCCTCCCGCGCGCCGCCCCTGTTCACATCAGGCGCCGTTCGCGGGGCGCACAACGCCCGAATGAAATTATTCCTCGGCGGGCTGCCCCCCTCCCAAACCCTCCCGCGCGCGGCCTATGTTCACATGTGCGACACATGAACGAGCGCCGGGCGAAACGGTGTTCGCCCGGCGCCTGGTATGGTAGACCAGCAGGCGGCGACTGTCAAGGAGGAGTTCTGGTGGCGCGAGTCCGGGAGCGCGCGGATGGACGCGGAAGGCGATCTGGCATTACCGGTTGGAGCCCGATTTCTGCGCTCTCCAGCCGGAGCTGGAGGGGCCAGCCATCCTCGCCGGCAGGGGCGCGGGGAAACGCGGTTGCCCCTTTCGCCTCACGCCTCGCACGCCTCGGGAATGACAACGTCCCACTTCTTTACGCGCCAGCGGGAATCGAGATAGTGTAGATCGGCGCGAAAGCACATGTGGCCGCGCTCGTAGACGGCGCGGGCATAGCCCACCCGATAGCGGGCGCTCTCCGCGTAGGTGGGGATCAGTTCGTAGCGCTGGAACGGGCCATACGATTCTTCATTGGCCTTAACCACATAATCGGTCAAAAACACCAGGGTTCTGAACATACTCTGGCGCCCCTCAGCATCATCGGCGAGCAGCAACGTCTCGGCCCGGGTCGGGTCGCCGCCGAACATCGCCGCCACCCACCCGGCATGGGTATCTTCGGCCCCGCTCCGGGCTTCGTCGGTGGGCAACGGGCCGGGCAGGCTCCGATCAATGAACTGGTGGCAGGCATCGCCGCCAGGCTCCCACTCGACGACGCGCCAGGACCCGGCTACGAGCACGAGGTGGGTAGCAAAACAGGAACTGCCCCGCGCAAACAAGACCTGACTGAGACCGATACGTCGCTCCGCATCGGCGCCGGGAACAATGCCGAGAACCTCGAAGCGATCCAGGTACGGCCCGACAATGCCGATCAGGTTGCTGAAGCGAAGCCAGCTTGCCGTCACTTCCAACTGTTTGCGCACATGCTCGCCGCGGCGCTCAGAATCAGGCTCGGCCGCCAGCTCCAGGGCCACGTCCTCATTCCCGGAGAGCATCGCGAGCACCCAGCGATGGTGGACCTCCTCCGCATCGGGGTCGCGCGCCACCGCGCCCGGCGACGTCGCGACGGTCGCGACGGGTTGCGGGGCAGGGGCGCCGGCGGACGCGGGGGCCGGGACAGTAGTGTCGGCGGTCGCGGCGGGCACGGGCGAGGTGCGATCGGCAGCGGGGAGGTCAGGCAGCATGGTGGGATCGGGCGGGGCTGAGACGGGCGAGGCGACGCCTGCCGGGGTGACGGCTGAGGATGGGCCAGCGGCAGGATCGGGCGCCGGAGCGCAGGCGACCAGCAGCGCAGCAAGACTGCCGAGTGCGACGAGGAGCGGTAGCCGGCGGCAGCGATGGGGCAACAGGCGGGCACTTCCGAAGCGCATGGGAAACCCTCCAACTCCCTGGATGCGGTAGTACACCGTATGTACCGCAACCAGCAAGCGGAGGATACGGCGGACGCCGGCGGAGCGACAACGCGCTCCGCCGGGTTCGGTTCCTTGCGAAAGCAGTCCCGGATGGCTACGCCCTCCCAAACCCTCCCCGCAGGGAGGGGTGTGGGGAAAACCGGTCTCCCCGGGTGTTCACCTTAGTCGTCCACCAGCGGCAGGTACGAAGTCTGCCCCTGATACAGCAAGGCCATACCCTGTATCACCAGGTTGCCGGTGCAGGTATCGGCTGGCGCCGTTCCAGCGCGAAACATGCTGAACATAATCACATCGCCTGGTTGCAGTGGTGTACCGGAAACCGGTGAGGTGATTTCGATCCGGGTTTCCTGCGAACTATTTGCTGTCGGCGACGCGTTCAGGTTTACGCCGCCGACCACCGAAAGCCCGTCCGAGGCTCCGGCACCTATAATATGGGTTCGCCCGGGACGGGCAATGGCGATGGAGTTGGGACGAAAGGTGATGACACACCCCGTCGAAGGCGTGTGCCAGACCATGCGTATCGTTAGTGTCGTTCCTGCGGCATAATCAGGCGGCACGGTGAACCCCAGGCTGAAGCTGGTCACTGCGCCGTCAGGCAGTCGCAAGCCGCTGTTGGGACCAAACCCATCCGAAAACGTCGCTCCTCCGTCGAGATATGCCCCGTAGGGATCCAGACTGATGAAGCGCGGGATCAACGTGGCGCTCACGGTCGGTTGCGCGAGCGGGGCTGCGGCAGCGCCGCTCAGGTGGCCGATGCCGCCCTGCACCAGCAACCCGATCCCGAACAAAACCAGGGCGAACAGTACCGTCCCGAGCAATCCAACCTGGCGTGCGCTCATCATAACCTCCTTGCTACGCATCGCAGGGTGTCTCAGGTACATAAACGCAAAAACAGGATCCTTCTCGTGAGACATGGGCTCATACCTCTCGCGGGGATTCTGGTGTTTCTGAAATGAGCAGCCCCCGCACCCTCAGCGATTCAAAAGGTTTCACCTGTTGTGGGATGGTCTTCCTGATGCGGCAACACGCCTCCGGGATGCGGGGGAAGATTCGTCAACGAATGGGAAACGAATAAACGCATGGGAACGGCAGGTCTGATTATACCACGGATGCCCGTCAACACCCCGGCCACGCGAGGGGGTACAGGCGGCAACGAAGGGGAAACGAATAAACGAAGGGGAAAGGTGGGCCTGATTATACCACTTATACCACGGATGCCCGTCAACACCCCGGCCGCGCGAGGGGGAAAGATTCGTCAACGAAGGGGAAACGAATAAACGAATGGGAACGGCGGGCCTGAATTATTCCA